>CAZFHV010000130.1:1859-9739 GCA_964519095.1 uncultured Chromatiaceae bacterium | reverse complement strand
CTGCCCGTATTTTACCCGTTCGAAAAGGGGTGAAGTCCGACAGGCTGCTAGGGTCGAGTCCCGCGACCGCGTCCCATGCCCGCCAACCTCACCCCCGACTTCCGTGCCGCCGAGACCGGCTTTCGGCAGGCCCGCGATCCGGCGGAGCGGCTGACCTGGTTGCGGGAGATGCTGCGCACCATCCCCAAGCACAAGGGGACGGATCACCTCCAGGCGGACATCAAGGGCCGCATCAAACAGCTCACCGAAGAGCTGGCGGGACCCAAGAAGGGTGGGGCCCGCGGCGGCCCCGAGACGGTGATCCGCCCGGAGGGGGCGGCGCAGATCGCGCTGCTCGGGCCGCCGAACAGCGGCAAGTCGGCGCTGCATGCCCGGCTCACCGGCTCCCATGCCCCGGTAGGGCCCTTCCCCTTCACCACCCAGTTCCCCCAGCCGGGGATGCTCCCCTTCGAGGACATCGCCTTCCAGTTGATCGACCTGCCCCCCATCGTCCCCGAGCACCCCATCCCCTGGCTCGCCAACGCCCTTCAACCCACCGATGCGGCCCTGCTGGTGGTGGACCTAGCGGACCCGGGCTGCCTCGATGCGCTGCTGGCCCTGCGGGAGGAGCTCGCGAGGCGCAGCGTCTTCCTGATCAACGACTGGAAGGGTGCCGGAGTGCTCGAGGAGGATGACGAGGAGTCCTTCAACCCCTTCGCCCGTCAGCTTCCCACGCTGCTGCTGGTGAACAAGGCCGATATCCTCCCGGAGGTGGAGGGGGAGCTCGGCGTGCTGCGGGAGCTCGGGGACCTGGACTTTCCCGCCTTGGTGGTGTCCGCACAGACCGGTGCCGGCCTGGAGGGGTTAGCCCCCTGGCTGTTCCGCGAGCTCGAGGTGGTGCGGGTCTACACCAAGGCCCCCGGTCGGCCGCCGGACCGGGATCGACCCTTCACCCTGCGTCGGGGCGCCACCGTACAGGACGTGGCCCTGCTGGTGCACCGGGACCTGGCCGCCCGCCTCAAGTACGCCCGCGTTTGGGGCCCCCACCACTTCGACGGTCAGCAGGTGGGGCGGGACCAGCCGGTCGAGGACGGCGACGTGCTGGAGCTCCACGCCTGAGGAGGGCTGGACGCGCCCGTCTCTCCCCTAGCGACCCTTTTGATAGGTCCCCACCAGCTCCGCCTGCTCCAGGATATGACCCTGCATGGCCGCCAGGAGCGCGGCCGTGGTGGGGACGCCCAGATCCGGCAGCATCCGGTCCAGGGCATAGAGGCGGTGGAAATAGCGGTGGCGGCCGATGGGCGGGCAGGGGCCCCCGTAGCCGGTGCGGTTCCAGTCGTTGCGGCCCTCGCGGGTCCCAGAGGGTAGATCCTTTGTGGTGACGCCCTCGGGCAGACCGCTGCTCGCCGCGGGGAGGTTGTAGAGCACCCAGTGCACCCAGGTCCGGCGCGGTGCCCGGGGATCCGGGACGTCCGGGTCGTCGAGGATCAGCGCCAGGCTCTGGGCCCCGGGGGGCACCCCGGTCCAGGCCAGGGGTGGGGCGATGTCCGCGCCCTCACAGGTGTAGCCTGCCGGGATGGCCTCGCCTGGAGCGAAGGCCGTGGAGGTGAGTGCCAGTGCCATGATTCGTCTCCCCCTGGGTGGCGGCGGATGATCCCCTCAGTCCGGACAGTAGCAGGCCCCCTCGCCCCAGTTGGGGTGATGGTCTCGGGCGTGCTCCAGGCAGGCGCTGCGGGCCTCTTCGATGGTGTCCGCGTAGAAGTAGGTGTGGCAGAGCCGGCACTTGCAGAACTTCGGCTCGTGAGCCAGGTAATGTCGGCCCTTCTCGGGCTCCCGTTGGCTCATCCGCTGCCCCCCGGTCCCGTCCGAGCGCGCCGGCTACCAGGCTCGCTCAGTGGGCGTGGCTGAAATGCCCGTGGCGCACCCCGCGCATCAGGGCCTGGAAATCGCTCCCCGAGACGGCGGCGAGGAGTTGGTGGTCGCCGGACTCGAAATAGACCCGTGCCAGGCTGGCGAGGGCATCGTCGAGGAAGGTCTCCAGGCCATAAGCCCCGCCGAGGGGCGGCACCGCACCGCTCGCACAGTCGTCGAACAGCCCCTCCACCTCCGGCTCGGAGGCCAGCACGAACTGGCGGTTGGCATCGCTGTTGAGACTGTCGAGCTTCAGCCAGCTATCACCGGGGATCACCACCATGCCGTAACCCTGGGGATCCTTCACGATCACCGCCTTGGCGATGTGGTCTCCCGGCACATGGGCCGCCAACGCGGTGTCGTGGGTGGAATAGGTGCGCGGGTGGGGAAGCAGCCGAAACTCTACACCCTGCGCAGCGAGGGTGCGCTCGACGGTAGGGGCGATAGGCATGGCGGGCTCCTCGGTGGTCTCAATCGGCGGGCACTGCAATAGGCTCCGCGCTCAAGGGTGTCACTGAAGCAGTCACGGCCCTCGGCGATCTCTGCTCCGATCCATCTTGCATCATTCTGCGACAAAAAAACCGAGACGGAGTGAGCAGGAATTGATCCCGCGCAACCCACGCCCTGTTTTTTGCGTTCTATAGTTAAGTTGAGGCGCGGAAGAGGCCAGTGAGATCGATGAAGCCGTTTGGGATTGCCTCAGGGGCGGGGGAACCGGAGCTGCCACCGCCCTATCCTCCGGAGCTTCCTCCCGGGCCCCTGCCGGGGGAGGTTCCCCCCGAGCTACCGCCGTTGGAGATCCCGGGGCCACTCCCCGGAGGGGTCCCCGAGTTCCCCGTCGAAGTGCCGCCCACGTCCCCGGGGATCGGGGCGGAGGGGTGGCTCAACCTCAGTGAACCAGGAGTACTCGCATGAGACTTCCGCTGCAAGTGACCTTCCGCAATATGGAGCGTTCCCTCGCCCTCGAGGCGGACATCGCCGACAAGGCCTCCAAGCTGGATCAGTTCTGCGACCACATCATAAGCTGTAGGGTAGTGGTCGAAGCGGGTCACAAGCATCACCACCAGGGCAACCTCTTTGGAGTGGGCATCCAGGTCTCGGTGCCCGGCCGCGAGCTGGTGGTCAGCCGCAATCCCACTGAGAACCAGGCCCACGAGGACGCTTATGTGGCGGTGCGCGACGCCTTCGATGCGATGCGTCGCCAGCTCGAGGAGTTTGCACGGACCCGCCGCGGTGAGGTGAAGAGCCACGAAAACGCGGCGTGGACGTCTCAGCTCGCGGCTTCGACCGCCGAATAGCCCGGCTGGGGGAGGTCACCGCGGCGGCAGGGCGATAGCTGAGGCAGGCGGCGAAAGGTTCGCGGCCCGGCTGGCCAGTTGCGGCGGAGGGGCGTTACAGCCTTCGCAGGCAGGCGGTGACCTCTTCGCGGTCGTGGTAGAGCTGCTTGCAGGTGAGTGAGAACCGGAGGGCCTTCTTGCCGAGGCGGCGGCGGATGAGGTCCAGACAGCGCTGCACCTCCTGGTAGCGGCGGTTCATGGGGAGCTTGAGGTTGAAGATGGTCTGCTGGCACCAGCCTTCCTCGATCCAGCGGGCCACCAGGTCGGCGATACGGATGGGCTGCTCCACCATGTCGCACACCATCCAGGGGACGGGTGCCTTGGGGCGGTAGCTGAAGCCATCGACACAGAGGTGGGAGACCAGGCCGGACTTGAGGAGGTCCGGGGCGAGGGGTCCGTTGTCTACCGCGGTGACCTGGAGCCCACGGCGCATGAGCTGCCAGGTCCAGCCGCCGGGGGCGGCGCCCAGGTCCACCGCCTGGGTGCCGGGGCTGAGGAGGCGTGCTCCTTCCTCGGGGGAGAGGAAGCGCAGGATGGCCTCGTCGAGCTTGAGGGCCGCCCGGCTGGGCGCGTCGTGGTGGTAGCGCAGCCGCGGGATGCCCCGTGGCCAGGGGGGGCTGTTGGCCTGGGCGGCATAGCCGACGAAGGCGGTGGCGCCGTCCAGGAAGCAGACGTGCAGGCAGAGGCCGTCGTCACCGGCTGCGGGGCGCAGCAGCCGGGCATACGTCAGGGCTGCCTCCAGGGGGACGCGGATGCCGCGGCAGAGCCGGGCCAGCTCACGGCCCTCGGTGGTGTCGGGGGTCTCCAGGAACAGGGCGGCGGCGGGGCGGGGCAGCCCGGCGGCGGCCCCCACCAGGGAACTGACCCGGTCTTCCGGTGGCAGCCCTTCGCAGAGCCGCAGGATCACGAACCACTGGCGGGCGAACACCAGGCTGTTGAAGGCCACGGCGCGGTGGGTGCGCGGGGCCCCATCGGACTCGTTGCTCTCGAAGACGACGAAGCCCGCCTCGGGCCGGCCCTTGCAGTAACCGCTCACCCCAAGCTCGCCGCTGCGCTGCTGGACCTCGGCGGCGCATTCCGATTCGAAGCCGGCTCGGCAGTGCAGGAAGAGTGCGCTCATGGGATCAGGGGTCGGCCGGTGGTGGGATGGCGCCGCCAAAATGGAGGCGCCCCCTGAGCCAGCTTGGAACTGGACTCGCGGCAAAGGTACCACAGCGGCGGGGTTTTGTTGGGCACTGCGCAAGAGTGCCGGGTCGCTGCCGACTACCGCCTAGAGCACACCGCCCTCCCGCAGGCGGGTGAGGGGGTCCTGGCGGTAGAAGGCACAGAGCTGCCGATAGACCTCCGGGTATTCCTCCTGGAGCACGTCGGGTAGCTCGAAGAAGCTCTCGGTGAGCACGGCGAAGAATTCGCCGGGGGATTCGCTGCCGTAGGGGTCGATGTCGGGGTCCTCCCCGGCGTCCACCCGGCGGCAGAAGTCCTGATAGGCGCTCGATAGCGCCTCTGCCCAGCGGGCGTTGCTCATGTTGGCGTGCAGGGGAGGGTGGCCGTTGGCGAGCCCATCGCGCATGTCGAGCTTGTGGGCGAGCTCGTGGAGGACCACGTTGACACCGCTGAGCTCGCTGCCGGCCGCCACCTCCGACCAGGCGAGAATCACCGGCCCCCGCTCCCAGGCCTCGCCCGTGTGGGGCTCCTGGGACACCCACACCACCCCGGCCTCGTCCACCCACTCCCGCTCGGGGACGAACTCGTCGGGGTAGAGGATCACCGCCACCCAGTCGCTGTACCAATCGAGGCCCAGGTGCAGGATCGGCACGGAGGCCTGCAGCCCCACCATCAGCCGCATCTCGTCGGTGACCCTGAGCCCCGCCGCCCCCTCGATCGCCTTGCGCCCGAGGAAGAGCAGGCTGAGGTCCCGCAGCGTCTGCTCCTCCTCGGGGCTGAAGCCCCACAGCAGCGGTAGCCGCTCCCACACCGATTCCCAGAGGGCATCGGCGAAGCGCGGCCGCAGGCGCTCGAGGAGCCGCTGGTCTCGCCATCGGGAATAGCGCCACACTGCCCGGTCCACCGAACCTGTTGCCTCTGGGATGAGTGAAGTTTAGCGACTTGTGGGTGGCGGCGGCACGGGGGGCTGGGGAGGGTCGGTCAAGCCGGCTTGACGGCCGTTGACCGGCGCCTTAGCCTGCCTTTTTTGCGCCAATGCGCCGGGGATCGGCCCCGCGGCCCACGCCGCCCGCGGGCGGGGTCCCACGGTCGAGAAGAAGCCCCGCACCGGATCGATCGCCAAGGGGGGAGCCATGTTCCGCAAGATCCTGATTGCCAACCGCGGGGAGATCGCGGTGCGCGTCATCCGTGCCTGCGCGGAGATGGGCATCCGCTCGGCGGCCATCTATTCCGACGCCGACCGCTATGCCCTGCACGTGAAGAAGGCGGACGAGGCCTATGGGCTGGGCGCAGACCCCCTGGCGGGCTATCTCAACGTCCATCGCATCGTCAACCTGGCGGTGGCCACGGGCTGCGACGCCATCCATCCCGGCTATGGCTTCCTCTCCGAGAACCCGGAGCTGGCGGAGGTCTGCGAACGCCATGGCATCGCCTTCATCGGTCCCACCCCCGAGGTGACCCGGCGTATGGGGGACAAGACCGAGGCGCGCTTCGCCATGCAGAAGGCCGGGGTGCCGGTGACGCCGGGCTCCACCGGCAACCTGGCGAGCGAGGAGGAGGCCCTGGCCGAGGCCGCCCGCATCGGCTACCCGGTGATGCTCAAGGCCACCTCGGGGGGCGGGGGACGGGGCATCCGCCGCTGCGAGGACGCGGCGGAGCTCGGCCGCAACTTCGAGCGGGTGATCTCCGAGGCCACCAAGGCCTTCGGCCGCGCGGAGGTATTCCTGGAGAAGTGCGTGGTCAACCCGCGCCACATCGAGGTCCAAGTGCTGGCGGATCACCATGGGAACTGCATCCACCTCTACGAGCGGGACTGCTCCATCCAGCGACGCAATCAGAAGCTCATCGAGATCGCCCCCTCGCCCCAGATCGACGAGGCGGAGCGCCAGTACGTGGGCGGGCTCGCGGTGCTGGCGGCCCGCGCGGTGGGCTATACCAACGCGGGTACCGTGGAGTTTCTGCAGGATGCCGACGGGCACTTCTACTTCATGGAGATGAATACCCGCATCCAGGTGGAGCACCCGGTGACCGAGACCATCACCGGGGTGGACCTGGTGGAGGAGCAGATTCGCGTCGCCGCCGGATTGCCCCTGCGCTACCGCCAGCACGAGATCAGTCGCCGCGGCTTCTCGATGCAGTTCCGCATCAACGCCGAGGACCCCAAGAACGGCTTCCTGCCGAGCTTCGGGCGCATCTCCCGTTACTACGCCCCCGGCGGTCCGGGGGTGCGCACCGACGGGGGGATCTACACCGGCTACAGCGTGCCGCCCTACTACGACTCCATGCTGGCCAAGGTGATCGTCTGGGCCCTGACCTGGGAGGACCTGATCGCCCGGGGGGAGCGGGCATTGCGTGATACGGGGCTGTTCGGCATCAAGACCACCATCCCCTTCTACCAGGCCATCCTGCGCTCCCCGGAGTTCCGCAGTGGCCGCTTCGACACGGGCTTCCTGGAGACCAATCCCCAGCTGCTCGAATACCCCGACGAGCGCCCCCACGAGACCGTGGCCATCGCCCTGGCCACCGCCATCGCCGCCCACGCCGGCCTCTAACCCCGGAGTCCGCCATGCC
This sequence comes from uncultured Chromatiaceae bacterium, assembly GCA_964519095.1. GTDB lineage: Bacteria > Pseudomonadota > Gammaproteobacteria > Chromatiales > Chromatiaceae > JAEHCY01. The sequence continues at coordinate 2,777 of CAZFHV010000130.1, read as the reverse complement.
GAGAGTCCAGCTCACCGACGTCATCCTGCGCGATGCCCATCAGTCCCTCATCGCCACCCGCATGCGGCTGGAGGACATGCTCCCCGCCTGCGCCAAGCTCGACGCCATTGGCTACTGGTCCCTGGAGGTCTGGGGGGGGGCCACCTTCGATGCCTGCGTGCGCTTCCTCAAGGAGGACCCCTGGGAGCGACTGCGCAAGCTCCGCGCCGCGCTACCTAACACCCGGCTACAGATGCTGCTGCGGGGCCAGAACCTGCTCGGCTACCGCCACTACTCGGACGATGTGGTGCGGGCCTTCGTGGGGCGGAGCGCGGACAACGGCATGGACGTGTTCCGCATCTTCGATGCCCTGAACGACCTGCGCAACCTGCAGGTAGCCATCGAGGCCACCAAGGCGGTGGGCAAGCATGCCCAGGGCACCATCTGCTACACCCAGAGCCCGGTGCACGACATCGCCGGCTTCGTGGCCATGGGCCGCGAGCTGGCCCAGATGGGCTGCGACTCCATCGTCATCAAGGACATGGCGGGGCTGCTGACCCCCTACGTGACCGGCGAGCTGGTCGCCGCCCTCAAGGACGCGGTCGACCTGCCCCTGCACCTGCACTGCCACGCCACCGCCGGCCAGGCGGAGATGTGTCAGCTCAAGGCCATCGAGGCAGGCTGCGAGCACCTCGACACCGCCATCTCCTCCTTTGCCGGGGGGACCTCCCACCCGCCCACCGAGTCCCTGGTGGCAGCCCTGCGGGGGAGCGACTACGACACCGGTTTGAGCCTGGAGAAGATCCAGGAGATCGGCATGTACTTCTTCGCGGTGCGCAAGAAGTATCACCAGTTCGAGAGCGATTTCACCGGGGTGGACACTCGGGTGCAGGTGAACCAGGTCCCGGGGGGCATGATCTCCAATCTGGCCAATCAGTT
>CAZFHV010000130.1:0-1844 GCA_964519095.1 uncultured Chromatiaceae bacterium | reverse complement strand
GAACGAGGTCCTCACGGAGATCCCCGTGGTGCGCAAGGATCTGGGCTATCCACCCCTGGTGACCCCCACCTCCCAGATCGTCGGTACCCAGGCCGTGCTCAATATCCTCACCGGCAAGCGTTACCAGACCATCACCAACGAGGTGAAGCGCTACCTCCAGGGGGGCTATGGCCGGGCCCCCGCCCCGGTCAATCCCACCCTGCAGCAGCAGGCGGTGGGCAACGAGGAGCTGATCGACTGTCGCCCCGCGGACCTCCTCAAGCCGGAGATGGACCGGCTGGGCAGCGAGATCGGCCCCCTGGCGGCGGGCGCGGAGGACGTGCTGACCTACGCCATGTTCCCGGAGATCGGCCGACTGTTCCTCGAGCAGCGCAAGGCCGGGACCCTACAGCCGGAGCTCCTGGAGCCGCCCGCCGGGGATAGCACCCAGAAGGTGGCCCCCACCGAGTTCAATATCGTCCTCCACGGCGAGACCTATCACGTCAAGGTCACCGGCGCAGGCCACAAGGAGCAGTCCCAGCGCCACTTCTATCTCACCCTCGATGGGGTCCCGGAAGAGGTGGTGGTGGAAACTCTCGACGAGATCGTCCTCACCGGCGGTGCCCAGGGGGCGGTGAAGAAGGCCATCGCGGGCAAGCGGCCCAAGCCGACCCAAGAGGGGCACGTGGTCACCTCCATGCCGGGCAACATCGTCAAGGTGCTGGTGAAGGAGGGGGACGAGGTAGCGGCGGGGCAGCCGCTGCTGGTTACCGAGGCCATGAAGATGGAGACGGAGATCCTGGCCCCCATCGCCGGCAAGGTGACGGCGTTGTTCGTGCGCAAGGGCGATGCGGTGAACCCCAACGAGGTACTGGTGGAGATCGAGCCCCTTGCCTAGGCGGGGAATGGGGGCCCATGCTCCAGCCCCCTGGCGGCGCCCCGGGGGGTTGACCTCCATCAACGCCGGTCTCACCGGCCAGGGCAAGCATCCGCCACCCATGACAGCGGCGCGAAGGGCGAAGGGGATGGGCTTACTCTGGGCCCTGGTGGCCATCCTCGCCATCGCCCTGGTCGGTGTCGCCCTCTACAAGGCCTGGCCCTTGCTGTACCCGGAGGTGGCGGAGATGGCCCCCCTTGACCTGGCCTGCGATCTGCGCAAGGGGCCCTGTGTGGCCCGCCTGCCGGGCGGGGGAGAGATCGGCCTGGGCATCGAGCCCCCCACGCTGCCGGCCACCCAGCCCCTGGGGCTCTCCGTGCACACCAGGGGTCTGGATGTCCGCGAGGTGGCGGTGGACTTCCAGGGGGTGGACATGAACATGGGTTTCAACCGGGTCCCGCTGCAACCCCTGGCGGCCGGGGGCTTCGGGGGCAGCGGTACCCTGCCGGCCTGTGTCCGCAGCCGCATGACCTGGGAGGCCAGGGTGCTGGTGCGTACCCCCAGGGGGCTGGTGGGGGCGCCCTTCCGCTTCGAGACCCTGAGCCCGGCTCGGTGATCGGTCGCGGGGGCCTTGGCGAGCGACGGGGGCCGGCGAAGGCTTGAAGCGGGCTGCCCTGCTGGTGGTGGCGCTCGCCCTGGGGGTAACCCTGGCGTGGATGGCCTGGGTGTGGGACCCCCTGCCCGAGGGGACTGGGGAGCGGGGGAGGGCGGGCCTGGCCCAGCTGCCCGCGGGGGGCGATTTCCTGCTCCAGTCCTGGCAGGGCCCGGTGGGGCTCGCGGACCTGCGGGGCAAGCTGGTGCTGATCTTCTTCGGCTATACCTGGTGCCCGGACGTCTGCCCCACCAACCTGGCCCTCATCGGCAAGGCCCTGGACGGCCTGAGCCCAGGGGAGCTGGAGGCGGTGCGGGTGCTGTTCGTGAGCGTGGA
>CAZFHV010000129.1:0-9747 GCA_964519095.1 uncultured Chromatiaceae bacterium | reverse complement strand
GCGCCAGACTCTCGGCTACCGGGAGAAGGAGCACCCGAGGTCGGCTACCCCATCCCTGAGCGGCTGAGAGTCATTATGGTGAGTGCGCCCAGCGATGGAAGGGCTGAAGTGCAGGTGTCGGCAACTTCTTACAAGAGTTTCAGAATCGCCTTACAAGGGGGTCGCCCCTGCCGTTAGGCTCAAGGCATCGCTTCGCAAAGGGGCAACCCGCGCGGCGGTCGTCCGCCGCGGGATTGCGGGATCGTACGAGCCCCCTGCCGCCCAGGATCGAGGCGCAAACCACCTTGCACCGCCCGTCGATCCCTTCACGCGCAGTGCCGCAGCGACGGTCTCACCGTCGCCTCAGCCCGTTACGAACCCCACACTGAGGTGGCGGCTGGGCGCCGCCTCAGTTGGGTCCAGGGCAAAGGGTATCGGCGTTCTGCGGGCTGATCGAGAAGCAGTTACGGGCCTCGAGCTCGGCGCGAAGCAGGTCGACGGAGTCGCCCAGATCGCGGATGAGGGTCCGAAGCACAAACGCGGGTTCGGTGGAAACGAAGCCGTCGAGCTTGTCGACGAGGAACGAGAGCGCCTTGGTGGAACCGGTGATGGCATCCATTAGGGGCGACAAGACATCGTCTTTGTCCATAGTGGTACCTCCCCTCAGAATGCCAGGTTAAACGAAAACAGCACCACACCGCAAGTTTTCAGGACGTTCAGTGATGGACCACACAGCCTCTCCCGGCAAGCCAGAGGCGCTCGCCACCGCCCCCGCCGGCTGGCGCGACCCTTGCCCGACCCGCAGCGGGTGTGGCGTTCACACGCGCGAAGGGGCGGACCTGCAAGGGGTGTGACAGCCGGCTCTTCGAGCTGAGACCACCGCAAGCCCTCAAGCGAAGTGCCGACCTGCAAGGGCCAGGGGGAGCGCTGTTGGCGAGCCTTGGCCCGCCGTGGAAGGCGCGAGCGTCCCAGGGATCACCCAGGCACAGCCGCCTGCCTTGCGCCGCGAGCTGGGCGAGCGATGTGCGCGCGCCGTGCGAGCGGCTGCGAGACGGTGGCGTGAGCGAAGGGAACAGGGATCAGCCGCCAGCCCCAGAGCCGCGACTAAGCGCAGCCGAACGACAGGGGCGAAACCCGAAAGTGAGGCGGAGCGCAGTGGCGGCGCGTTGGGGATCGCGATGGGGTATCCGCAGGGTCCCCCTGGGGGACAGGGGGATCGAGAACCGGCCGCGAGGCTGGCGCGGGGGTTGGCTTCCGACTTGCAAGCGCCGTGACAGCCGAGCACTGCTGGGTCTTGGGATCGGGGAGACACCTCGGTCCCCGCGGTCCAGGTCGGAGTCCCAATCCCAGTCCCCTCCCAGGTCCCAGCGATCCGACCGGCGCGGGCTCAGCCGCTGAGCCTGGTGTGTCCTACCCTCGTGGGCTCATCGTCGAGAGTCGAGCAGCGTCATCTGTCGCCACCAGTCGCGCGTCCTTGCCGCCCTCCAGCGGTCTCACACCGGTCCCCCGGTGCCAGTGGTCGAAGAGGTCCGCCATGTCCAGAGGTCCCGGCACATCTCCCGAGCAGACCGGAGACAACGTCCTCTCCGACTTCCCGCCGGATCAGTTCGCCATCGCGGTCACCTGTGACCACTGCGGTCATGGCGTCTGGCTTGATCGGTCGACCGTTCCCGAGGGGGTCACCATCCCGGCCCTTCGGAGTCGCCTGCGGTGCACGGCCTGCGGCAGGAAGGGCGCCTCGATCCGCATCGTCTACGTCGCCGCGGGTGGGGTCCGGGTGGGGAGCGGGACTCCTGGCTACCCCGCCCGGGATCCCGAAGGGAAGCCTGGTTGATGATCAGGCTGTGCCACCGGATCCCCCGCCCCCCGGACCCTCTCCCCGTTGCAGGCGTGTCGTCTGGATCTTCGGGACGTGGACGCTGGTGGCCACCTCCTGCCCTCCGGGTTCGTGTGAATCCCCGTTGGTACACCCATGCACGAGGAATCCTGCCAACTCCGCCGCCCCGCCGTGCGTGATCCTCAACCGGAGTACCGCGCTCAGAACACCTGCAGCCGCGGATACTTCTGCGCCATCCGCTCCCAGAAACCTCTGCTCCAGTCCATCGGAACGGCGATGAACCAGTCCTCGGGTGTTGCGGCGAGCACCGCCTCGACCATCCGTCCCCCGCACCCCTTGACGGCGGAGGTCAGGGCGTAGAACTGGATGCTGTGCATGGCGGAGTCGATGAGCAGCTCCACCCCGACCAGTCCCTCGCCACCCATCACCACCACGGGGTTGTTCTTGCTATCCCGGGACAGCAGGTTGGAGGCGGTGAGCCGCTCGGGGAAGAGCTTGATGTAGCGAAGCGCCGGGATCTGGGCGAGCGCTGGGGCCAGCCGCTCCTGGATCGGTGCGATCTGTTTGAGAGAAAGCGCCTTGCGGATTCGTTCGCCGTCGCGGAGCTTGCTTGACGAGGGGCTCATCCGGGGTGCCACGGCTCGGTTCAGCGCCAGCTGCAGCCCTCAGACCAATGCCCGCCCAGGGGGGCACCGAGGCGCACCGCACCGAGAACCGGCATCAGGAATGCACGCAGCAGTGCGAGAACCTCCTCCAGCGGCACCGGTTGGAGCCCATTCTTGGAGAGGAAGGCGAGCCACTGGGCCTGCTTGCGCGGGTCAGCGGCGCAGTCTTCGCTCAGACCGAAGGGTATCCCCTCGGGTATGGGAGTCCCGCGTCGCTCGAAGGTCGCCCCCACCGCCCGCCGCAGGGTCTCGGCGTCGAAGTCGCTATAGCGGGCCAGCACCCAGAGATCGAAGAAGTCCTTCATGCGGCTGTTGGCGACCCCCAGCACCACCAGGGCCTCGAGCTTCTCGGCGACCACCGTGTCGCGCGGATAAGCGCGCAGCCTGGGGGCGGGCAGCTCGGGGAGCAGGGTCGGATAGTCGATGGCCTCCGGGGCAGGGGTCACCACATCCCCAAAACCCACGTCCACCTGCACCGGGCAGCGGGCACCGGCGAGGACCCCGACCAGGGTGATGCGGATGCCGCCGTAGTGGGCGTCTTTGCGGATCTCCTCGGCCCGGACGGTCTCGGCCTGGAAGTAGATTCCGTCATCGCCCTCCCCCGGCGCCGCGCACAGGTCGCGGAAGAGGGACTCCAAGGCCTGGGCTTCTGCCGGGCCGTAGCCGAGCAGGTCGGCGTCGCGGGTCGGCCGGTGCGGGATGTCGAACCAGAGATCGAACAACAAGGCGCCCTTGAGCAGGAACTGATCCCGGTAGCGCGACCGACTCAAGCGGTAGAGCAGCCGCTCCAGGGCATAGCGGGTCAGGACCAGGTTGAAGTCCTGCCGGGCCGCCTTCGCCTTGGCGAGGAGGCGGGCACGCAGCGATGCACCCCGATCGGGCCCCCTCACGGGAGGCTCTCGAGGTAGGGGCGCATGAGGTTGGCCACGCGGCACTGCCGGGCGGAGTGCCAGAGGGCGTCCATGCTCACCCGCCGCCCGCGCCAGGCCTCCTGCAGGGCCTCGAGCGCCACATCGAGACCGATCTTGTTGCGGTACTTGAAGCAGTCCGCCAGGGTGCGCGCAAGCCCGGTGATGCGCACCGCGACCCCATCGATGAGCTGCTCCTCCACACCATCCCGCAGACCCGACTCGGAGAAGCGGGCGATGCGCAGGGGTGGGTAGTCCAGGCGCGGGGGCCGGGCCTTGTTGGGGATGGCGAGCCAGACCTCGTGGGGGGCCTGGGTGGTCAGCTCGTGAAAGCGCAGGGCCGAGAGCAGGCAGATCACCCCCCGCGGATAGCGGCGGGCGACCTCCGCCAGGGTCCCGTGGGCCGAGAGCTCACGATCGGGGAGGGCATAGAGTCCCCGGCCGATGCGTGCCAGGCGTCCTTGGCGCACCAGCCGCGTCAGGGAGACGCGGGGCAGATGCTGGGCATCCAGGTCCCGGGGGCGGAGGATCCCCTGATCCCGCACCAGCGTGAGCACGGCCTCTTGTGTCGATCCCATGGCCGAGAGCCTGTTCCTGATTGCCGGTAATTGTAAAAGTATACCGGCTTTTCGGACCCTCCTTTTGTTGGGCTCGCACCAGCCTTCGAGGCCGAATGCCTCTCTGGATGAGACCTGATCAGGGGCCGTCGGCGCCTAGAGGTCATAAGAACGCATCCGCCGCTCCGCGTCGGTGAGACCCTCTGGCTGCCCTGGCGTCTCTCATCTATCCCCGCCGGTGGCCCCAAGGCGCCTGCTGCTCCCCCGCCCGCTCCCAGATCCCGGCCTTGAGCCGTTTCGCCTCCCGCTCGGCCTGGTAGTAGGCATCCCCCTCGCAGAAGCTCCGGTACACCGCGGCGTTGCCGCTTCTCACCTGGGCCAGGTTGAGGTTCTCCCGGTCAGGGTCATCGGTGAGCACCTCACCCACGGTGCGGCCGTTGCGGTCCTTGTCTCGGGGGATGAGCAGCACTTGTTTGGGGGTGATGGCCCGGAGGTGATCGCGGGACTCCTGCCCCCAGGGCTTTTGATCCAGCTCCGGGGCATCGATGCAGTACAGCCGCACTTGCAGGTGCTCACCTGCACAGGTGAGGCGCAGGGTGTCCCCATCGTGGATGCTCTGCACCGTGCAGGGCTGCTCCGGGCGGAACAGGCTACTGAGGGTGGGAGACTCACAACTGGTGAGCCAGGGGAGGATGAGCCCGAGGAGGGACAGGGCCCAGAAGAGACTCAGCCGATGATGGGCGGTGGCGAGGCGCAGCAGCCGAAACAGCGAGCCCATCAGGCGATCGCCTCCCTGGGGGTCATCTTCCGTGGGACTGCTCCACCCATTTGCCAAGTAACGGGTGAAGCTCGACAGTGGCTGGGGTGAAGTCGAGTCCCTCGGGGACCCTGGCACCGGGTGGGTGGCGGACCTGGAGGGTGAGATCCAGGTTGCGCAGGGTGCGATTTCCCCAAGAGGTCAGGATCTCGGGACTGGCATAGCCGAGGGTGACCCGGTCCCCCGAGACCTCCAGCGTGGGCGGGATGGGTTTCATGGCCGGCGCATCCAGGGTTCCCAGGAGATAGACCTTGCCTGCGGACCGAAGCGGTGCCAGGGCCTCCCGCAGTGCATTGGTGCTGGTCTGGGGCAGCTTGAGGGCGAAGCTCTGGGTCTCCTCGGGCTCAGCCCGCATCAGGGCGGCATGGTCCGGGTGCCAGTCACAGGCGGCGGAGCGACACAAGGATCGGGGTCCCGCTTCGGTCTCCAGGAGAAAGCCGCCCTCCTGATAGGGGCCGATCACCGGATAGGTCCCGGAGATGTCGGCATAGCTGCGGTTGTCCCGGCCCCGGACCTCGAGCTTGAAGGCATGGCTGCCCTTGCCAGCGTCGTACTGCTGACGAGCAGAGAGGATGTCCCCGATGGCGGAGCGCACCAATCCGAGGGTCCCCTCCCCGGTGCGGGCCAAGGGCATGAGCACCAGGCCCAACAGCACCATCACCAGGAGAAACCCCAGCTCCCCCTTGCCCAGGGTCTCCATGCGGTAGCGGACATTGCCCGGTAGCACACAGCGTCCCCGGGCGGGCCACAGCCACACCACCCCCGAGGGGGTCATCATGTCCGCCAAGCTATGGGACAGCCAACCCGCCACCAGGGCGAGGAACAAGCCGAAGGGCAGGAGTGCCCAGGCGAGGGCTCCGAACACTACCTGAGCCAGGAGCGAATGGGTTAGGGTCCGATGGCCGAAGCGATACTCCAGGGGGCCCGAGAGAAACGGCAGCGCCCGGCCGATGTATGAGTGGCGGGAATCCAGATCCGGGATCAGGGCCCCACCCAGGGCCCCCAAGGCCTCCGTCGGGGCCGGCGGGTGGGCGGTACTGATACAGCCCGCAAGGTAGGCGACCTGGGCGGTGAGCAGGTGGGTGGGGGTGAGCATTCGATCGGGGTGGGTGCCTGCCGCGCATCAATGGAGCAGATAGCGCTCGGAGCGCCGGGCGGCGGCCAGCTCGATCTGCTGGGCGAGGGCGACCAGCTTCTCGCGCTCCGGTGGCGACAGTCTCCGGTAGATGGCCACCAGGACACTCTCACCGCCGGGGCTGGGCCGGTTGGGGATGGGGTGCGGAAGACTGGTGCGAGCCATGGGGCCCTCCTCTCTCGGTGGTTCAACGCAGGGCCATCGGCGCCTGTCGCGCCAACCTAATTATATGATCTTACATACATTCTCGACAGGACGCCCTGGGCTGCCCGACGGCCGCCCTCCATACCGGAGACTGGGACGGAGATCTTCTACTCGCTGCCGCCCCGGAGGCTGAGGTTGCGGCTGATCTGGGGCTCACCGAGCCTCACTCCACCGAGAAACGCAAAGTCGGTAAACAGGACAGCGCCCCTTCAGGGCATCGGGGAAGGCACCCTGGGACTCAGTATGGGAGGAACACAGGCTCAAGAACTGAGCCTGTGACGACCTGAGAGATCAAACCCGCTCGATCAGGCTCGAGTCATCGTTGCGGGTGTTGTTGACCGCTCGGGAGACTGGGTAGGTCTCCATGGAGGAAGGGTCGCAGGGGACGAGGAGGGAGCGAAGGGCGCGGGTGTCCTGCTGATGGGGATCGAGCCAGCTGTCCCAGATCTCGGGGGGTAGGATCACCGGCATCCGGTCGTGGATGGGGGCGACCAAGGGGTTGGCGTCGGTGACGATGATGCTGCAGGTCTCGAGTGCTGAGCCGTTGGGGTCCTGCCACTGGTCCCACAGCCCCGCCAAGGCAAAGGGCCTCCCCGATCGCATGCGGATCAGGTAGGGCTGCTTGCCGCCCCGCTCCGGCCTCCACTCGTAGAACCCCTCGGTGGGGATGAGGCAGCGGCGGTAGCGGAAGGGTCCGCGGTAGGCGGGTTTCTGATCCAGGGTCTCGGCGCGGGCGTTGATCATGCTGAAACGGGCATCGGGTCCCTTCGACCAAGAGGGCACCAGACCCCAGCGCAGATAGGTCAGCTCCCGCTTGCCGTTGGAAGCGATTCGGGCCACCAGGATCGGCAGGGAGGGGGCGAGGTTGTAGCGCGGCGGAATCTCCCCGAGAGCGGCCTCGATGCCGAACAGATCCAGATAGGCCGAAGAAGGGGAATGCTGGATGAGGCGGCCGCACATGGGCTCAAATTATTAACCCTGCCCTTAAATACCCTGTGCTGCATAGGCAGCGGCGGGATGCCTAAAGTAGGCCCTGAGCTTTTCGGGCAGGGTGGTGAGTTGGTTCATGAATGCCATGGCCTTCTCGAGCAGGCTATCTTTATCCGAGCTGACCGGGCCGCTACGCAGGGCGGTCTTGAGATCGCGGTTGAGGTACTCATCGGGATTGGATTCGGGCGCATACGGCGGGAGAAAGGCCAGCTCGATCTTGTCTTTGTGCTCCGCCAGCCATGCGCTGACCCCCTTGGCGTGGTGCACCCGAAGATTGTCGACCACCAGGAAGACCTTGCGGGGTGCCCCCTCAATGAGGGCGGCCAAGAAATCCAGGAAGCGCTCAGTGTTGATGCTGCCCGCCACGATGCGAAACGCCACCTCACCGCGGGGGGAGATCGCCGAGATCATCGAGAGCTTCTGCCAGCGGGTGGGCAGCGCCAGCACCGGCGTCTTGCCCCTGGGGGCATAGCCACGAATCCAGTGGCCATCTTCCTTCACCGCCGTCTCATCGCCCCAGTAGATCACCCCTCCTTCGGCTTTGACCCGGGCCACCAGCGCCGGGTAGCTCTCGGTGAGCCATTCCTTGATCGCTTCGGGGCGCTGCTCGAGCGCACGCCTGAGCGGCCTTTGCGGGGTGAAGCCCCAGCGCTTGAGGTACTTCCCAATCAGCCGCTGTTGTAAGCACACCCCAAAGCGCGCCTCGATCAGCTCCCCGATCGCCCGCCGCGTCCACAAGGCAAAGGCCAGCTTCATCTGCTGGGGCGAGCGATCCACGATCTGCTCGCGAACCCACACCTCATCGGCCATCGTCAGCTTGCGGCACGCCCCAATGGGACGCCCGCGGGGACGCTCCCGAAGGGAGCCTTCCCCTTCTTTGTGGGCCCGCGCCAACCATCCCTTCACCGTACTCGGATGCACCCCAGCCACCTTGGCCAGATCCCCCGCCCCCATCCCCGATTGCTTGCGTAAGCGCACCACCATCTCTCGGAGCAGGTTGCGGCCTTCGGGGGTGAGCTTGCGGACATCGATCTTTTCCATGCCATCCATTTTATCATGGGTCGCTTATTTATGGGCCGAATTAATAGCTCTCCCGGACTGCCCCGATCCCGAGGAGCTGCTCCAGTAGGGCGGACCTAGCACCGAGAGGTATCACCCAGTTTCTGTACGGCGCACCCTTCCAGCGACCCCCAAACGACTTGGCGACGGCCTTGAGCATCGGGTTCACCTGCTCGTTATAGGGCCACCAAAGACACAGCCCCCAGCTCTGGACCACCAGATGGACCGGTACGGTGAACAGGCGAAGCCGGATCCGCTCTGGAGCAGCCGCTGCCAGAACCGGCTTTTCGAAAGCCTTCGCCGTCGCTTCGCATCTGGCTTGCTCGTCCAAGGCCCGTAGGTCCGGGTGAAAGATCCAATGCCGGTTTCCTTGACACTCCAGGGCCTCCAGCCGCAGGTTGTCCCAGGTCCAAGATTCATACAGGGATGGGTCGAGCACGATCTCGAAGCACGCCACACCGAGACCGGCCAACGCTAGGCGCTTGGCGTCGTCCACCAGGTGCGTGGCCGCGACCTCGATGAAGATCGGGGCACCGTCATGGGTTGCCGCGACATCGATGCGCAGGGCTCCGACGGCTACCTCGGGACGAGTCCCGACAAGCATCCAGGTCTCCGCCGGGCGCACCAAGGCCGCCTCGCCGAGCCGGCCATCGTCCAACCGATGGGAGGCCCGGGCCTCCAACGCCGGGACCAAGATCTTCCCCTCCTGGACTATCAGTTGCTTTACGGCAAGGTGTAGCGCTCCCTCGGCGGCGGCCCCGCAGTCCCCACCGCTCGCATGGGCGAAGTGCCAGGCGCGCACGTCCCCCTGGCGGGCGATCAGCACCTCCCCGCACAGGGGGCAGCAGCAGTCGCAAGCCTTGCCACGAGCGACCTCCTCGACCGAGACTAGCCGGCCATCTACGGTCAACCCAAACGACTGGAGCAGATTCATGGTTTCCACTGGTAAGCCCTCGACTGAATGGATGGAGCAAGCAGGGGCAAAGGTGTCGGAGGGCGACGTCCGCGAACAGGGACCGAACGGGTTCGAGACGGGTTGGGACAGCGAGCAGGTTGTTGAAACAGTCCGGGCCATCAGGAAGATCGCCGCTGGCTGGACGCCTCAGACACGCGAAGTAGAGATGCTGAGAGCCCTATGTGACTTGGTTCAGGAGCAGCCGGATCGCCTGGCGCCGGATGCCAACCCGGATCACTGGGGTTTCGAGGCATGGGAGATCGGGGAGCGGCTACGGGAATTGTTTAAGGTGTCTGGCGCGGTCGGATGGGAAAAGGACCGCGAGCGAGGCAGGCGCCTTATGACGGGGTACTGGAAGAAACTCGACGCAACCTGGAAGCGCCAACGCCCGACCATCGTGGAAGGCCTACATGCACTCGGACACCCGCTTAGGCTGCGGCTCCACCAGGAACAGGGTGGCGGAACTGGCAAGCGGAGCCGCTACGGCCTTCGGCTCGACGGTGGTGATGCGGAGCCCAGACCCATCGCCGAAGACCCGCCCCCGGACCTCGACCTGCTCAAGGTCCCCCAGGTGATCTATCGCCAGCATGTAGCGCGACACATGGTTTGGCCACGCGCGACACATGGTTTGGCCACGCCGC
>CAZFHV010000128.1:0-9783 GCA_964519095.1 uncultured Chromatiaceae bacterium | reverse complement strand
CGGTCGCTAGGGTGGGTCAGGCTACCTGGGCGGGTGGCTGAGGGGCGAACAGTGCCTGCTCGAGGGTATCGAGCACGAGTTCGGTAGCGGCTGAGCTGAGGCCTTCCACCCTACAATGCGCCCGGCGAAGACATCGATGACGAAGGCCACATAGACGAAACCCCGCCAGGTGGAGACATAGGTGAAGTCCGATACCCACCCAAGCTGCTCTGCCGCCCGAACGTGGTCCTCAATCGCCTTATCAACACCCGTGACCAACGCTTTCTGCACCAAAATCCCACTTCACCCATTGGGTGATCCTCTGTTCCTGCCCTCCACCCGCACCTGCGCTGAGGTTGCAGCAGTTTCCAAAAGGAAAACATAGGACAGTAGTAGGTAGATTACAAACCCAGCTCCCGCCAGCGTTTCTCGATGCGCTGCACCGAGACGGGATAGGCGGTGCCGAGCTGCTGGGCGAACAGGGAGACGCGAAGCTCCTCGATCTGCCAGCGGATCTCCTCCAGGCGCGGGTCCCGACGGCCGGCCTGACACGCCGCCTCCAGGCGCTCCCGCCAGCGGGCGAGCAAGGGGGCCAACTCGCCCATGCCCCGTTGGTCCGGGCCTACCCCGTAGCGGAGCCGCTCCAGGCGGATCAGCGCCGCCTTGAGGTAGCGGGGGTAGCGTTTGAGCTGGGGGTAGGGGATGGCCTGGAGGAAGCCGCGGAACACCAGGCCGTCCCACTGCTGGCGCAGGTCGGCCACCGTCGGGGTCCAGTGGGCCTGGGTGATAGCGGCGAGCTGCCGGCGCAGGGTCTGGTAGAGGTCCAGGATCTCCCCCACCAGGGCACAGACCTCGCTGGCCACCCCCATGAGCCGGCCCCGGTGCGCGGCGATGCGGGCCTCGAAGGCGGCGCGCTCCCGCAGGGTCGGCTGGCCTTCGAGGAAAGTGAGGTCCAGGCTCAGGGCGATCAGCGCCTCGGCGATGTCGGTGGCCGCGGCATCCGCTCCCTCGGCGGGGAGCGCCGCTTTGGCGTACTGGAGGCGCAGGCGGTTGAGCTCCGGGAGGTTCCTGCGCAGGGTGCGTAGCTCCGCCCCGAGCTGGAGACTGAGGAGCCGTCGCAGCCCCGCCCGGTGGGCCTGGGCGGCGTTCTCCGGGGAGTCCAGCACCGCGATGGCCGCGCTGTCGCCCCGGTCCACCAGGGCGGGGTAGCCCCGCAGCCGGATGCCGGCGCGGTCGAGCACCACCGCCTCGGGCAGGGCATCGAAGTCCCAGCGGCTGATGCCTTCGCGCTCCAGGGCCGCCGCCGGCAGGCGGGCGAACTGGGCCTGGCCGGCGCTGGCGTGCTCGCGCTTGAGCCGGCCCAGATCCCGTCCGGCGGCCAGGGTCGCCCCCTGCTCGTCCACCAGCCGGAGGTTCAGGCGCAGGTGGTCGGGAATCCCCGACTCGTCCCAGGCGTCGCCGGGGACGTAGAGCCCCTTCAGGGCACGGATCTCCTCCGCCAGGGCCTGGGTCAGGGGCCGCTCGCTGGGGCGCAGCCGCTTGAGGAGCTGGGCGGCGGTGTCCGGGATGGGCACCAGCTCCCGGCGCAGGGCCTTGGGCAGGCCGCGCAGCAGGGCGATGACCCGCTCCTCCAGGAGTCCCGGCACCAGCCAGTCGCAGCGGTCGGGGGAGACCTGGTTGACCAGGGGCAGGGGCACCACCAGGGTCACCCCGTCCGCCGGATCGCCGGGCTCGAAGCGATATTCGAGGGGTAAGCGGCTCCCGCCCACCTGCAGGAAGTCCGGGAAGGCCGCCTCGGTCACGGGCCGGGCCTCGGCCTGCAGCAGGTCGGACAGGCGCAGGTGCAGCCGTTTGGGCTCCTGGGCGCTCACGCCCCGCAGCCAACCCTCGAAGAGGGGCTTGCTGTAGATCCCCTCGGGGACGCGCTCGGCGTAAAAGGCGTACAGGGCCTCCTCGTCCACCAGGAGGTCGCGGCGGCGCGACTTCTGCTCCATGTGGCGAACCTGGTCGATTAGCTCGCGGTTGTGGCGCCAGAAGGGGGCGCGGGTGTCGAAGTCCCCCTCCACCAGGGCGGAGCGGATGAAGATCTCCCGGGACTCCGCCGGGTTGATGGGGCCGTAATTGACCCGGCGCTTGGCGACGATGGGCAACCCGTAGAGGGTGACCCGCTCGAAGGCCGCAACCTGCCCCGAGGCCGCCTGCCAGTGGGGCTCGGAGTAGCTGCGCTGCAACAAGTGGGGGGCCGCCCGCTCCACCCACTCGGGCTGGATGCGGGCGACGATGCGCCCGTACTGGCGGCTGGTCTCCACCCGCTCGGCGGCCATGATCCACTTGGGCCCCTGCTTGAACAGGCCCGAGGCGGGGTGGATGAAGAAGCGGCTGCCACGGGCACCGAGGTACTCCCGGCCCTCGTCCCGCAGGCCCAGGTGCCCGAGCAGACCCGTGAGCAGGGCCTGGTGGACCTGCTCATAGCCCCCGTCCGCCTCGTTGTCCCGGTAGCCCATCTCGTGGGTGAGGGCGCGGAGCTGCTGGTGGATGTCGAGCCACTCCTGCAGCCGGTTCCAGGACAGGAAGTGCAGCTCGCAGAGCTGGCGGAACTTGCGCTGGGTGAGGTGGCGGCGCTCCTTCTCAAGGAAACCCCAGAGGTTCAGGAAGGCCAGGAAGTCGGACTCCGGGTGCTGGAAGGTGGCATGGATCTGATCCGCCGCCTCGCGCCGCTCTAGGGGTCGCTCCCGGGGGTCCTGCACGCTCAGGGCGGCGGCGATGACCAGCACCTCCCGCAGGCAGCCGAGCTCCCCAGCCGCCACCAGCATGCGGGCGATGCGCGGGTCGACCGGCAGGCGGGCCAGGCGGCGCCCCAGGGGGGTGAGCTCCCCCTCGGGGCTCAGGGCGCCCAGCTCCCGCAGCAGGCGGTAGCCGTCCGAGATGAGACGGCTGTCGGGCGGGTCCACGAAGGGGAAGCGCTCCGGGTTGCCGAAGCCCAGCGCCTTCATCTGCAGGATCACCGCGGCCAGGTTGGTGCGCAGGATCTCCGGCTCGGTGAACTCGGCGCGGGCGGTGAATTCCTCCTCCTCGTAGAGGCGGATGCAGACCCCCGCCGCCACCCGACCGCAGCGGCCCTTGCGTTGCTCGGCGGAGGCCCGTGAGACGCGCTCCACCGGGAGGCGCTGCACCTTGCTGCGGTGGCTGTAACGGCTGATGCGGGCGAAGCCGGGGTCGATCACGTAGTGGATGCCCGGCACGGTCAGGGAGGTCTCGGCCACGTTGGTGGCCAACACGATGCGCCGCGCCCCGTGGGGCTGGAAGATCCGCCCCTGCTCGGCGGGCCCGAGCCGCGCGTAGAGGGGCAGGATCTCGGTGTCCAGGAGCCGATGCTTGCGCAGGGTCTCGGTGGTCTCCCGGATCTCCCGCTCGCCGGAGAGAAAGACCAGGATGTCGCCCCTGCCCAGGTGGGAGACCTCGTCCACCGCCCCGACGATGGCCTGCTGCATGGCCTCGTCCCGTTCCCCCACTCCCGGCTCCTCGGGGGGTCGGTAGCGCACCTCAACCGGATAGGTGCGGCCCGAGACCTCGATGATCGGCGCCCCGCCGAAGTGGCGGGAGAAGCGCTGGGGGTCGATGGTGGCGGAGGTGATGATGAGGCGCAGCTCCGGGCGCTGGGGCAGGAGCCGCTTGAGATAGCCGAGCAGGAAGTCGATGTTGAGGCTGCGCTCGTGGGCCTCGTCGAGGATGAGGGTGTCGTATTCGCTGAGGTTGCGGTCCTGCTGGATCTCCGCGAGCAGGATGCCGTCGGTCATCAGCTTGAGAGAGGTCTCGGGGCGCACCCGGTCGTGAAAGCGCACCTTGTAACCCACCAGGGTCCCCAGCTCCGGCCCCAGCTCCTGGGACACCCGCCCCGCCAGGCTGCGGGCGGCGATGCGCCGGGGCTGGGTGTGACCGATGCGTCCCACCAGTCCCCGGCCCAGGGCCAGACAGATCTTGGGTAGCTGGGTGGACTTGCCCGAGCCGGTCTCCCCGCACAGCACCACCACCGGATGACGCTCGATGAGGGCGGCGATCTCCCCGTGCCGCTCGCTCACCGGCAGCTCCGCCGGATAGCTGATGGGGGGGAGGGCGGCCCGGCGCTGGGCCACCAAGGCCAAGGAGGTTTGGATGGCCTGCCAGAGGCCGACCAAGTCCTCCTCGTAGGGCTTGCCGGCGCGCTGGCGATGCTGTAGCTCCCGCAGCCGCCGGCGCAGGCCCGGGCGATCCCGCAGCAGGCAGGCCTCGAGGTCCCGATTGGCGGGAAAGGTGCGGTCGTTCATCGGCGGGCAGCGATCCGAGGGGCGGTCGGATGCGGATCGTCAGAGGTTACCGTTGTGGCGTCGCTGAGGGCCTGTCTTGGGACTTGGGCGAGCAAGGCGTGTGCTCGGGGCGGAGACTCAAAGTAGTGTCGGCAAGACTGAAAGATGGAAAACTTCGATCATGAAACATCATGGAGGAAAAGGCACGAGGAAGGACAAAATGGGACCGCAAATGCAAATGACTCGCGCATAGCCCGGGGCCCACTATGGTCAAAATAATGTCGCTCGCTATGGAGGTGATTTGCCGCCACGTCCATCAGCAAATCCAGGTCTAGCAGCAGTCCGACGTGTGTGGCTTCGGTGGTGTTCTCGGCCCCGATCTTACGCTGACCGCCTGGACTCGTACTTCTTGTAGCGACATGCAAGGCTGTTCTTTATTTGCTACAAGCTGGCGTTGGTGCCGCCGTCGAGCACGATTCTGACCAGCCCACCCACCGGTTGCGATGCACGGTCTTAGCGCTGCATGTTGGGGGTAATAGCTGCGTTAGCGGCGCACCATCAGCTCAAGATTCATCGTCTTCGCAAGGCTTGCCGCTCAGCACGTTCTCTTTGTCGTGCGGCATACCGAGCGTCGGCCTCGGTGCGCACGATCTTCGTGAGGGTAGCATGCTGTGCCCAATGATCCTCAGCTAATCCAGCATAATGCGCCTCCTCGTAAACTTGCTTGGCTCGCTTACAGGCGAGAGCGGTCTTTCCATAGATCGTAGCGAGTTCAGCGTGCACGATGGCTTCGCGCGCTTTCATGGTGACTTTAGGGCAAGCCAGGTCAACCCGTCGCCGGGTGTCGCCCGCGAGGCTGAGAAATTCTTCCATCGCCTCATGGAACCTGCCTGCCGCCTGCAAGAATAACGGCAAGCGCAGCCAGGTTTCGACCGAAAACGATACTTCGGTGCGATCTATAAGCTGCTTAGCCTCCTGTAGGCACCGGATCGCCGCATCTATGTTCTTCGCAGCCTTGTGCGCTGTAGCCTTCTTGTTTAGATCCGATATTCGTTCTGAAGCATCGTCAAGAGAGGAAGGCGGGTGGCCGCGCCCTCCGGCGCGGCCACCGATACGGCGAGAGGGTCAGATCGCCGCCAGGATTCCCTCTAGGCTCGCCTTGGCGTCCCCGAACAGCATGCGGGTGTTTTCCTTGAAGAAGAGCGGGTTCTCCACCCCCGCGTAGCCGGTGGCCATGCTGCGCTTCATCACCACCACGGTCTTGGCTTCCCACACCTCCAGCACCGGCATGCCGGCGATGGGACTGGCCGGGTCTTCCTTGGCGCTGGGGTTGACGATGTCGTTGGCGCCGATCACCAGCACCGCATCGGTCCCGGGGAAGTCCTCGTTGATCTCGTCCATCTCCAGCACGATGTCGTAGGGCACCCTGGCCTCGGCGAGCAGCACGTTCATGTGCCCCGGCATGCGCCCGGCCACCGGGTGGATGGCGAAGCGGACGTTGACCTTCTTCTCCCGCAGCCTGCGGGAGATCTCGGAGACCACGTGCTGGGCCTGGGCCACCGCCATGCCGTAGCCGGGGACGATGACCACCGCTTTCGCCTGCTTCAGGAGCTGGGCGGTCTCCTCGGCGGAGGTGGGGACCACCTCGCCCTGCTCCCCCGTGCTGGCCACCACGGTCCCCCCGGCGGTGCCGAAGCCACCGGCGATCACCGCGAGGAAGCGCCGATTCATGGCCCGACACATGATGTAGGAGAGGATGGCGCCGCTCGAGCCCACCAGGGCCCCGGTGACGATCAGGAGGTCATTGGAGAGCATGAAGCCCGTGGCCGCCGCCGCCCACCCCGAGTAGGAGTTGAGCATGGAGATCACCACCGGCATGTCCGCCCCGCCGATGGCCATGACCATGTGCACCCCGAAGACGAAGGCGATCAGGGTCATCAGCACCAGGAAGACCAGGCCGGCGGGCAGGCTCGAGGCGCCCACGAACTTCACCCCCAACCAGATGCCCAGCAGTCCCATGGCCAGGTTGATCCAGTGCCGCGCCGGGAGCATCAGCGGCTTGCTGCTGATGCGGGCGCTCAGCTTGCCGAAGGCGATCACCGATCCGGTGAAGGTCACCGCCCCGATCAGCACCCCGAGGTAGACCTCCACCTCGTGGATCACCTTCTCCACCCCGCTGTACTGGCCGGCGGTGGCCGGGTCCAGGTAATTGGCGAAGCCCACCAGCACCGCCGCCAGGCCCACGAAGCTGTGCAGGATGGCTACCAGCTCCGGCATGGCGGTCATCTGCACCCGCGCCGCCACGATGATGCCGCTCACCGCGCCTATGCCCATGCAGGTGAGGAGCAGCGGAATGCTCATCGCCTTGGCACCGGTGATGGTGGCCACCAGGGCGATGACCATGCCGATGATGCCGTAGACGTTGCCGCGGCGGGCCGTCTCCTGGTTGCTGAGACCGCCCAGGGCCAGGATGAAGAGGATGCTCGCGGCCAGATAGGCCATCGTCAGTAGACCTTGAGTCATGGCTCGCCCCCCTTACTTGCGGAACATCTGCAGCATGCGCTGCGTGACGAAGAAGCCGCCGAAGATGTTGACGGTGGCAATGAGCACCGAGATCGCGGCGAGGATCCACACCAGAGGCTCGGGGCTCCCGATCTGGAGCAGCGCCCCGATGACGATGATGCCGCTGATGGCGTTGGTCACGCTCATGAGCGGGGTGTGCAGGGCCGGGGTGACGTTCCACACCACCATGTAGCCCACGAAGCAGGCCAGCACGAACACGGTGAAGTGGGCCAGGAAGGCCGGCGGGGACACCTGCCCCAGCCCGGCGAGCAGCAGGCCCGCCACCGCCATCATCACCACCAGCCCCCACTTACCCTTGGTGGCCTTGGCAGGGGCCGCGACCACCGCTGGCTCCGCCGCGGCCGGCTTGGCCGGGGCGATGGCCGGGGTCTTGAGGGGCGGTGGGGGCCAAGTGATGGTGCCGTCCTTGATCACGGTGGCGGTGCGCACCACGTCGTCCTCCATGTCGAGGACGATGTGGCCGTCCTTCTGGGGGCAGAGGTCCCGCAGCAGGTGCACCAGGTTGGTGCCGTAGAGCTGACTGGACTGGGTGGGCAGGCGGCTCGGGAGGTCCGTGTAGCCGATGATGCTCACCCCGTGGCGCACCACCACCTTGCCCGGCTCGGTGAGGGCGCAGTTGCCCCCCTGCTCGGCGGCCAGGTCCACGATAACGCTGCCGCTGCGCATGGACTCCACCATCCCGGCGGTGATCAGCTTGGGGGCGGGGCGTCCGGGAATCAGCGCGGTGGTGATGATGATGTCCACCTCCATGGCCTGGCGGGCGAACAGCTCCATCTCCGCCTTGATGAACTCGGGGCTCATCACCTTGGCGTAGCCGCCCTCCCCGCTGCCCTCCTCCTTGAAGTCCAGCTCCAGGAACTCCGCCCCCATGCTCTCGATCTGCTCCTTGACCTCGGGGCGGGTGTCGAAGGCGCGCACGATAGCGCCCATGCTGCCGGCGACACCAATGGCGGCCAGCCCGGCCACGCCGGCGCCGATCACCATCACCTTGGCGGGGGGGATCTTGCCTGCGGCGGTGATCTGTCCGGTGAAGAAGCGCCCGAAGTGGTGGGCCGCCTCGATCACCGCCCGGTAGCCCGCGATGTTGGCCATGGAGCTCAAGGCGTCCAGCTTCTGGGCGCGGGAGATGCGCGGCACCGCGTCCATCGCCAGCACCGTGACCTTGCGGGCGGCGAGGCGCTCCAGCAGCTCCCGGTTCTGGGCCGGCCAGACGAAGCTGATCAGGGTGGCCCCTTCCCGGATCAGGGCCACCTCATCGAGGCACAGCTCCGGGTGGGTCTCGGGGGCCCGCACCTTGAGCAGGATGTCGGCGTTGGCCCAGAGGGCGCGGGGGTCGGCCTCGATCTCCGCCCCCTCCTCGCGGTAGGCATCGTCGGAGAAGGTGGCCGCGGCGCCGGCGCCCGCCTCGACGGTCACGGCGAAGCCGAGCTTGACGAGCTGTTCCACGGTCTCTGGGGTGGCCGCCACGCGCCGCTCATCCGCGTGGCACTCTCTGGGAATCCCGATTCTCATCGGCATGCTCCGTGTCTCCGCTGGTTGGTGGTTGGGGATGGATCCGATGGCCGCGCGCCACCCGCGATGGGATCCGGGCGGCAGCCGGCGGCGGTGGCCCATCCCTGGATATCGACTCCCAATTATTGACTCCGGGAGGGGCCGGTCAAGGCCGCAGCCCGCTGCAAGCGGTGCCCGGCGGTCCTTCGACCCAAATTTTTCAATTGTACTCTTTGGAAATCTCGATCACATGGGAGGCGATCTCTTCGATGGAGTAGCTGGTGGTGTCGATGACGGGGACCGCCAGCCGGGCCAGGATGCGCAGCCCGTTGCGCACCTCGGACTGGCACTGGGCCAAGGAGGCATAAGGGCTGCCCCGGCGGCGCTCCTCGCGGATGCGGTGCAGGCGCTCGGGGGCGATGGTCAGTCCCACCAGCTTGTCGCGGTTGCGCATCAAGGGGGCGGGCAGCGCGGCGCGCTCGAAATCCTCCTCGGTAAGGGGATAGTTGGCCGCCCGAAGGCCAAAGTGCACCGCCAGGTACATGCTGGTGGGGGTCTTGCCGACCCGGGAGACGCCGATGAGGATCACCTCGGCGTGATCAAAGTTCTCCGGGCGCACCCCGTCGTCGTTGGCCATGGAGAAGTTGATGGCGTCGATGCGCTTGGTGTAGGAGCCCGGCTGGGTGATGGCGTGGCTGCGCCCGGAGCGGCGGCTAGGCGGTACCCCGAGCTCCTCCGCAAGGGTCCCCATGAAGGTGTCGAACATCTCGATGTAGAGGCAGTCGCCCCCCTGGAGGATGGCCCGGATCTCGTCGTTGAGCATGGTGCCGAAGACGATAGGCCGCTGGCCGTGGCGCTTGCGGGCCTCCGCGATGCGGTGCAGCAGCGCCCGGGCCCTGGCCACCGTGTTGATATAAGGGAGGTAGATCCGCTCGAACTCCAGGGTCTCGAACTGGGAGAGCAGGCTCTGGCCCATGGCCTCGGCGGTGAGACCGGTGCTCTCTGAGACGAAAAAGACGGTACGCATCCGCTGGTCCTCGGCTGAATTCGCGGCACCCCAGGGTGCGCGACCCGCCCATCATGACCGCCGTGGGTGAGAACGCAAGGGGCGCCCCTTCCTGAGAGCGGGATCGGTCCGTGGATCAAGTGAGCCTCGCCCCCTCGCCACCGACGAGGCTCTTGAAGAGCGGGGTCGCCGGTATAGTACAAAGCGAGACCCCGGCCTCCTTAGGGCATCCCCCAAGCGGTTCAGCGCCGCGTGAGCCGCTCCTCCGGGCTGCTCGAGCGGCTTTGGGAAACCGAGCCAGGGAGCGGCGGAGGGGAATCCGCGTCACCTCCACGAAAATCACTCGACGGGCATCTAGTGACTAATTGCAATGACAAGCGAAGATGCGTGCGCTTGGCGGCATGCCAAGGGTCGCGCGGAAGATTAGTTGTTCTGAGGAAA
>CAZFHV010000127.1:0-9858 GCA_964519095.1 uncultured Chromatiaceae bacterium | reverse complement strand
GCACATCCAGGCCTTCCGCCTCGCCGAGGAGCTCTCGGTGCCGGTGATGGTGTGCGTGGATGGCTTCATCCTCACCCACGCCTACGAGCGGGTGGACGTCCCCACCCAGGCGCAGGTGGACGCCTTCCTGCTTCCCTTCGAGCCCCGCCAGGTGCTGGACCCGGCCGAGCCCATCAGCATCGGCGCCATGGTGGGGCCCGAGGCCTTCACCGAGGTGCGCTACCTGGCCCACTACAAGCAGATGCAGGCCCTGGGACTGATCCCGGAGCTTTCGGATGCCTTCGTCGAGCAGTTCGGCCGTCGCTCCGGGGGGCTGGTGCGGCCCTACCGGACCGAGGGGGCGGAGACCCTGGTGGTGGCGCTCGGGTCGGTCAACGGCACCATCAAGGACGTGATCGACGAGCTGCGCGCGAAGGGTATGCCCATCGGCTCGGTGAGCCTCTGCTCCTTCCGGCCCTTCCCCATGCGGGAGCTGCGCCAGGCCCTCGGGCACGCCAGGCGGGTGGTGGTCCTCGAGAAGTCCCTGGCGGTGGGGATCGGCGGCATCGTCGCCACCAACGTGCGCATGGCCCTCTCGGGGCTGCACATCCATGGCTATACGGTGATCGCGGGTCTCGGCGGGCGGGCCATCACCCGCGCATCCCTGAGTGAGCTCTTCCATCGGGCCCACAAGGACGCCCTCAGCCACGTCACCTTCCTCGACCTCAACCACGAGGTGGTGCATCGGGAGATCGAGCGCCTGGAGACCCGGCGGCGCTCGGGGCCCACCGCCGAGAACATCCTGCGGGACCTCGGCATCGTGGCCGACCATATCGGCTGAGACAGACGGGGAGCGGAGCCAGCCCATGAGAACCTCGCACGTCAAGTTCTACCAGACCGGCACCTTCACCGTCGGCAACCGGCTGCTGGAGGAGGCGGAGCGCTCGGTGCAGTCGGCCCTGACCCGCACCAACTCGCTGAACTCCGGTCACCGCGCCTGCCAGGGCTGTGGCGAGGCCTTGGGGGCCCGCTACGCCATCGATGCGGCCATGCGGGCCAGCGATAACCAGCTCATCGCCTGCAACGCCACCGGCTGCCTGGAGGTGTTCTCCACCCCCTATCCCCAGACCTCCTGGCAGATCCCCTGGATCCACTCCCTGTTCGGCAACACGGCGGCGGTGGCCACCGGCGTGGCGGCCGCCATGAAGGTCAAGGGCCGGACAGAGGTGCGGGTGGTGGCCCAAGGCGGTGACGGGGGCACCACCGACATCGGCTTCGGCTGCCTCTCGGGGATGTTCGAGCGCAACGACGACGTCCTCTACATCTGCTACGACAACGAGGCCTACATGAATACCGGGGTGCAGCGCTCCTCCGCCACCCCGCCGGCTGCCCGCACCGCCACCACCCCGGCAATGGGCGGTGAGCCGGGCAATAGCTTCGGCCAGGGGAAGAACGTGCCCCTGATCGCCATGGCCCATGGCATCCCCTACGTGGCGACCGCCTCGGTGGCGGACCTGCGGGACCTGGAGGGCAAGGTCACCAAGGCCATGGGGATACGGGGTGCCCGCTACATCCACATCCTGGTCCCCTGTCCCTTGGGTTGGGGGGCGGAGCCCCACGCCACCATCGCGCTCGCGCGACTCGCCATCGAATCGGGCCTGTTCCCGGTGTTCGAGGCCGAGCAGGGGGAGATCAGTGGGCGGCGCACCATCCGTCGGCCGGTTCCGGTGGAGGAATACCTCGTATCTCAGCGGCGCTTCGCCCACCTGTTCCGACCCGTCAAGCGGGTGGAAGTGATCGCCCACATCCAGGCCCTGGCCGATCGCAACATCCGGCGCTTCGGCTTGCTGGACAAGGAGGCAGAGGCATGAAGAGACCCTTCGCCATCACCCTGGACGTCGGCTCCAGCCTCGCCAACCACACGGGGTCCTGGCGTACCCTGCGCCCGGTCTACCTCGACCGCATGCCCCCTTGCAACGCCACCTGCCCGGCGGGCGAGAACATCCAGCAGTGGCTGTTCCACGCCGAGGAAGGGGCCTACGAGCAGGCCTGGCGGGTGCTGATGAACGACAACCCCTTCCCGGCCATCATGGGGCGGGTCTGCTACCACAGCTGCGAGACCGCCTGTAACCGCGGTCGGCTCGACGAGTCCGTGGGGATCAACGCCGTGGAGCGCTTCCTCGGCGACCGGGCCCTGGAGCAGGGCTGGCGGATCGAGCTGGATCGGCCCGAGAGCGGCAAGCGGGTCCTGGTGGTGGGGGCGGGCCCCGCGGGGCTCTCCGCCGCCTATCAGCTGCGGCGCCTCGGTCATGGGGTCACCCTCTACGAGGCGGAGGCCGCAGCCGGTGGCATGATGCGCTACGGCATCCCCCAGTACCGCCTGCCGCGGGAGGTGCTGGATGCGGAGATCGCCCGCATCCTCGACCTCGGGGTGGAGCTCAGGCTGGGTCAGCGGGTGGAGGACCTGCTGGCGACCCTCACCGAGCAGGGATTCGATGCCGCCTTCCTGGGCGTGGGGGCTCAGATCGCCAAACGGGCCTACATCCCCGCCGGCGACGCCCGCAAGATCACCGATGCCCTCACGGTGCTCCACGGCATGGAGACCCAGGAGCGGCCCCTGCTCGGGCGTCGCGTGGTGATCTACGGCGGGGGCAACACCGCGATCGACGTGGCCCGCACCGCCAAGCGCCTGGGTGCGGAGGAATCCATCATCGTCTACCGGCGCACACGCGAGCGCATGCCCGCCCACGAGGAGGAGGTGCAAGGGGCCCTGGAGGAGGGCGTGCGCATGAAGTGGCTATCCACCGTGCGGGAGGCCGGGGAGAGGAGCATCACGGTGGAGAAGATGGAACTCGACGAGAACGGCTTTCCGCGTCCCACCGGAGAGCTGGAGACCGTGGAGGCGGACTCCCTGGTGCTGGCCCTGGGGCAGGAGGCGGACCTAACGCTGCTCGAGCGGGTGCCGGATCTGCAGATCGAGGACGGGGTGGTCGCGGTGGGGCGCGACCTCATGACCGGCCATCCCGGCATCTTTGCCGGCGGGGACATGGTCCCCGGCGAGCGCACCGTCACCGTCGCGGTGGGGCACGGCAAGAAGGCCGCCCGCGCCATCGACGCCTGGCTGCGCGGCGAGGCCTATCGGCCGGCACCCAAGCAGGAGCTGGCCACCTTCGAGCGCCTCAACACCTGGTACTACGCCGATGCCCCGAAGACCCTGCGCCCCACCCTGGACGTGGTGCGTCGCCAGTCCACCTTCGACGAGGTGGTGGGCGGCCTCGACGAGACCAACGCCCTGTTCGAGGCGCGCCGCTGCCTCTCCTGCGGCAACTGCTTCGAATGCGACACCTGCTATGGGGTCTGCCCCGACAACGCGGTGATCAAGCTGGGTCCCGGCAAGCGCTTCCGCTTCAACTACGACTACTGCAAGGGCTGTGGCCTCTGCGTGGCCGAGTGCCCCTGCGGCGCCATCACCCTGGAGCCCGAGACCATCTAGTCGCGTTAACATCGGCAGGCGCGTGCGCCTGCACGATGTTTTCGGGGACAACCCAGTGGACATGCCCGTCCTCGTCACGCCCCGCCTCACCCTGCGCCCCTACCGCGGGGAGGATGCCCAGCACCTCGCCGAGGGGGCGGGCGCCAGGGCCATCGCCGACACCACCATCTCGATTCCCCATCCCTACAGCATCCCGGCGGCCAGGGAAAAGATCCGCATCTGGCAGCAGGAGGCGCTCGAGCGCAGGGGCTACCACTTCGCGGTTTGCCGATGCGCCGAGACCGCCCTCATCGGCGGGGTGGAGCTGCGGGACCTCGACTGGGAGCACCTGCAGGCGGAGCTCGGCTTCTGGATCGCCGTCCCCCATCAGGGTCAGGGGCTCGCCCGGGAGGCGGTGGGGGCGCTGCTCGGCTTTGGCTTCGAGACCCTGGGTCTCTGGCGCATCTACGCTCACCACATGGTGCGCAACCCCGCCTCCGACCGGGTCCTGGAGGGGATCGGCATGCGGCGGGAGGGGCTGTTGCGGGACCGGGTGCGCAAGTGGGGGCGCTTCGAGGACGTGGTCCTGCGCGCCATCCGTCGGCCCGAGTGGCAAGAGCGGATCGGGAGGGCGGAGGCTTCTGATGGGGCGCAGGCCCGCCCGCGCTAGGGCGGCGGCCAAAGTTGGCTCCTGGTGGCTCGATCCCCTACTGCCTTTTCTCCTTGTCCTTTCTAGACCCGCTGCCGGGAGGGTAGGGGGGCGATACCCGTGGCGATGAGGTGGGCGGTGCGCAGGGGCTCGGGGATGCGGCCCAGGGTGGAGAATCGCAGGATCACCTGTTCGGCTTCCGGGAGCCCGATCCCCGCCCGCTGCACGTAGACGCCAGCCACCGCTTCGGGGGGGCCGGCCCGCTCGATGAGGCGCCACTTGCGGCGGCCGCCGGGTACCGAGCCGATCAGGGCACGCTCGATGGCCGCGAGGTCCGGCAACCGCCGCATCACCACCAGCACCGGCAAGCCAAGCCGCTGGTGCAGGGCCTGGATGTCCACCACGTTGAAGCCGGCGAAGGCGATGCCCTGCAGCAGCACCCCCTGCAGCTGGGGGCGAAAGGGGCTGGTCTCGACCAGGTTTGCGAGGTTGCGGGTGGCATTGGCCCCGTCGCGGCGGATGCGCCCGCGCAGCACGCCCACCAGGTGAGGCCCGCTGAATAGGGCGCCGATCAGGTCCACGTCGCCGCGGTGCTCGGGGCGGAAGGGGCCGTCGTCGAAGCCCACCAGGTGGTTCAGGCTATGGGGCATCCTCAATCACCCGAGAGTCGTGCGGAATCCCCGCTGCGGGGGTCCCACCCGGCGGTGAGGCCGTCTTCAAGGCCGCGCACCAAGATCACCATCCTCGCTGTCGCGCTCCCACAGCCTTCGTCGGATGGCCATTTTAGCGCCGCTCCCAGCGGGGCTTTAGAATGGCGCCTGTCCTCCCCTGGAGCCACCGGCCGAGGCCCTCCCATGCGGCGCGCCCTCAAGATCCTGCTCACCCTCGCCGTCCCCGCGGCCCTGGGCCTTGGCTGGTGGTACGGCACCCGGCCCGAGCCGGTGGCGGTGCGGGTAAAGGCCGCCGCGGTGGGCCTGGTGGAGCAGACCGTATCCAACACCCGGGCCGGTACCGTCAAGCCCTGTCGCCGTTCCAAGCTCACTCCGAGTCTCGGGGGGCAGATCGCCGCCCTGGATGTGCGGGAAGGGGATCGGGTGGAGGCCGGGGCGGTGCTCTTGGAGCTGTGGAATCAGGACCTGTTGGCCCAGGTGACCCTGGCGGAGCGGGAGGCGGTGGCGGCGGACGCCCGGGCGCGCTCCGCCTGCCTGAATGCGGAGAATGCGGAGCGGGAGGCCGAGCGCCAGCGCAAGCTGCGCGGGCGGGGCATGACCTCCGAGGAGGCCGTCGATCGGGCGGTGACCACCGCCCAGGCCAACGGGGCGGACTGCCAGGCGGCCAAGGCCCAGGCGCGGGTGCAGGAGGCCCAGGTGGGGGTGGCCCGTGCCAACCTGGCCAAGACGCGGCTGCTCGCCCCCTTCCCGGGCATCGTGGCGGAGGTCTCGGGAGAGCTCAGCGAGTACGTGACCCCCTCGCCGCCGGGGATTCCCACGCCCCCGGCGGTGGACCTCATCGACGACAGTTGCTTTTTCATCTCGGCCCCCCTCGACGAGGTGGATGCCCCCCAGGTGGCGGTCGATAACCCGGCGCGGGTCACCCTGGACGCCTTCCGCGGCCAGCGCCTGGCCGGGCGGGTACGCCGCATCGCCCCCTACGTGCTCGACATCGAGAAGCAGGCCCGCACCCTGGAGGTGGAGGTGGAGCTGCTGGAGCGGCCGGGTCAGGGGGAGCTCCTGGCTGGCTACAGCGCGGACGTGGAGGTCATCGTGGCGCGCCGCGAGGGGGTGCTGCACATCCCGAGCGAGGCGGTGCAGGACAACCGGGTGCTGGTGCTGGACCCGGCGCGGGGGACGCTCGCGGCGCGCCGCATCGAGACCGGCCTGCACAACTGGGACCTCACGGAGGTCCGCTCCGGGCTCCAGGTGGGGGAGGAGGTGGTGCTGTCGCTGGATCGCGAAGGGGTCAAGGACGGGGCCGCCGCCCGGGCGGAAGACCCCGGCCCATGATCGAGCTCCGGGGCATCGACCGCACCTTCGAGGTGGGCGATCAGCCGGTCCACGCCCTGCGCCACATCGATCTGGACATCCCCGCCGGAACCTATGTCTCGGTCATGGGACCGTCGGGGTCGGGCAAGACCACGCTCCTGAACATCCTTGGGCTCCTGGATCGGCCCGATCGGGGAGAGTATCGGTTCGATGGCGCCGAGACCACCCGGCTCGACGAGGAGCAAAGGGCCCGCCTGCGCCGGGAGCAGATCGGATTCGTCTTCCAGGCCTTCCACCTGATCCCGCGTCTCAGTGCCGCCGAGAACGTCGCCCTGCCCCTGGTGCTGGCGGGGGTTGCGCCCCGCGAGCGCCGGGAGCGGGTGGCGGAGATCCTCGCGGCCGTGGGTCTCAGCGACAGGGCCCATCACCGGCCCGATCAGCTCTCCGGCGGCCAGCGGCAGCGGGTCGCCATCGCCCGGGCCACCATCATGAGGCCGCGACTCCTGATGGCCGACGAGCCCACCGGCAACCTGGATCGAGCCTCGGGGCAGGAGGTGATGGGGACCCTGGAGCGGCTCAACCAGGAGGGCCTGACCCTTGTGGTGGTGACCCACGACCTGGAGCTCGGGGCGCGTGCGCTGAGGCGCATCCGCATGGTCGACGGGGCCATCGTCGCGGACCAGGAGGGGCGGCGATGAGGGCCGTCGATATCCTGGAGTTCGCCTGGTGCTCGCTCGCGACTCAGCGGGTGCGCAGCCTCCTCACCCTCCTGGCCATGGGCCTGGGGGCGGCCTCGGTGGTGCTCCTGATCGCCCTGGGGGAGGGGGCCCGTGAATACGTGCGGGGTCAGTTCGCCCAGCTCGGCTCCCATCTCCTGATCGTGCTGCCGGGGCGCAACGAGACCACCGGCGGGCCGCCGCCACTCTTTGGGGAGACCGCCCGGGACCTCACCCTGGGCGATGCCCGGGCCCTGGGCCGCCTCCCCAGCGTTGAGACCCTCGCGCCCCTCACCCTGGGATCGGCCCCCGTGTCTTTCGGGGTCCGGGAGCGAGAGGTGATGGTGCTCGGATCCACCAGCGAGTTGCTGCCGGTGCGCCACCTCAAGCTGGCCCAGGGGGTGTTCCTGCCGGTGGACGACCCCGAGCGCGCCGCCTCGGTGGCGGTGCTCGGCCAGAAGCTGGCGCGGGAGCTGTTTGCCAACCAGCGCGTCCTGGGGGAATGGGTGCGCATCGGCGACCGGCGCTTCCGGGTCATCGGGGTCCTGGCCTCCCAGGGCCAGTCCCTCGGCCAGGACCTGGGCGACATGGCGGTGATCCCGGTGGCGTCCGCCCAGGCCCTGTTCAACTCGCCGGGGCTCTTCCGCATCCTCATCCAGACCAAGGGTCCCGAGGCCCTGGAGCGGACTCGCGAGGCGGTGCGGGCCCTGATCAAGGCGCGCCACGAGGGGGAGGACGACGTCACCCTCATCACCCAGGACGCGCTCCTCTCCACCTTCGATCGCATCCTGCGCGCCCTCACCCTCGCGGTGGGGGGGATCGGTGCCATCAGCCTGAGCGTGGCGGGGGTGCTGATCATGAACGTGATGCTGGTGGCAGTCTCCCAGCGCACCGCCGAGATCGGCCTGCTCAAGGCCTTGGGGGCGGTGCGGCGGCAGATTGCGCTCCTGTTCCTCACCGAGGCCCTGTTGCTGGCCCTGGGGGGGACCAGCGCGGGGATCGCCCTGGCCCTGCTGGTGGTGAGCTGGTTCAATGCCAGCTTCACCGCCTTCCAGCTCCTGGCGCCTACCTGGTCGCTGGGTGCGGCGGTGGGGGTGGCCCTGGCCACGGGGCTGCTGTTCGGCCTGATGCCGGCGTTGCGGGCGGCACGGCTCGACCCGGTGCGGGCCTTCGCGGGACGCTGAGGTGCGTGCCGACGACGCCTTGGGCTTCATCCTGCACGCCATTCGGGCGCATCGGCTGCGCAGCCTGCTCACGGTGACGGGTATCGCCATCGGCATTGCCGCGGTGGTGCTCCTGACCGCCATCGGCGAGGGGGTGCACCGCTTCGTGCTCGGGGAGTTTACCCAATTCGGCACCAACCTCATCGCCGTGACCCCCGGCCGGGCCAGTACGCTCGGCATGTCTGGGGCGATCATCAGCAACGTCCGGCCGCTGAGCCTGGGGGATGCGCAGGCCCTGGGTCGCCTCTCCCAGATCGAGGCCCTGGTCCCCATGGTGCAGGGCAACGTGGCGGTGGAGGCCGGGGAGCGCAGCCGCCGCACCACGGTGTTTGGGGTGGGGTCCGAAGTCCCGCGGGTCTGGCAGATGCGTCCCGCCCTGGGGCGCTTTCTGCCCGACGAGGCGGGCGGTGCGGCCCGGGCCTTCGCCGTACTGGGGTCCAAGCTACGCCAAGAGCTGTTCGGCGCGACCTCGCCGCTGGGTCAGCGCATCCGCATCGGCGGGGAGCCTTACCGGGTGGTGGGGGTGATGGAGCCCAAGGGACAGATGCTCGGTTTCGATCTCGACGACTCTGTGCACATCCCGGTGGAGCGGGCGCTGTCCCTGTTCAACCGGGTGAGCCTCATGGAGATCGATCTCCTCTACGCACCCGGACTGCAGGGGTCGGAGGTCGCTAAGCACGTCAAGACGGCCCTCCTGGATCGCCACGGCAGCGAGGACTTCACCCTGACCACCCAGGACCAGATGCTGGAGGTTCTGGGGGATGTGCTGCGGGTACTGACCCTGGCGGTTGGGGCACTCGGCGGCATCTCGCTCGCGGTCGGCGGTATCGGCATCCTCACCATCATGACCATCGCGGTGCGGGAGCGCCGCCACGAGATCGGCCTACTGCGGGCCCTGGGGGCGGGGAAAGGGGAGATCCTGCGGCTGTTCCTCGCCGAGGCGGTGGCGTTGGCGGTCTTGGGGGGCCTCGCGGGACTGGTGCTAGGGGCGGGGGGGGCCTGGCTGATCCAGCTCGGCTTGCCCGCCCTGCCGACACGCATCGCCTGGGACTTCGTGGTCCTGGCGGAATTGATCGCCGTGGTGATCGGGCTCGCGGCGGGGGTATCACCGGCAGTACGGGCCGCCGGTCTCGATCCGGTGGTCGTGTTACACGAGGAATGAGCGGTTGATCGACCCTGCAGCCCGCCCTTCCTGGGCAGGTCCCTTAAAGAAAAAACGACCTCCCAGGTCGACCCTGGAGGCCGCGGTGGAGAATCCGGGGATCGCTGGGGGAGGTCGCTCTAGCGGCGCCCGCCCCTAGAGACTCCCTAGCGGGCCGCCGTTGCCGGTACGCCCTGGGTGTGGGTGTTGATGGCGGACTCACCGGCCGCAGCGAAACGCTGATCCTTGCTGGCAACGTCGTGGCCCACCAAGGCGGTGGCGACGACGAACAGGACCCCGGCGGCGATGCCGGAGACCATCATGGTGAAGCCACCGTTACGGGCATTCCAATGGGCGCGAGTGTTGGTCGAGTTCATGTTGGTCTCCTCTTATCTCATCGGTTCGGGTTGTGGGTGCGGTGTCGGTTGCCTGGGAGCGGCGCATCTGCCTTACCGCGTAGGGAGGTAAGATAAGGTGTCAATATGACGGCATCATAAGAACTTATTTTCGTATTGATGAATTGTTTATGATTATTTGATGACGCACCCACGGCGGCTGTCTCCGAGAGCAAGGCGGAAGCGGCGCAAAAAAAACCGCCAGCTATGCGCTGGCGGTCAGTTCTGAAGGGAGCTGAAAGCGAGGACTAGCAGCCTGTCGGACTTCACCCCTTTTCGAACGGGTAAAATACGGGCAGTC
>CAZFHV010000126.1:7871-9914 GCA_964519095.1 uncultured Chromatiaceae bacterium | reverse complement strand
AGGAACAAGGCGGCGTGCCTCGACCTGCGGAGTGAGGCGGCACCGGTGTGAAGCCGAAGGGTATACACTGGGTGGTCTACAAGCAGCCGCTCGCGGAGCATGACCGCCTGGCTAACGCGATCCTGGGGGCCGATCCGCGCTGGTTGAAGGGGCTGAAGCACCGCTGGAAAGACGTCGGCGAGGGGGTACCGGGCCGCTTCTGGGGGCAACTATGGGGGCAACCGCAGCCTTACTATGTAAGAAACGCCTTTTGCTACAGTCTGTTGTACTGCCTGTTCGGTAGACGCCGCCCCAAATTACCCCTCAAGCACTGCCCAAGCACGACCCGTAGCCCGCCCTTACCGGCGGGCTTTTTCTTTCTCCACCAAGCCGTTACGCCCATTCTTGGCACCCCACCCCCTCACCCTCCGCGGGGCTGGTCCGAGGGCGTCTGGCCAGTCCTCGGGGCAGAATTGGGGTGCAGGTGAGCACAGGTACAGGTTGGCTCCGTCACCCGCCTCGCTCGATGCGGGGCGAGGATGTCGCCGCCGAAGTGGGCTACTTGGCCGTTGGGGAGCTCAGACCACAACCCTAGCCGCTTCGCCCGCGCCTCAGCCTCCGCATCCGCTTACCGCTCCCGTTCCTCTATCGGCTGCTCGTTCGCGTATCGCGTGTAGTGCCACGCCAGCCCCACGGTAAGTTGCGCGAGTCCCCGCATCGAGGGTGAGCGGACAGGTGGAGCACTCGGGCGGCGCGACCCAGACGGTGCCCACGAGCCGCCCGTAGCGGTCGTGCTTGCACCACTCCACCCTGACCCCCTTCCCTGCGAGAAGCTCGGAGAGGTGCTCCTTGGACCGCTGCCCAAACGGCTGCCCCCGCTCGGGCGCGTCAATCCCCGATAGCCGGATCTTGTGCTCGGTCTTCGCCTCGTCGAGCACGTAGACCGTATCCCCGTCCACGACCCGCACCACCTTCCCCGCCAGGGTCTCCGCCGCGGCAACCGCCGGCACGACAACGAAGAGAGGGAGTGGCAGAAATGCGGGGACAAATGGTGCTGGTCGCATCGAAGCAACTCCCCTCAAATCGCAAGGTTGCCATTTCCTATTTACTTACTAAGCTTTCGTCATCCGGTATGTGCCCCTACACGCAGCCGGATGACCCTGGTTTAGGTGTTTGAACCGCAAACCAAATTTTTCTATGAGGAGGGCATTTAGATGCGTCTTTTGTCTGCACCAACCGGTGGCCGTGCTAATGGCAAGAAGAGCCACCTTGCGGCGGTGACGCTGTCAGCGTCCCTACTCCTCTGCTCCGCGCCGGTTCAGGCCGCGCCACCCGTAAAGCGGCAATCGTCCTCGAAGCTGGTCTGGCGGAAACCTGCAACGCAGCACAAAACACGAGAGTCATCGACCACCCTCTGGCGAACGGCAACCCGAACGCCGTGATTCTCCTCACGCACAACCAGGGGCCAAGTAGTAATCCCGGCATAGTCTCGGACGGCCCCTACGCGCTCTTCTATGACGACGCCGACACGTGCAACGACGAAGGCGATCACTGGGTGATCATCAACCAGTCCGGGAGCATCACTAGCGACGACCAGTTCAATCTGCTCATCATTACACCCTAACAGCGGTTGAGTGAGCGCTGGGCACCCTCCCCCGCATGGGGGCGGGCTCCCCGCGGCAACCGAGTCGTGGAAAACGAGCAACGCGTTCGGCGAATATAGCAAGAGAAAGGTGGCAACAGGAGGACCCCTCAGGGATTACGAGACCGCTGGTTCCAACCGCCGGATGCGCGAAAACCGTACGTCCGGTGGTGTGGGAGGGCTGACGGGCGCAATCCCGTCGCCTTGACCCGAACCTCGCTTCCGGCAAGCGCTCCCGCCGCCGAGAAAGCCGCGATCCCCGCCCGTCGTGAGCGGAGATCGCATGGCGTTATTGCAGCCTCACCCGGACGACCGCCGTCGCCGTGCCCCCGTTACCATCGCTGATGGTATAGAAGAATCGATCCCACCCATTGAACAGGCTGGTCGGCGTGTAGGTCACCGTGGCACCGCCGTTGTTGACC
>CAZFHV010000126.1:0-7861 GCA_964519095.1 uncultured Chromatiaceae bacterium | reverse complement strand
TGAAGGTGAGGTTCTTCATGAAGGCATGGACTCCTGGGTCACGTCGGTAATGGTCAGGGGATCGCCGTCCGGATCCGAGTCGTTGGCCAGCACCGCAATGATTACCGGCGTGTCGGGCACCGTCACCGCCCGGTCGGCGACGGCTTTCGGCGGCGCGTTACCGCCCACGGATACCGTCACGGTCGCGGAGGCCGTTCCTCCGTGGCCGTCCGAGATACTGTAGGTGAACGTATCCACGCCCTTGAACGTCCCTTTCGGCGAATAGGTGATGGTTCCGTCGGGGTTGACCTGAATCTTGCCCTTGCTCGGGCTCGTAGTGCCCACAATCGTCATGGGATCACCGTCATCGTCGTGGTCGTTATCCAGGACGCGGATGACGACAGGTGTCTGCACCGGCGTGAATGCCGAATCCGGGTTGGCGACGGGCGGTTTCTCGATGTCGTCATTGACGATGGTGCAGGTGGCAGTCTGAGCGAGTGCCAATGCGATGTTGGATCCGCTCTGAGAGCCACCGGCGCAGTTCCAGGTACTGGCCGCGTACAGTGATGGCCCTCCGCTCTCCGACAACGCGTAGATCCCTGCGTAGAACCTGGGACCACTGGTCACACCGCTCATGCCGGAGATTGAAGTGACCGAGCCCGTAGCCGAGAGGGTCCAGTCGGTCGCCACCGCCGTGCGTCCGTTGTCATTGACCACCTGCTTGACCAGGGTCAGCGTGGGCGGAATGTCGTCGTTGACGATGGTGCAGGTGGCCACCTGTGCGAGCGCCAGGGTGATGTTGGAGCCGCTTGGAGTGACACCGGAGCAGTTCCAGCTACCGGCCGCGTAGCCCGGCAGACCGCCCGTCTCGCCTAGCGCATAGGTCCCTGCGTAGAAGGTGGGACCGCTGGTCACACCGCTGGTGCCGGTGATTGAAGTGACCGAGCCCATAGCCGAGAGGGTCCAGTCGGTCGCCACAGCCGTACCACCATTATTGTTGACCACCTGCTTGTTCAGAGTGAGCTTCGGTGGGATGTCGTCGTTGATGATGGTGCAGGTTGCAATCTCGCCGAGAGCGAGCGTGATGTTGGAGCCGTTCTGAGTGCCGCCAGAGCAGCTCCAGTTACCAGCCGCATAACCGGCCGGACCGCCACTCTCCCACAAGGCGTAAGTCCCAGCGTAAAACGAGGGACCGCTGGTCACGCCGCCTGCACCAGAAATCGGCGTTACGGCACCCGATGCAGTGAGGGTCCAGTCGGTCCCTGCCGCCGTACCGCCGTTGTTGTTGATGACGCTCTTGACCAGCGTCAGCTTGGGCGGTATGTCGTCGTTGGCGATAGTGCAGGTGGCAACCTGGCCCACCGTGAGCGTGAGGTTGGCGCCCGACAGGTTCCCGCCTGTACAGCTCCAGGCACCGGCCGCATAGCCGGGCAAGCCTCCAGTCTCCGACAAGGCATAGACACCAGCTTGGAAGGTGGCGCCACTGGTTACGCCGCTCGCGCCGGAGATCGAAGTCGCTGTACCCGTAGCAGACAGGCTCCAGTCGCCCGGCACCGCCGTACCGCCGTTGTTATTGATGACGCTCTTGACCAGGGTCAGCACGGGTGAGATGTCGTCGTTAGTGACGGTGCAGGTCTTGGTCTCGCCGCTGGCTATGGTCCCGCTGCAGTCGGTGCTGTAGCTCACCTGATAGCCGAAGTGACTGCCTTCGCTCACCGAATAGGCGCCGGGGCTCAGGGTCAGGTCGGTGCCTGCCGCACTGCCTGAGAACGCTGAAGGGCTCGGCGTGGTGCCGGTCACGCTGAGGGTGAAGTCCCCGGCAGTCGCTGTGCCGCCGTTGTTGTTTACGACGCTCTTGATGACCCGCAGCGTTGCCGCCTGGGGCGGGTTATCGTCGTTGACGATGGTGCAGATTGCGCTCTGCCCGAGGGCCAGGGTGACGTTAGAGCCGTTTTGCGTACCGTTGCCCGTGCAGTTCCAGTTACCGGCCGTATATCCGGCCGGACCACCGCTTTCCGACAACGCGTAGGTTCCCGCGTAGAAGGTGGATCCACTGGTCACACCGCCCGCCCCAGAGATCGGTGTAGGGCCTCCCGCCGCCGAGAGGATCCACGCCGTTGCCGCCGCCGTTCCGCCGTTGTCGTTGATCACTTGCTTGACCAGGGTGAGCTGGGGCGGGACGTCGTCGTTGACAATGCTGCAGGTGGCGGCTTGACCCACCGTCAGGGTGAGATCAGTGCCAACCAAGCTCCCGCCAGTGCAGCTCCAGTTACCGGCCGCATAGCCGGCTGGACTGCCCGACTCGCCCAGCGCATAGGTGCCTGCCTGGAAGGTGGCGCCACTGGTTACGCCGCCGGCGCCGGAGACGGGGGTCGGCCCCGTGGTGGCGGAGAGCACCCAGTCTGTCGCGGCGGCGGTCCCTCCATTGTTGTTGACGACGTCCTTGACCAGGGTGAGCTGTGGCGGAATGTCGTCATTGGTGACGGTGCAGGTCTTGGTCTCGCCGCTGGCTATGGTCCCGCTGCAGTCCGTGCTATAGCTCACCTGATAGCCGAAGTGACTGCCTTCGCTCACCGAATAGGCGCCGGGGCTCAGGGTCAGGTCGGTGCCTGCCGCACTGCCTGAGAACGCTGAAGGGCTCGGCGTGGTGCCGGTCACGCTGAGGGTGAAGTCCCCGGCGGTCGCTGTGCCGCCGTTGTTGTTTACGACGCTCTTGATGACCTTCATAGTGGCGGGCTGGGGCACGACCTCGACTGACGTATCCACCGTCGCACCCTGGTGGCAGGTATCGCCCAGATAGGCCGTGCGGAGGTTTCGGGTGCCGAGCGTTGTGGCTGTGACGTTCGCGGTGGCCACACCAGAGGCAGTCGTCGTGTTCGAAGCGGACGCGCCGTCCAGCGTGAAGGTCACCGTAGCGCCCGCGAGGGGTGATCCGCCCGCCTCCAGCAGGGCGCTGACCGCAGTGGAGATGCCGGCCGTAAGCTGCGGCGGACCGGTGTACTGGAGGGTGGTTGGCTGCCCCAGAACCTGAGCTGTCACGTTGGCGGTGTGGGACCCGCCGCGGCCGTCATTGACGGTGAGAGAGACGGCGTGATCCCCGGCCGTCATCTCTACGGTGGCCACCGCGGTGGTCGCAAGGGTGGTCGCACCTTCCTTCCAGAGGTAGGTCAGCGTATCGCTATCGAGGTCGGTCGATGCGGACCCGGTGAGGGTGACCTGGGCCTTGCAGTTGGCCCCGGCCACGTTCGGGTCGGACACGCTGGCCACCGCCGTGGGCCAGCGGTTCACAGGGATCGTCACCGTGGTGGTGGCGCCCGAGCCGCAGCCGCCGCCGGCGTAGTCGATCTTGATGGTGGTGGACGAGGTGCCGGGGGCGAAGGTGACGTCCACCGAGGCCACGCCCGCAACGTCCGTCGTCGCGTTGTGGGGAGTACCGTTAACGGTAAGTACAACGGCCGCACCGGTGATCGGTCCGCCAGCGGACGTGAGGCTCGCGGTCAGGGTGTTGGTCCCCTTCTCCTGGAGCAGCGCCGGACCCGTGTAGGTCAGGGTGGCATCGGTGGTGACCGTGACCACCACCGTCGTCGAGTCGTATGCGCTGGCCGGGTCGGTGACGACGAGGGTGATGGTATGGGCACCCGCGCCCAGGGGTATGGTCGGCTGATCGCCCATGGCGATCGAGACACCCCCCTCCTGCCAGTCGTAGGTCAGGGGATCGTTGTCAGGATCGTAGGAGCCCGTGCCGTCCAGGTCCACCAGGGCAACGCAACCGGCGCCCGCGGCGATCGTAGCAGGGGCAGTGGCCACGGCGACGGGCTGCTGATTCGCGCCGACAATGGCGAACACGACGCCTCGATACTCCGGGGCATTGCCGCTGTATTCCGTGGTGCCATACAGGGTGCCCGCGGTGTCACGGTAGGGAATGCCGTAGGGACCATGGCTCCCGTTGAAATCAGGGAACACGTGGTGGACCAGCAGGTCCGTCCCGTTCTTGTTCATGGAATACAGGCTACCGGCGAAATTGGCACCGCCGTCGTACTGGGTGATATAGAGGCGTCCGTCCGTGCCCTCGATGGGGGGCGTAAAAATCTGGTTGCCTCCAACCCGAGATGGAGGGGCGTAGACGACCTGAAAATCAGGCGTCGAGGGATCCGGGGCCAGGCTCCACACGTGCTTGTAACTCGTCCCACAGAGACGTCCGTCGGACCCGTAGACCAGCTTCCGTTCCGGATTGACCGGGTCTTCATAATACGGGGGAGTAGGCAGGGGATCGCTAAACACGTAGAGGAGCGCAAAATCACTGCCGTCGGGCTTGAGCCGGAAGACGGTGCCGCATCCCACGGGTGAGTAACAGGTCGTGTCGCCGCCGTAAAAGGCCGTTCCGTACAGGAATCCATCGGGGCCCAGGGTCAGGGCGCCCAGATTAGTGCCCTCCGCAATGTCCAACGTACGGAGAACCTGGTAACCGGAACCGTCGGTGAGCACCCGGTATACCACAGGACTCGACCCATGCGTCCCACCGTACAGATAGTCGTCGATCTGGAGCAGGGGTCCGCTAGGGGAGCCAGCGCCGAAGCCGGAGAAAGACAGGAGCGTGGTCAGCACATTGAATGCCGGGTCGAAGCTGAAGACCGTGCCCGCAGCACCACCAGGGCCACCAGTATCGGTCGTGCCGAACAGCTTGCCGGCGCCTGCGCCCGTCCCGACGATCAGCTCGGCGTAGGGCACGGCACCGTCCACCGAAGCGTCGAACTCGTGGATCGTGGTCACGGTGGAGAGATCCGGGGGTACCTTGTACAGGGTGCCGTCGCCGTTCGTGCCCCCGTCATAGGTCGCACCAAAAAGGAACCCACCCGGGCCGCGGATCACGCCTGCGAAGGCCGATCCGGGGAGGGTCGCCTCCCAATACGCTGCGAAAGCAGGGTGGGGGGCCATCAGGAGCGCCAGCGCTGCCATCAGCAGTGCCCGAACGAATAGCCACGGAGGCTGAAAGGTCCGGGCTGGTCCCATGCCAGCAAGGGAGAGGGCACACACTCTGGCCATGCCAGTCTCCATCTGCCGCTTTTTCGCCAAAGCTTAGTTCAAGCCATCTGGAAGTCCAAGTTCGTTACTCGGATATTGACCCATGCGGGAAGTGCGGCAATAGGCGCCTTCGCCGCGAAGCGCAGGCTGTGACCAAGGCAGGAGCGGACGACCACCGCGGAGGGTTCGCGGCGAAATGCAGCAACTCTCAGGGGGTGGCGGGTCGCCTGCGCGAGCAGGCGACGGGGGGCCAGAGCCCCGCTTACAGGTGGAAGGCCCGTTTCGTCGCGGTTGCGGCAAGGCATCGCACTCGGGTGGGGCACGATGTGCGGCCCGCTGTAGACGGCCGGCACGTCGGGCTAACCGGCTCAACTCGATCGAAAAGCTGGTCAGTTTTCAAGCGGCGTCAACAAGAAGGCGCCGGCTAGGGGTGTCCAGGGGCTCGGGTGGGCATCACGCCTTGCGGGGATGTCGTCGCCACCCCTGGCGCTCGGGGAGAGGGTCGAGGCCCAAGTGATAGCACTTGCCCTAGGCGACCGGGCAGCCCCATGGAATCCCGCCCGAGCCGTGGCGCACTCATGGCGCACTGGGATTCAAAAATTGGCAATTATCCACAACTACAGACCAAAAGGGAGCAGGTCCAACTTGCTGTTTTTCTTGCTGTATTTTGTTGTTGGTTGTTGATTTCATAGGTCTTTTAATCAGGCCGTCGCAGGTTCGAGTCCTGCACGGCGCACCATAAAATTAAGAAGTTACAGCAGATCCCCCCGCCACCTTCTATCTTGAGTCACCAATAAGTCACCACACGGAAGAAAATCGCCCGGTGTCCGCCGCCCCGTTGTCTCTGGGGTCAGGCGTTCCACGACGCTCGAAAGCTCCCCACAAGTAGAGTAGGGTCCCGTCTCCAGCCCGTTCGCTCCGCCCCCTGGGTGCGTCCTGCAACGTGAAGGGGCCAGCACCGGCCACTCGAAGGCCCCTCGGGGACTCTTACTGCCCCTGCGCGCTCCGGCGGGGGCAACGGCGCGGGCCTTACAAGCCGCCTTCTACTCCACATGCAGGAGATCGCCGACTGGTTCGCCGTACACTATTCTTGTTTTCTCGAGCCCCGCGCAGCGCGGAGAATGGCCAAGGCCCTGGGGCCGGCTTGCCTTTCCAACTGAGGCGTGCTTGATGGCAGGCCTGACGCGCCGCTTGCCTCAGCGGTCCCCACTGCGGCACCGACAGGCACGTCGTCGCCTTGATCACCCAGACCGCTCCCGTAGAGCGCACGCTCACCCACAAAGGAGAGCCACATGTTCACGCCACGTGCTCGCCACCACCCCGCCCTCATCGTCCTGATCGCCGCCATGTGCCTCGGTGCCCTGTCCACGGCCCCCGGCAAGGGCAAACCTTCGTCACCCCCACTTGCCCCAGCGCCGTAGGGTACGCACCGCGTACCATTCATTTCCGCCGACAACTGCGCAATAAACCGTCACCGAAAGACCCGAAAAATCCTCCGATAATCAGCCAATGCGATCCGCCGGTTGTAGCCCGAATATGGTACGCGGTGCGTACCCTGGCTCAACCGGCGGGCGCGGCCTCTCCCTCGCTTGTGCCACCATGCAATAGCGGCAAAAAAAGAACGCGCCGAGAAGTCTCTTCCGGGCGCGCTCTCCAGGATCAGCTAAAGGCCGGCTAGACGACCGAATCGCTTGTCGGCGCTTCCGTCCGACGCCGCGTTTCCGCTGGCGCCGGACCTCGCGCAGGGCCCCTGCGTCAGACCTGCAACAGCAACCGCGCCGGGTCTTCCAGGGCCTCCTTGATGGTGACCAGACAAGAGACGGCGTCGCGGCCGTCGATAATGCGGTGGTCGTAGGAGAGGGCCAGGTACATCATGGGTCGGATGACGATCTGGCCGTTTTCCACCACAGGACGATCCTGGATCTTGTGCATACCCAGGATGGCACTCTGGGGCGGATTGAGGATGGGGGTGGAGACGAGCGAGCCGAACACCCCGCCGTTGGTGATGGTGAAGGTGCCACCGCTGAGCTCCTCATAGGTCAGGCCGCCCTCGCGGGCGCGCGTGCCGAAGTCCACGATGGCCTTCTCGATCTCGCCGAAGCCGAGCTGGTCGCAGTTCTTGAGGATGGGCACCACCAGGCCGCGGGGGCTGCTCACGGCGATGCCGATGTCGTAGTAGCCGTGGTAGATGATGTCCTGGCCGTCCACCGAGGCGTTGACGATGG
The DNA here is from genome assembly GCA_964519095.1 of uncultured Chromatiaceae bacterium. Classification (GTDB taxonomy): domain Bacteria; phylum Pseudomonadota; class Gammaproteobacteria; order Chromatiales; family Chromatiaceae; genus JAEHCY01. The sequence continues at coordinate 635 of CAZFHV010000126.1, read as the reverse complement.
GGAACTTCTGCAGGGCCTCCACGGCGGCCTTGACGAAGAAGGACATGAAGCCGAGGCGTACCCCCCACTTCTTCTCGAAGGTCTCGCGGTAACGTGCACGGATGTCGCTGACCGCCTGGAGGTTGACCTCGTTGAAGGTAGTGAGGATGGCCGCGGTCTGCTGGGCCTGGACCAGCCGCTCCGCCACCCGCGCCCGCAGGCGCGTCATGGTCACCCGCTGCTCGGGCCGGTTGGCCTCTCCCACCAGCGCCGGACGCTCTTGGAGCTGGGGCACCGCACCTTCGGTATCGCGCGCCGGCTCGGCCTGTTCCTTCTGGTCGAGGTACTTCATGACGTCGGACTTCTGGATGCGGCCACCCTTGCCAGTACCCTGCACCTGGCTGGTGTCCACATTGAGCTCCTTCACCAGGCGACGCACACCCGGGGTCAAGGCATCGTCCGCCGCCTTGGCGGCTGGGGCAGCAGGAGCGGGCGCAGGCGCCGCAGCAGGGGCCGGCTTGGCCTCGGCCACAGGCTTCGCGGCAGCCGCACCGCTGCCGACGACGGCCAGGACATCGTTGGCGCCCACCACCTCGCCTTCCTGGCGGAGGATCTCCTGCAGGACCCCCACCGCGGGGGAAGGGACCTCCAGGACG
>CAZFHV010000125.1:1999-10052 GCA_964519095.1 uncultured Chromatiaceae bacterium | reverse complement strand
GCGGGGCTGGCGTCGGCGCCGTGGGCGGGGCTTCCCTGACCTGGCGTCCTCCGGCCCCTTGGCGTGGCCGGCGCCCCGACCCCGGGGTGCTCCAGGGCCCGGGCGCACCCGGTGCACCCGCACGGGGGGCGCGAGTACCGCGAGGCGCTCGGGATTCACGGGCAGGATGGGGATCCGGTGGCCGATGAAGGTCTCGATGTCCGGCAGGGAGAAGGCGTGGGTCTCGCAGGCGAAACTGATGGCATCCCCCGCGGCGCCCGCCCGGGCGGTGCGGCCGATGCGGTGGACGTAATCCTCCGCATCCAGCGGGAGATCGAAATTGATCACGTGGGTCACACCGGGGATGTGCAGGCCCCGGGCGGCCACATCCGTGGCCACCAGCACCGGCAGCCGCCCCTCCTGGAAGCTCTTGAGCAGACCCAGCCGCTGTTTCTGGGGCACGTCCCCGGAGAGCACCGCCGCGTGGAGTCCGTTGCCCTCCAGGTAGCCCCACACCAGGTCGGCGGCGCGCTTGGTGTTGACGAACACCATCACCCGTCGGTCCTCCATCTCCCGGATCAGGGCGACCAGGAGCGGGATCTTCTCCTCGTTGGCGGTCATGTAGCAGACCTGGGACACCCGCTCCGCGGTGACCCGGTCTGGCTCCACCCGGATCATCTGGGGGTCGTTCATGTGCTCGTAGGCGAGCTCGGTCACCCGATAGGAGAGGGTGGCGGAGAACAGCATCCCCAGCCGCGCCTCGGGCCTGGGCATGCGCCGCAGCAGATAGCGCAGGTCGCGGATGAAACCGAGGTCGAACATCCGATCCGCCTCGTCCACCACCGCCACCTGTACCGCCTTGAGGTCGAACACCCCCTGCTTGAAGTAGTCGATGAGCCGACCGGGGGTGCCGATGAGGATGTCCACGCCCCCCGCGATCCGCTCCCGCTGCTCCTGGTAGCCGGTGCCGCCGAAGGCGATGGCGATGCGAAACTCGGTGTGGACGGCCAGCGCCGTGGTGTCCCGCTCGATCTGCACCGCTAGCTCCCGGGTGGGGGCCAGGATCAGGGCCCGGGGCTGGGTCGGTCGGCGCTCGGCGCTTGGGGGGCGGGTCAGCAGCCGCTGCAGCATGGCCACCACGTAGGCCGCGGTCTTGCCGGTCCCGGTCTGGGCCTGCCCCGCCACGTCCCTGCCGGCGAGGGCCAGGGGCAGGGCCTCGGCCTGGATCGGGGTACAGTGGCTGAAGCCCAGCTCCGCGAGCCCCGCACGGATGCGGGGGTCCAGCTCCAGGCTGTCGAATCGGACGTCGGTGAGGTGGGTATCGGTCATGGGCCGCTAGCATAGCCCAATTCGTGCCCCTGGGGGACTTGAAAAGCCCCGCGGGTTTCGCTCCAATATGATTCTACCCAACGACGATACCAGCTCCTGGGCGCCCGCCCTGTCCGTTCCATTCCGGACGCCCGCACCCCAAGCTCCAGTTTGCCGCCCCTACGACAATCCATCGGGAGATCGCCCAGTGAGTGCGCGTATCGTCCATTTGACGGATGGCTCCTTTGAAGATCACGTGCTCAAGGCCACCCAGCCGGTCCTAGTGGACTATTGGGCAGAGTGGTGCGGGCCCTGCAGGGCCATCGCCCCCACCCTGGATCAGATCGCCGAGGAGTTCGCTGGGCGCCTGACGGTGGCCAAGCTGAACATCGACCACAATCCGGACACCCCGCCCCGCTACGGCATCCGTGGCATCCCTACGCTGATGCTGTTCAAGGATGGCGAGGTGGAGGCCACCAAGGTGGGGGCGGTCTCCAAGGCCCAACTGATCGCCTTTATCGAGAGCAACTTATAAACAGAATCGGCCCCCTCGAGGGCCGGGACGATCCCATCCGCGGGACGGTCACCCCGGGGGAGCCACTGGGCATCCCCCCGGTTGGTGTGCGCCCCTGCCCGGCGTGACCCCTTGAGGGGGCGCCCCCAACCACCCTCCATCCACCCCAACCCCCGAAACGCCATGAATCTCACCGAACTCAAGAAGATGCCCGTCGCCGAGCTGCTGGAGCTGGCCCAGAGCCTGGAGATCGAGGGCGTCGCCCGCTCCCGCAAACAGGACCTCATCTTCGCCATCCTCAAGGCCCAGGCCCGCAGGGGGGAGGAGATCTCGGGCGACGGGGTGCTGGAGATCCTCCAGGACGGGTTCGGTTTCCTGCGCTCGGGGGACAGCTCCTATCTGGCGGGACCCGACGACATCTACATCTCCCCCAGCCAGATCCGCCGCTTTGCCCTGCGCACCGGCGACACCATCTCGGGCAAGATCCGACCCCCCAAGGACACGGAGCGCTACTTCGCGCTGCTCAAGGTCAACGACATCAACTTCGACCGGCCGGAAAACGCCAAGAACAAGATCCTGTTCGAGAATTTCACCCCGCTTTTCGCCCACAAGCGTCTCAAGCTCGAGCGGGGCAACGGCAGCACCGAGGACATCACCGCCCGCACCATCGATCTGGTGGCCCCCATCGGCAAGGGTCAGCGCGGGCTGATCGTCTCCCCGCCCAAGGCGGGCAAGACCATGATGCTGCAGAACATCGCCCACTCCATCGAGAGCAACCACCCGGAGTGCTACCTGATCGTGCTCCTGATCGACGAGCGCCCGGAGGAGGTCACCGAGATGGCCCGCTCGGTGCGCGGGGAGGTGATCTCCAGCACCTTCGACGAGCCCGCCACCCGCCATGTCCAGGTGGCCGAGATGGTCATCGAGAAGGCCAAGCGCCTGGTGGAGCACAAGCGCGACGTGGTGATCCTGCTCGACTCCATCACCCGTCTGGCGCGGGCCTACAACACCGTGATCCCCTCGTCGGGCAAGGTGCTCACCGGTGGGGTGGACGCCAACGCCCTGCAGAAGCCCAAGCGCTTCTTCGGTGCGGCCCGTAACGTGGAGGAAGGGGGCTCGCTGACCATCGTCGCCACCGCCCTCATCGACACGGGCTCCCGCATGGATGACGTGATCTACGAAGAGTTCAAGGGCACCGGCAACATGGAGATCCATCTCGACCGGCGCATCGCCGAGAAGCGTATCTTCCCCTCCATCCACATCAACCGCTCCGGGACCCGCAAGGAGGAGCTGCTGATGGACCCCGACGAGCTGCAGAGGATGTGGATCCTGCGCCGCATCCTCCATCCCATGGATGAGCTGGCGGCCATGGAGTTCCTCTACGAGAAGCTCAAGGTCACCAAGACCAACCAGGAGTTCTTCGACAGCATGCGCGGCTAAGGCTGGCCGAATCCCTCAGACCGCCACCGGCGCCCGGATGTGGGGGTGGGCCTGGTAGCCCTCTAGGCTGAAGTCCTCGTAGCGGAAGTCGAAGAGGGACCCGACCTCGGGGTTGAGCCGCATCCGCGGCGGTGGAAAGGGCGTCCGCCGGAGCTGCTCGTCCGCCTGCTCCAGGTGATTGAGGTAGAGGTGGGCGTCCCCCAGGGTGTGCACGAAGTCCCCCGGCCGGTGCCCCGTCACCTGGGCCACCATCAGGGTCAGGAGGCTGTAGCTCGCGATGTTGAAGGGCACCCCCAAGAAGATGTCGGCGCTGCGCTGGTAGAGCTGACAGGACAGGCGCCCCTCCGCCACGTGGAACTGGAACAGCAGGTGGCAGGGCGGTAGCGCCATACGGGGCAGGTCCGCCGGGTTCCAGGCGGTGACGATGTGGCGCCGCGAGTCGGGGTCGCGGCGGATCCCCTCCACCAGCTCGCTGATCTGATCGATCCGCCCCCCGTCCGCGGTGGGCCAGGCGCGCCACTGGTGGCCATAGATGGGGCCCAGGTCCCCCTTCTCGTCCGCCCACTCGTCCCAGATGCTCACCCCCTGCTCGCGCAGGGTGCGGATGTTGGTCTCCCCCCGCAGGAACCAGAGCAGCTCGTGGATGATGGAGCGCAGGTGCAGCTTCTTGGTGGTGAGGAGGGGAAACCCCTCCTCAAGGTCGAAGCGCATCTGATAGCCGAACAGGCTCAGGGTGCCGGTACCGGTGCGATCCGCCTTGCGCACCCCTCCCTCGCGTACCCGCCGCAGCAGCTCCAGGTACTGCCGCATCCCTATCCCCCCGCCGCTCGGCGCCGGTAGGCCCGCCCCAGCAGCAGCACCCCCGCCGCGAGCATGGGCAGGGTCAGCAGTTGCCCCATGGTCAGCCAGCCCCAGGCCAGGTAGCCCAGGTGGGCATCGGGCTGGCGCACCAGCTCCACCAGGAAGCGGAATACCCCGTAGCCCACGAGGAAGAGCCCCGAGACTGCACCGGTCGGCCGGGGACGCCGCGAGAACAGCCAGAGGATCAGGAACAGCGCCACCCCCTCGAGGCCCGCCTCGTAGAGCTGGGAGGGGTGGACTGGGGCGCTCCAGTCACCCCCGGCGGGGCAGTGGTCGGGAAAGCGCAGGCAGGGGAGCTGCATCCCCCAGGCCGCCTCCGTGGGCCGTCCCCACAGCTCGCCGTTGATGAAGTTGCCGATACGCCCCGCACCCAGCCCCAGGGGGACCAGGGGCGCCAGGAAGTCACTGACCTGGAGGAAGCCCATCCGGTAACGACGGCCCAGCAGCGCCACCGCGATCAGCACCCCCACCAGCCCGCCGTGGAAGGACATGCCCCCCTGCCAGACGCGAAACAGAGACAGGGGGTCGCTCGCGAGCTGAGCGGTGCCGTAGAAGAGCATGTAGCCGAGGCGTCCCCCCAGCACCACGCCTAGCACGGAGTAGAGCACCAGGTCGTCCACCTGCTGGGGGGTCCAGCCGGACTCCGGCCGGCTGGCGCGCCGCCGGCCCAGCCACCAGGCCGCGACGAAGCCCACCAGGTACATGAGACCGTACCAGTGCAGCTTCAGGGGCCCGACCGCTAGGGCCACCGGGTCCGGGGAGGGATAGTGCAGCATCGGGTCGCCCCGCTCAGAACCCGGCCACCGCCCTGAAGAACAGGGTCTTGAGGTAGGCGGTCTCGGGGATGGCCGGATGCACCGGATGGTCCGGACCCTGGCCAGCGCTCTCGAGGAGCTGCAGGCTCAGGCCGCTACGCCGGGAGGCCCGCTGCACCGTCCGCAGGAAGGCCTCCCGCTCCATGTGGAAGGAGCAGGAGGCGGTCACCAGGAGGCCACCCGGATTGAGGAGTCCCAGACCGAGGCGATTCAGGCGGTGGTAGGCCTCGGTGCCCTCGGTGAGATCACGGCGCCGCTTGATGAAGGCCGGTGGGTCCAGGATCACCGCATCGAAGCGCTCACCGGCCTCAGCGAGGCCCTTGAGCACCGAGAAGGCGTCTCCTTGGAGGGTGTGGACCCGCCCCCTGAGTCCGTTGAGGGTTGCGTTCTGGACCACCCCCTCCAGGGCGGTGGCCGAGGCGTCCAGGCACAGGACCTCATGGGCGCCGCGGGCCGCCGCCTGGATGCCCCAGGCGCCCAGATAGGAGAAGGCATCGAGCACCCGACCCTGGATGCGGTAACGGCCCAGTCGCAGACGATTCTCCGCCTGGTCGAAGAACCAGCCGGTCTTCTGGCCAGCGCTGAGGGGGACCCGGAAGCGCACCCCGCCCTCCTCCAGGGTCAGGGTCTCGGGCAGGGTGCCGAGCACCACCTCCACATAGCTCGGCAGCCCCTCCAGGGCCCGGACCGGGGCGTCGTTGCGCAGGCACACCGCCTCGGGGCGCACCACCTGCTCCAGGGCGGCGATCAGCTCCCCGCGCACCCGCTCCATTCCGGCGGTGGTGAGCTGCACCACCAGGACCGCCCCGTAGCGGTCCACCGTGAGGCCCGGTAGCCCGTCCGCCTCGCCGAACACCAGCCGGTAGTAGGGCTGCTCGTAGAGGCGCTGGCGCAGCTCGAGCGCGGTGCGGATGCGCTCGACCCAGAGGGCCGGGCTGGGTGGACGGTTGCGCTGGCGGCTGATGAGGCGCCCGGCGATGAGGGAATGGGGGTTGATCTGGGCGTAGCCGAGCCAGGTCCCGCCGTGACTCCATACCTCCACCGTGGCCCCAGGCTCTAGGGCGGTGAGGGGTGTCGCCTCGTTGTCGATCTCGTTGGAGTAGATCCAGCAGTGGCCAGTCAGGAGCCGGCGCTCCTGGTCTTTTTTCAGGCGCAGGGGTGGAAGGGACATGGATCAGGCACCAGATTGGAGGGCACAGCAGCTTACCAGATCGAGTCCCCCTCGTGCTCGCAGGCCGCCAGCCCGGACACCCTCCCCCATGCGCCCACCCCAACAGCCCAACCGTCTCGCCGCCACCCAGAGCCCCTACCTCCAGCAGCACGCCCACCAGCCCGTGGACTGGTGGCCCTGGTGCGAGGAGGCCCTCGCCCTGGCCCGGGCGGAGGACCGCCCCATCCTGCTCTCTATCGGCTACTCCGCCTGCCACTGGTGCCATGTGATGGCCCATGAGTCCTTCGACGACCCCGCCACCGCGGCGCTCATGAACCGCCTATTCGTCAACATCAAGGTGGACCGGGAGGAGCGCCCGGACCTGGACCGCATCTACCAGTCCGCCCATCAGCTCCTCGCCCAGCGCCCCGGGGGCTGGCCCCTCACCGCCTTCCTCACCCCCGACGACCAGAGCCCCTTCTTCGCCGGGACCTACTTCCCAGGGGAGGCCCGCCACGGTCTGCCGGCCTTCCGCGACCTCCTCCAGGCCATCGCCGGTGCCTATCGGGAGCAGCGCGCCGCCATCGCCGAGCAGGGTGCCTCCCTGCGCGCGGCCCTGGACTCCCTGGACCCCCCTCGGAGCCGGGCCGCCGCGGTGTTGGACGCCGGGCCCATCGACAGGGCCCTTCGGCAGTTGCGCGAGGCCTTCGATCGCCGTCACGGCGGCTTTGGTCGGGCCCCCAAGTTTCCCCACCCCACCGATCTCGAGCTACTACTCCACCGCGCCCTCACCACCGCCATTGCCGGTAGCCCGGATGGGGAGGCCCGGCACCAGGCCCGCTTCACCCTGGAGCGGATGGCCCTCGGCGGCCTCCAGGACCAGATCGGCGGGGGCTTCAGCCGCTACTCGGTGGACGAGCGCTGGGAGATCCCCCACTTCGAGAAGATGCTCTACGACAACGGCCAGCTCCTGGGCCTCTATTGCCTGGCCTGGCAGCTCGGCGGCGAGGCCCTGTTCCGGGATACGGCGCTGGGCATCGCCGACTGGGTGCTGCGGGAGATGCAGGGGCCGGGGGGTGGCTACTACGCCGCCCTGGACGCGGACAGCGAGGGCGAGGAGGGGCGCTTCTACCTCTGGACCCCGGCGCAGGTGGAAGCGGCTCTGGGTGGCGCGGACCACCCCCTGTTCGCCGCGGCCTATGGCCTGGACCGCCCGCCGAACTTCGAGGGTCGCTGGCACCTCAACCGCGTCGCGGATTCCGGGACCCTGGCGGCCCGTTTCGGGCTTGCCCCGTGGGACGTGGACGAACGGCTGACCGCCGCCCGTAAGAGTCTGCTCGGGGTCCGCGCGGCGCGCACCCCCCCTGGGCTGGACGACAAGGTGCTCACCGCCTGGAACGCCATGATGATCAAGGGCATGGCCCGGGCGGCGCGGCTGTTCCAGCGCCCCGATTACCTGGACTCCGCCGAGCGGGCGCTCGCCTTCCTTCGCGAGAACCTCTGGCGGGAGGGCCGGTTGCTAGCCAGCGCCCGTGGCGACCAGGCCCAGCTCCCCGCCTACCTGGACGACTACGCCAATCTGATCGACGCCCTGCTGGAGCTGCTCCAGACCCGCTGGCGGCGCGCCGACCTTGAGCTCGCCATCGATCTGGCGGAGGTACTGCTGGAGCGGTTCGAGGACACCCAGGCGGGGGGCTTCTTCTTCACCGCCCATGACCACGAGCCCCTGCTCCACCGCCCGAAGCCCCTCGCCGACGAGGCCCTCCCCTCGGGCAACGGGGTTGCGGCCCGGGTGCTGATCCGTCTGGGACACCTGCTTGGGGAGACCCGCTACCTGGAGGCGGCCGAGCGCACCCTGCGTCTGGCCTGGGGGGCCATCGAGGAGATGCCCTATGCCCACGCGAGCCTGCTGCTGGCCCTCGACGAGTGGTTGCACCCCACCGAGGTGGTGGTGGCGCGCGCCCCCCGCGCCGAGCTCCAGCCCTG
>CAZFHV010000125.1:0-1989 GCA_964519095.1 uncultured Chromatiaceae bacterium | reverse complement strand
TGGCAGGAGCGACTCCAGCGGGGCCTGGCGCCCCGGCGTCTGGCCCTGGCCATCCCGACGGAGGACGGGGGCCTGCCGGGGATCCTGGGGAGCAGCCCCCCCGAGGCGGGGCCGGTCGCCACCCTGTGCGGCCCGAGCGGCTGCCTCGCACCCATCCGCGACCTGGCCAGCCTGGACCGCCAGCTCGGGCTGAGCGAGCTGGCGGGACTGCCTGACCGCCACCCCTGAGAAAGGGGCTCGTCGGAAGTGGCTCGCCGGCGCTGGCAAGTAGGCGTCTCGGTTAACGGCTATCGATTCCCCACCTTTATACCCGTCGCGCATCGGTTTTGCAGGACCCGAGGGGCGTGCATCGCGGCGGAAAATCTATGTGTGACGGGTATACAACCTCCCCTCGCACGCGGGACGGGCAGCCGACCCCCTCAAGAGGGCTCCATCCGCTCTTGGGGGGGTGACCGGATACGCCTTCACTGCCCTTTACTGTGCCGATTGGGAAGGATGTAGCCTGTCCCTGCGTTGTTGGGGGCCAGGGACGCCCCGGTCAGTATCGGATGCGCGGCGGCAACTTCTCGTCCGCAACCAGCTCCTGTCTGCGCCTCTCGGTTACCTCCTTGAGCTTGTCCGTAAATCGATCAACCATGATGCCGCCACCCACACCAACACCGACACTCACGTTTTCCTGAGTTCTACCCCTGACGTAAGAGTTCATCGCGACCACGTACCCCGCGTGTTTCCCCTCGGCGATGACGATGGGGGAGCCGGATGATCCCTTCCAAGTCCGGCACTTGTGCTCTAAGACCGTATTCTTATTCGAAAAGCCCAGAGCTCCACACCCCCAGTGCATGCCAAGAAAGCGCCCATCATTTAGATCGCCAGAATAGCCGGCGGTCATCAGCTTGGTGCCCAGCAGATTCTTGCGATCCGCGGCATTGTCGGGGGTCCACCAGCCCTTCAAACCCTGGTAGGGATAGTAGCGATCGAGGGCCAGAATCGCCCAGTCATTGGCCCAATCTCGGTCCCAGCCCCCATCGTTCCGGTGGGTATGCACCTCCACAACCTTATAGGACTCGCTACCCAGCGCACGCTCAAAGGCAACGGAGTAGGTGCCGGGTCCCGGTGAGCCGTCCTCGTTGGTGACACAGTGGGCGTTGGTGACCACTGCCACCCCGCCCCAGACCCAACCGGTGCAGGTACCCTTCTTCCCGTTTACCCGAACGATGCTCTCCATCCATCCGAGGCTGGGGTAGAGAACGGCGCGCACCCCGTCGGTTTGGAAAAAGTTTGGGAACCGCTTGCCGATATCGACTTCATCGAACTTTGGAATGTAGAGCATTTGCGAGTAGTCGATTTGCGGTTGTTGGGCTACGGGCAACTTGGCACTCTTGTATGCGACATACCCGGAGGCTGCCAAAGTCGCGGCGAAGAACAACATCTCCCGTTGGTTCTTGGCACTCTGTTCCAACGCCTGATAGGCTCTCTCCCCCTTCGCCAGGATATCCACCGCCTGCATGTAACCCTCCCTGGCACCCTTCTCGTCGCCCTTAGTGAGGGCGATCCACGCCTTGTTCGAGACATAAGTGGAATGCTGCAAGGGTAGCTCACGATCCGCAGCATAGGCCTCGGGATCCTTCGTCACGGCGGCAATCGCCGCATCCCAATCGCTCTCTGCCTGGGCTACGTTCCCCTCGTCGTAGGCTTTGTAAGCAGACAACGACTTCTCATATCCGACCTTGCGAGTCTCTTGCCGTGGGCCAGTACCCGCGCAGCCCACCACAAGACAAGAGCAGCCAATCAGGAAAAGTTTCTTGATCACGGTTGTTCCTCCACAGGTGGTTTCGTCTTCTTGTTTCTACCTACTCGTTGCGGGGATGGATTCGACTAGCAGCTTCACCGCACGAGGCTTTCCCAAGTCACCGCGCGCCGCTGGGGCAGCGCCCCACTGACTGCGGGGTTTTCGGATGTTGTGGGGGGGGGGGGGGGGGGGGGGGGGGG
>CAZFHV010000124.1:0-10096 GCA_964519095.1 uncultured Chromatiaceae bacterium | reverse complement strand
GGATCATGACAACTGCTGGTATTCTCGTAAATATATTAACGGAACGATCTACTAGGTAGCAGCCAGTGCCCTGCGCTTCCACCCGTAGTAGATCGCCGGAATGACGAATAGCGACAAGAGCGGCGCCGTGATCATTCCCCCCACCATGGGGGCGGCGATGCGCTGCATCACCTCCGAGCCGGTGCCGGTGCCGATGAAGATGGGCAGCAGGCCCGCGATGATCACCGCCACGGTCATGGCCTTGGGCCGCACCCTCAGCACCGCGCCCTGCAGGATGGCCTCCCGCAGGTCCGCCAGGGAGGCCAGGCGGCCCTCGGCCTTGAAGCTCGCTACCGCGTTGTCGAGGTAGATGAGCATCACCACGCCGAACTCGGCGGCCACCCCGGCGAGGGCGATGAAGCCAACCGCCACCGCCACCGAGAGGTGGTAGCCGAGGAGATAGATGAACCAGAACCCCCCCACCAGGGCCAGGGGCAGGGAGATCATCACCAGCAGGGCCTCCTGGGTGTTGCGGAAGGTGAGGTAGAGGAGGGTGAAGATGATCAGCAGCGTCAGGGGCACCACCTGGTAGAGCTTGGCCTGGGTGCGCAGCAAGTATTCGTACTGGCCGGACCAGCTGATTGAGTAGCCCGGCGGCAGGCTGACCTGGGTGCGCACCGCCTCCTGGGCCTGGCGGACGTAGCTGCCCAGGTCCACCCCGCGGATGTCGACGAACACCCAGCCGTTGGGGCGGGCGTCCTCGCTGAGGATCATGGGCGGCCCGTCCACGATGACCACCTCGGCGATCTGCCCCAGGGGCACCTGGGCCCCGGTGGGGGTGACCAGGGGTAGGGCCCGGAGCTTCTCGGGGTCGTCGCGCTGCTCACGGGGGAACCGCAGGTTGACCGGGTAGCGCTCCAGGCCCTCGACGGTTTGGGCGATGTTCATGCCGCCCACGGCGGTGGTGACCAGCTCGTTGATGTCGCCGATGTTGAGTCCCACCCGCGCCGCCGCGACCCGGTTGGGGCGGACCTCGATGTAGCGGCCGCCGGCGACCCGCTCGGAGTACGCGGAGGCGGTCCCCGGCACCCCCTGCAGGACCCGCTCCACCTCCCGGCCGATGCGCTCGATCTCCTTGAGGTCCGGCCCCGCCACCTTGACCCCCACCGGGGTCTTGATGCCGGTGGCGAGCATGTCGATGCGGGTCTTGATGGGCATCACCCAGGCATTGGTCACCCCGGGGAAGCGCACGCTCTGGTCCAGCTCCTCGATCAGGCGGGCCAGGGTCATGCCCTCCCGCCACTCGGATTGGGGCTTGAGCTGGATGAGGGTCTCGATCATGTTGAGGGGGGCGGGGTCGGTGGCGGTCTCGGCCCGGCCCACCTTGCCGAATACCCGCTTCACCTCGGGGAGGCGGGCGATGAGCCGGTCGGTCTGCTGCAAGAGCTCCTGGGCCTTGCCGATGGAGAGCCCCGGCAAGGTGGTGGGCATGTAGAGGAGGTCGCCCTCGTAGAGTTCGGGCATGAACTCCGACCCCAGGCCGCTACCCAACCGCCCCAACACTGGCACCTCCGCGAAGGCCCCGCGCCAGCCCGCCGCCAGCCCCTCCTGCCAGCCATCGAGCCGCCGCACGACGCCCTCGGACCAGCCCCTGGCCTCGGCGGGCAGCAGGGCGCCGGCGATCTGGAAGGGCCACTTGAGGGGGACCACCACCCCGCCGACACCGTACCAGGGGATGAGGATGCTCCCGGTGGCCAGCCCGGCGACCAGGATGGTGGTCCAGGGGGCGCGGAGCACCGCCTGGAGGGCGGGTCGGTAGGTCCAGATCAGGAAGCGGATCAGGGGGTTGGCCTGCTCGCTGGGGATGCGGCCGCGGATGAAGTAGCCCATGAGCACCGGCACCAGGGTCACCGCCAGCCCCGCGGAGGCGGCCATGGCGTAGGTCTTGGTGTAGGCGAGGGGGGCGAACAGCCGCCCCTCCTGGGCCTCGAGGGTGAACACCGGCAGGAAACTCAGGGTGATGATGAGGAGCGAGAAGAACAGCGCCGGCCCCACCTCCCCCGCCGCCCGGGTGATCAGGGCCCAGCGCTCCGCCCCCTGGGGCGGCTGGCCCTCGGCGTGGAGGTGGCGCTCCAGGTGCTTGTGGGCGTTCTCGATCATGACGATGGCCGCATCCACCATGGCGCCGATGGCGATGGCGATGCCGCCCAGCGACATCAGATTGGCGTTGACCCCCTGGTAGCGCATGACGATGAAGGCGGAGAGCACCCCGAGCGGCAGGGTGACGATGGCCACGAAGGCGGATCTCAGGTGGAACAGAAACAGCAGGCACACCAGGGCGACGACGAGGAATTCCTCGATCAGCTTGCCCTTGAGGTTGTCCACGGCGCTGAGGATGAGCTGGGAGCGGTCGTAGGTCTCGACCACCTCCACCCCGGGGGGCAGCCCGCCGCGCAGCTCCGCCAGCTTCTCCTTCACCGCGGCGATGGTGGCCAGCGCGTTCTGCCCCGAGCGCATGACGATGATCCCGCCGGTGACCTCGCCCTCGCCGTCCAGGTCCGCCACCGCCCGGCGCATCTCGGGTCCCACCTGGACGCTGGCCAGGTCCCGCAGCAGGATCGGGATGCCGCGCTCACTGACCTCGATGGGGATGGTCTCGATATCCTCCAGGGACTTCAGGTAACCACGGGTACGGACCATGTACTCCGCCTCGGCGAGCTCGATCACCGAGCCCCCCACCTCCTGATTGGCGGCCTGCACGGCGCCGACCAGCTTGCTCAGGGGGATACCGAAGGCCCGCAACCGCTCGGGATTGGCCAGGATCTGGTACTGGCGCACCATACCGCCCACGGTGGCCACCTCGGCCACACCGGAGACGGTCTGGAGCTCGAAGCGCAGGAACCAATCCTGGAGGCTCCGCAGTTGTGCCAGGTCGTGCGAACCGGCGCGATCCACCAGGGCGTAGCTGTAGACCCAACCCACGCCGGTGGCATCCGGTCCCAGTCGGGGCTGGACCCCAGCCGGCAGGCTGGCGGCGGCCTGGTTCAGGTACTCCAGCACCCGGGAGCGGGCCCAATAGAGGTCGGTGCCGTCTTCGAACAGCACATAGATATAAGAGTCCCCGAACATGGAGTAGCCGCGCACGGTCTTGGCGCCGGGCACGGCCAGCAGCGTGGTGCAGAGGGGATAGGTGACCTGCTCCTCCACCACCCGTGGCGACTGACCGGGGAAGCTGGTGCGGATGATGACCTGCACGTCCGAGAGGTCGGGGATGGCATCCAGGGGGGTCTGCTTCACCGCCAGCACCCCCCAGACCGTCAAGAGCAGGGTGGCGAGCAATACCAGCAGGCGATTGCGCACCGACCAGTCGATGAGCCCGATCAGCATGGCCAGGCCCTCAGTGGTGATGCTGGGCGTGGGGGTCCGCCGCAGGGGCCGGGGTCGAGCTCGGCGCCGTCGCGGGCTCCGCTGCCGGGCCGGCGGGGGACATCCGCAGGTAGCTGGCCCGCAGGCTGGACTCGGAGTCGATCAGGAACTGACCCGACACCACCACCTCGTCACCCTCCGTCAAGCCGGAGAGGATCTCCGCCGCCTCGCCGCGCTGCATGCCGCTCACCACATCCACCGGCTGGAAGCGGCCCCCGCCCAGGGCCTTGACCACCGTCTCCCGCTCACCGGTGGGGATCAGGGCCTCCCGGGGGATCTTGAGGGCGTCGCGCTTGGCCTCCCCCAGGATGGTCACGTCGGCGAACATGTTGGGCCTGAGCAGGCCCTCGGGGTTGGGGAACACCAGCCGTACCCTCAGGGTACGGGTCTTGGGGTTGAGCTCCGGGTAGAGGTAATCCAGCTTGCCTTCCCAGGTGCGCCCGGGATAGGCCGGCACCCGGATCTGCGCCTTCAGGCCCGGCTTGAGCCAGCCGAGCTGATGCTCGAAGACGTCCACCAGCACCCAGACCCGATCGAGGTCCGCGATGCTGAAGAGCGTGGTATTGGGCTCCACGAACATGCCCTCCCGCGCCTCCAGGCGGGTGACCACCCCGGCCGCGGGGGCCAGGACCGGCACCGTATTGCTGGTCTGACGGCTGCGCTCCAGCTCCCGGATCACCTCCTCGGGGACGGCCAGGAGCCGCAACAGGTTGCGGGCCTTGTCCACCTTCACCCGCCCAGTGGACTCCTGGGGTCCCAGGGCGAGCAGGAAATCCACCTGGGCGGCGAGGATCTGGGGCGCGTAGAGGTGGGCCAGCACCTGGCCCTTCTTCACCGCCTCTCCCTCCGCCCGTACCTCGAGGCGCTCGATCCAGCCCTCGGCGCGGGGGTGGATGTGCTCCAGGCGGGTCTCGTCGTAGTCCACGCTCCCCACCGTGTGGATGGTCTGCCAGAGTGCCCCCCGCTCGACCCGCGCGGTGCGCACACCCATGCTCTGCATGACCTCGCCGCTGATGCTCACCGCCGGCCGCTCGCCGGGATCCGCCTCCATCGGCCTCTCCACCAGGTTCATGCCACAGATGGGGCAGTTGCCGGGCTCGTCCCGCACGATCTCCGGGTGCATGGGGCAGACGTACTTGGGGTTGAGGTGTTTCTGGGCGTGCTCCAGGGCGGTCTGGGGCGGGGGAGACTCCCCGCCAGCCGCGGTCGGCCCTGAAACGGGTGCGCTGACCAGGGCGAGCAGGAGCAGTGCCCCGGCGACGGAGCCTTGAGGGGCGGGAGGACTGAACGGAGGTCTCGATCTGTGGCTAGGCATCGCGATAGGGCTCTCCGAACAAGGGACGTGAAGCGGGACCCTGCAGGATCCCAGGGACTCCGGGCGCGGCTCTCCGGCAAGTCGCTGCCGGTCTGGGCAGGGGTCGCCACCAGGCCGCGGGGTCGGATCTCGCCGCGCGGTGCAACACCCTCAGGCGCGGGCATCGGCGGGGATCGGTCCGGTTTCCGGGCGCCATTGGGCCGGGCCACCCAGCTCCCGCTCGTAGGCCCGCACCGCGGATTTCAGGGTGAGGTACATCCGCTCCCGGCCTATGCGCTCCAAGAGCCCTCCCAGCTCGAGCTTGTTCCGCATCAGCCGCTTGGGGCGGGCGATGGCGAACAGGATACCGCGCTCGTCGAGGGCCTCGCTGAGCTCGTCGATCTTGTAGACGGCGGTGATGTCGAGGTAGTTCACCGAGGCCGCGTCCAGGACGAACCAGCGCACCGGGGTGGGTGAGTCTGCTACCGTCTGCAGCGCCCGGCTCTTGAAATAATCCGCGTTGAAGAACAGCAGTGCGCCGTCGAAGCGGTACAGGAGCAGTCCGGGAAGGGTCTCCGCACCGGGGAAGTCCGCGGTGTTGTGAAAGCCCTTCACGCCTGGAACCCGGCCCAGGACGGCGTCCGTGGGCCGGGAGGCCAGCGCCAGCAGGCGCAGGATCGCCAGGGTCACCGCCACCAGGATGCCGGGCAGGGCCCCCACCAGCACCACGCCCAGCGTCGTCAGGATCGAAAGGCCGAATTCGGTGCGGCTCAGGCCGTAGAAATCCCGCAGGGCCGCGAGATCCACGAGGCCAGCGGCGGAGGCGATCAGCACCGCCCCCAGGGCCGCCACCGGCAGATAGCCGAGCGGACCGGTGAGATAGAGCAGCACCCCCAGCATGGCCAGCCCGGCGAAGACCCCCGTGAGCTGGCTCTTGCCGCCCATGGCGTCGCTCACCGCGGTGCGCGAGTCCGCGCCGCTCACAGCGAACCCCTGCCCGAGCCCCGAGGCCAGGTTACAGGCGCCGAGCGCGATGAGCTCCTGATTGGCGTCGATGTCGTAGCGGTTGCGCGCGGCGAAGCTGCGCGCCGTGAGCATGGCGCTGGTGAAGCTCACCAGCATGATGCCGAAGCCATCCCGCACCAGGGTGTGGAGGGCGGCGGGGTCGATCTTCGGAATGCCGAAGCCAGGCAGCCCCGCAGGGACCGCCCCGGTGACGGCCACCCCCTTCTCGTGCAGGGCGAACAGCACCACCGCCAGGATGCCGGCCGCCACCGCCACCAGGGGCCCCGGCAGGCGCGGGGCGATACGCTTGCCAAGCAAGAGCAGCGCAAGCAGCGAGACGCCCAAGATCAGGGTGGGGGCGTGGGTCTGATCCAGCTTGGTCAGGAAGTCCGACAGGGTGGCGACCAGGTTGTGTCCCGCCACCGAGAAACCGAACAACTTGCCGAGCTGGCGGACGATGATGTTGATCGCCACCCCGTTCAGAAAGCCGATGAGGATGGGCCGCGAGAGAAAGTTGGCCAGGAACCCCAGCCGCAACAGCCCCCCGGCGATGCAGAACAGTCCCGTCAGCAAGGTCAGGATGACCGAGTAGGCGAGGTACTTGCCGGGATCGCCCCCAGCGAGGGGGGCGAGACTCCCCGCCACCAGGGCGCAGGTGGCCGCATCGGGGCCGGTGATCAACTGCCGGGACGAGCCGAACAGGGCGTAGGCAAACAGGGGAAAGATGGCCGAATAGAGGCCGATCACCGCGCTGAAACCGGCCAGCTCCGCGTAGGCGATGCCGGTGGGCAGGGCCACGGCCGCCACCGACAGGCCAGCCTGGAGGTCGTGCCGGAGCCAGCCCGCCGGGTAGCCCTGAACCAGGTTGAGTCCGGGGGCGTAACGGCCCAGGCGGCCCAAGAATCCCAGGGGGCTTGCGGCAGGAAGGTCGGCCAAAGGGCAGGGGCTCCGGATGGGTGCGGCGATGAGAGGGCGCGACGGGGGAGGAGTGTACCCGAACGCGGCAGGCGCCACCCAACCCGGCTCAGCGGAAACCTTGCCCCCGGCGCCTCGTCCCTGGGCGTGCGCGGGGTCCTGGGGCGATGCTCAGGGAGCTGAACGGGCGCTGGGGTCGAGGGAATAAAGGCTGGAGTGCGGGTGTTGACTCCCCAGCAGGAATGGCCTGCACAGGCAAGCTCGGGAGTCTGACCATGCTCGATCAACGCGTGAAGAACCCATTGATTGCCGGACTGCTGGTACTGGCACTGTCCGGTACCAGCCAGGCCGCCGGCGTCCCCGCCAAGGCCGAAGGCGGCATCCTGGTGGATGCCAAGGGCATGAGCCTCTATGTGTTCGACAAGGACCCAACAGGTGGGGGCAAGAGTGCCTGCAACGACCAGTGCGCCCAGAACTGGCCGCCCTTGACGGCGGGGGCCAGCGACAAGGCCTCAGGGGACTACAGCATCCTCAAGCGCGACGACGGCGGCCTGCAGTGGGCCTACAAGGGTCGTCCCCTCTATCTCTGGATCAAGGACACCAAGCCCGGCGACAGGACCGGCGACGGGGTCAAGGAGGTCTGGCACCTGGCCACGCCCTGATCGATTGGAACTGCCGCCCGAAAACCGGGCGGCGGCCTTTCACCTGAATCCCAGGCCTTCCCTTTGGTTCCCGCACAGGAGGCGTGAGGAGGATTCTCGATGTCGAAGTTGTTCCCTTCCCTGTCCATCCTAGCGGCCAGTGCCGCCCTGCTCACCGCCGCGGATCCCGCTCTGGCGGCGAAGCCGCGAGGCGGTGGCGGGGTCACCATCACCAACCTCGGTGAGCTGACCCCCGGCGGGGGGTCGGCCGGCTATAGCATCAATGAGTTGGGGGAGATCGTCGGCACCGCCATCGGTGCCTCCGGCATCCAGGTCCGCCCGATCTGGAACGACGGCGCGGTGATCGGCTACCTGGAGGGTGCCAACGGCGCCCCCTACACCTGGAACTCCATGCGCCACGCCGTGGGTGAGTATGTGGTCAATACCAAGATCAGCTGCTCGCGCTACTGGACGCCCAGCTCCTCCGGGCCCCTGCCGCCCCTGCCCGGCGGGGACAACTGCGCGACCGGTGGCTTCGACGTCAACGAGAACGGCGAGATGGCGGGTGCAGCCCAGGCCTTCGACGGCACCGTCCGGCAGACCCGGCCCGTCACCTGGAAGAACGGCGCCATCTACCGCGACCTGGGCATGCCCCCGGGGCGATCAGGGCCGAGGGCTCGGGGATCAACGATGCCGGCGACGTGGTGGGTCACATGACGGATGCGACCGGTCGGATCAACGCCTTCCTCTACCGCAACGGGCAGTACAGCACCCTGCCGCCCTTCACCACCCGCTTCGCCACCTACGCCATCGACATCAACAACAACGGCGACATCCTCGGCACCAGCGACGGCGGTTGGCCGGTGGTGTGGAAGAGCGGTGCGACGGCCCCCACGGCCCTGCCCATCCCCGAGGGACGCTACCCGCGGGAGGCCTGGCACATCAACGACAGCGGGGACGTGGTCGGAACCGTCACCGCCCTGCCGCCCGCCTTCAACTCCGCGGTCTTGTGGCGCGACGGCAAATTCATCGACCTCGGCATCCTGCCCGGTGGCACCGAGTCCTACGCGCGGGGCATCAACAACGCCGGGACCATCGTGGGGGCCTCCACCATGGATCCACCCTACGGTTGGCGCGCGGTGACCTGGACCCTGGCCCCCACGGGGTCGGGTAAACCGCCCCGCCGCTAAGGGCACCCCAGCGCCCCGCTCGCTGACGGGGGTGCCGGGGGGCACCGGGGACCTCGGCCCTCGGTGTCTCCCTTCAACGATCCGACCCGGCCGGCGCCCTGGCATTGGGACCCGTGCGATGCTTCAGGGTACGGGTTGGTGTCGAACCCCGGGTAGCTCCTCGGGTTCCCGCGTGGCGAAGCAGAGCTCGGTGAGGGAGCCCGCTCGCGGATAGGGCAGCGGGAAGCCCCCGCGGCCGAGCTCCGCAATCGCCTCGGGCGTGAGGGGCGCCGCCAGGGCCCAGAGGATCGCGAGGGCGATGAGATCCCCGTGGGTGACGGCTATCACCCGCGCCCCCCCATGCCGCCAACGCACCAGGTCCAGGAAGCGCCGAGCGCGCACGAGCACGTCCGCGGGCTGCTCGAATCCCCGGGGGCTGCCGCTGTAGAGGTCCCAGCGTCGCGCGGCCAGCTCCGCCGCCGGTCGCCCGTCGAAAGGAGAGCCCACCTCCGTGATCAGCCGCGAGCGGTGAAGCGGCACGGCCCCCAGGCCCCCGCAGAGGATCGCCGCCGTTTGGCGGGCCCGCAGCAGGGGACTGGTGTAGACAGCGGCCACCGGGCGGTCAGCGAGTGCCCGAGCCAGGGTCAGGACCTGAGCGCGGCCTCGGGCGGTCAAGCCAAAACGGGGCAGTCGACCATAGAAGACCCGATGGGGGTTGTACACCTCCCCGTGGCGAACCAAGAGGATCCGTGTTTCCCCCGGGGAGGACGAGCCCTGTAGCCGGGGCCCCTTGGGCATTTCGAGCGCGACCCCCACCCGACCGCGGGGTATAGACCATCTCGCCCCCGAAAGCTTGGTCGCGGGGCGCCCTGGGGCTCGCCGCGGCTAGGATTCCCCGCGGGAGAGGACTTCGAGCTGGACCTGGGCCGCGCCGGCACCGATCATGCGCAGCTCCTGGGCGGCGCGCTTGGAGAGGTCGAGCAGGCGTCCCCTGACATGGGGGCCGCGGTCGTTCACTTCGACCACGACGCTCTCGCCGTTGCGCTGGTTGGTGACCCGGATCTTGGTGCCGAGGGGCAGGGTCCGGTGGGCGGCCGTCAGGGCGGTCTTCTCGTAGCGTTCGCCACTGGCGGTCCTGCGGCCCTGGAACTTGTCGGCGTAGTAGGAGGCGACGCCGCTCTCCGAAAAGCCCGCCGCGGAGGCAGGAAGGGAGGCCAGGGGACTCATTGCCAGGGCAGCCAGGACCCCGGCGGCAAAGGGTTTAATGGACATGATCGCCGTTCCTCATCAGTGTGAGTGAGGGCCCTGCTGCCCACGGGCGATCGCGGGGCGGGCCACAAAGGCGGCGCAGAATACCAGACCTAGGGGCTTGGTCAAACCCGGAAAACCCCTAATCGGGGGGTTTATGTGCCTATTAATGTGATACCGCGCACACTATTTGTGCTCGACCCTCCGGGCGTCGGCCCCCGCAAGAGCGGTCGGCTGCCCTCTGGTGGCGTCCTTATGACAGGGGGCTGCGGTCTCGACGCGAGGCCGGGAGCCTCATGTCGGACGCTGCTCGCCCTGGCCCGACGCCTGGGGATGAAGGAGGAAGGGCGGCGAGAGGCGGTCTTCCCGGAGAGTCGCCATTTTTCGTGAATCCTGAAATGGGTCCGATCCGATTTCAG
>CAZFHV010000123.1:0-10359 GCA_964519095.1 uncultured Chromatiaceae bacterium | reverse complement strand
CTTGGCCATCAGGCCGCGCATGCCCGCGAGCTGGCGGATCTGGGCCGCGGAGCCACGGGCGCCGGAGTCCGCCATCATGTAGATGCTGTTGAAGGAGTCCTGCTCGACCTCCGCGCCCTGGCGATCGAGCACCCGTTCCTTACCGAGCTTGCCCATCATCGCCTTGGCCACCTGGTCGTTGGTGTGGGACCAGATGTCCACCACCTTGTTGTAGCGCTCGCCGTTGGTCACCAGCCCCGAGGCATACTGGTTCTCGATCTCCTTCACCTCTTGCTCGGCACGGGCGAGGATGGCCGGTTTCTCGTCGGGCACCGCCATGTCCTCCAGGCCGATGGAGATGCCCGCCCGGGTGGCCATGCGGAAACCCGTGTACATGATCTGGTCGGCGAACACCACCGAGGCCTTCAGGCCGAGCTGGCGATAACAGGTGTTGACCAGGTTGGAGATCGCCTTCTTGCCCAGGGTCTGATTGATCAGGGTGAAGGGCAGCCCATCGGGCACCACCTCGTAGAGCATGGACCGCCCGATGGTGGTCTCGTAGAGGGTGCGCGTCTCGATGCGCTCCCCCTCCTCACCAAACTGCACCTCCCGAATGCGCACCCGCACCCGCGCATGCAGGTCCGCCTGGCCGCTCTCGTAGGCGCGGCGGGCCTCGGTGGGATCGGAGTAGACCTTGCCCTCCCCCTTCGCCTGGACCCGCTCGCGGGTCATGTAGTACAGGCCCAGCACCACGTCCTGGGAGGGGACGATGATGGGCTCGCCGTTGGCCGGGGAGAGGATGTTGTTGGAGGACATCATCAGGGCCCGGGCCTCCAGCTGGGCCTCCAGGGAGAGAGGCACGTGGACCGCCATCTGGTCGCCGTCGAAGTCGGCGTTGAAGGCGGTGCACACCAGGGGATGGAGCTGGATGGCCTTGCCCTCCACCAGCACCGGCTCGAAGGCCTGGATGCCCAGGCGATGCAGGGTCGGGGCCCGGTTGAGCATCACCGGGTGCTCACGGATGACCTCCTCGAGGATGTCCCACACCTCGCCGGTGCCGCGTTCCACCATCTTCTTGGCCGCCTTGATGGTGGTGGCGGTGCCTCGCAACTGCAGCTTGGCGAAGATGAAGGGCTTGAAGAGCTCCAGGGCCATGCGCTTGGGCAGCCCGCACTGGTGGAGCTTGAGCTTGGGACCCACCACGATCACCGAGCGGCCCGAGTAGTCCACCCGCTTGCCCAGCAGGTTCTGGCGGAACCGCCCCTGCTTGCCCTTGATCATGTCTGCAAGGGACTTCAGCGGCCGGCGGTTGGTGCCGGTGATGGCCCGGCCGCGGCGGCCGTTATCCAGGAGGGCGTCCACCGCCTCCTGGAGCATGCGCTTCTCATTGCGCACGATGATGTCCGGGGCGTTGAGGTCCAACAGCCGCTTGAGGCGGTTGTTGCGGTTGATCACCCGGCGGTAGAGATCATTGAGGTCGGAGGTGGCGAAACGCCCGCCATCCAGGGGCACTAAGGGCCGCAGCTCCGGGGGTAGCACAGGCAGCACCGTCAGGATCATCCACTCGGGGCGATTACCCGAGTCGAGCAGGGACTCCAGCAGCTTGAGCCGCTTGGTGAACTTCTTGATCTTGGTCTCGGAGGTGGTGCCCTCGAGCTCCTCGCGCAGGCGGCGCACCTCGGAGGCCATGTCGATGGTGCGCAGCAGCTCGTAGACCGCCTCGGCGCCCATGCGGGCGTCGAACTCGTCGCCGTTCTCCTCCAGGGCCTGGAGGTACTGCTCGTCGGTGAGGAGCTGGCCCCGCTCGAGGGAGGTCATCCCCGGGTCGATCACCACGAAGGACTCGAAGTAGAGCACCCGCTCGATGTCGCGCAGGGTCTTGTCGAGCAAGAGCCCGATACGCGAGGGCAGGGACTTGAGGAACCAGATGTGGGCCACGGGGCTCGCCAGCTCGATATGGCCCATGCGCTCGCGGCGCACCCGCGCCAGTGTGACCTCCACGCCGCACTTCTCGCACACCACCCCGCGATGCTTGAGGCGCTTGTACTTGCCGCACAGGCACTCGTAGTCGCTGATCGGGCCGAAGATCTTGGCGCAGAACAGCCCGTCGCGCTCTGGCTTGAAGGTGCGGTAGTTGATGGTCTCGGGCTTCTTGACCTCGCCGTAGGACCAGGAACGGATCATGTCCGGGGATGCCAGGCCAATGCGGATGGCATCGAACTCCTGGATCTGGCCTTGCTTCCTGAGGATGTTGATTAGGTCTTTCAAGAGCGTCTCTCCGCGAGTCTGTGGGGTCGCCGCGCTAACCGGCATGAGCCGCCGTGCCGATCAGTCCTGCTCCAGCTCGATATTGATACCGAGCGAGCGGATCTCCTTGACCAGCACGTTGAAGGACTCGGGCATGCCCGCCTCCATGCGGTGGTCGCTGTCGACGATGTTCTTGTACATGCGGGTGCGGCCATTCACGTCGTCGGACTTCACCGTCAGCATCTCCTGCAGGGTATAGGAGGCGCCGTAGGCCTCCAGGGCCCAGACCTCCATCTCGCCGAAGCGCTGGCCGCCGAACTGGGCCTTGCCACCGAGGGGCTGCTGGGTGACCAGGCTGTAGGGGCCGGTGGAGCGGGCATGCATCTTGTCGTCGACCAGGTGATTGAGCTTGAGCATGTACATGTAGCCCAGGGTCACCGGCCGCTCGAAGGGCGCTCCGGTGCGTCCGTCGTAGAGCACCGCCTGACCGTCCTCCGGCAGCTCCGCCAGGCGCAGCATGGCGCGGATCTCCTCCTCGGCGGCCCCGTCGAACACGGGGGTGGCCATGGGGACCCCGGCGCTGATGTTACGCGCCAGCACCCGGACCTCCTCATCGCTCAGGGCCTCGAGCTCCTCGGGCTTGCCGCTCGCGTTATAGATCTCCGCGAGGAAGGCGCGCACCCGCTCCACCTTGGTATGGGCGGCCAGCATGGCACCGATACGGAGGCCGAGCCCCTTTGCCGCCCACCCGAGGTGGGTCTCCAGGACCTGCCCCACGTTCATGCGCGAGGGCACGCCCAGGGGATTGAGCACGATGTCCACCGGCTCCCCATCGGCGGAGAAGGGCATGTCCTCTACCGGGACGATGGTGGAGATGACGCCCTTGTTGCCGTGACGCCCCGCCATCTTGTCGCCGGGCTGGACACGGCGCTTGACCGCCAGGTACACCTTCACCATCTTGAGCACGCCGGGGGCCAGGTCGTCCCCGCTGGTGATCTTGCGCTTCTTGGCCTCGAAGCGGCCCCGGAACTGCTCACGCTGGGCCTTGACCTGCTCGGCGATGGCCTCGAGCTGGCTGGCGGTCTCCTCGTTGCGCAGCCGGATCTCGAGCCACTTGTCGCGCTCCAGCTCGCTCAGGTAGCCCTTGGTGATCTTGGCGCCAGACTTGAGGCCCTTGGGCCCGCCGTCCGCCACCTTGCCCACCAGCAGGCGCTCCACGCGCTGGAAGGTGTCGTCTTCCATGATGCGCAGCTGATCGTTGAGGTCCTTGCGCACCCCCTCGAGCTCCTGCTCCTCGATCTGCAGGGCACGCTGGTCTTTCTCGACCCCATCGCGGGTGAAGACCTGGACGTCGATCACCGTCCCCGCCATGCCAGAGGGCACCCGCAGTGAGGTGTCCTTCACGTCCGAGGCCTTCTCGCCGAAGATCGCCCGCAGGAGCTTCTCCTCGGGGGTAAGCTGGGTCTCCCCCTTGGGGGTCACCTTCCCGACCAGGATGTCCCCCTCGGTGACCTCGGCGCCCACGTAGACGATGCCCGACTCGTCGAGCTTGGCCAGGGCCGCCTCGCCGACGTTGGGTATATCGGCGGAGATCTCCTCCGGACCCAGCTTGGTGTCCCGTGCCAGGCAGGTGAGCTCCTCGATGTGGATGGTAGTGAAGCGGTCATCCTGCACCACCTTCTCGGAGATGAGGATGGAGTCCTCGAAGTTGTAGCCGTTCCAGGGCATGAAGGCCACGCGCAGATTCTGCCCCAGGGCGAGCTCGCCCAGGTCCGTGGAGGGACCATCCGCCAGCACGTCCCCGATCCCGATCTCCTCGCCCGGCCTCACCAGGGGGCGCTGGTTGATGCAGGTGTTCTGGTTGGAGCGCATGTACTTGATGAGATTGTAGATATCCACACCCGGCTCACCGGCCACCGTCTCCTCGTCGCGCACCCGCACCACGATGCGCGCCGCGTCCACCGACTCCACCGTTCCCCCTCGTCGGGCGACCACCGTCACCCCCGAGTCCTTGGCCACCACCCGCTCCATGCCCGTACCCACCAGGGGCCGCTCCGCCCGCAGGGTGGGGACCGCCTGACGCTGCATGTTGGAGCCCATCAGGGCGCGGTTGGCATCGTCGTGCTCGAGGAAGGGGATGAGGGAGGCGGCCACCGAGACGATCTGCTTGGGGGAGACGTCCATGTACTGGACCTCCTCCGGGGCCTTGAGGGTGAACTCGTTCTGATGCCGGCAGGACACCAGGGCATCGACCAGGTGGCCTTCCGCGTCCATGGCCGCATTGGCCTGGGCGATGACGAAGTTCCCCTCCTCGATGGCGGACAGGTAATCGATCGCGTCGGTGACCCGACGCCCCTCCACCCGCCGGTAGGGGGTCTCCAGGAAACCGTAGGGGTTGGTGCGGGCGTAAACCGCCAGGGAGTTGATGAGGCCGATATTCGGCCCTTCCGGGGTCTCGATGGGGCAGACCCGACCATAGTGGGTGGGATGCACGTCGCGCACCTCGAAGCCGGCCCGCTCCCGGGCGAGACCGCCGGGCCCCAAGGCGGAGACGCGCCGCTTGTGGGTCACCTCCGAGAGGGGGTTGTTCTGATCCATGAACTGGGAGAGCTGGCTGGAGCCGAAGAACTCCTTGATGGCCGCCGAGACCGGCTTGGCATTGATGAGCTCCTGGGGGGTGAGGTTCTCGGACTCCGCGAGCGACAGCCGCTCCTTCACCGCCCGCTCCACCCGCACCAAGCCAATGCGGAACTGGTTCTCGGCCATCTCCCCCACGCAGCGGATGCGCCGGTTACCCAGGTGGTCGATGTCGTCCACCGACCCGCGACCGTTGCGCAGCTCCACCAGGGTGCGCATCACGTCGATGATGTCCGAGCCCTCGCCGTAAGTGGCGAACAGGCGCCGGGACGGTTCGTCGTTGCGCCCGCCCGTGTAGACGGCGTCGTAGAGGACCCCGGCCCCCTCCACCTCCGCGCGCCCGAGACGGCGGTTGAACTTCATCCGACCCACACTCGAGAGGTCGTAGCGGTCGGCCGAGAAGAAGAGGTTGTGGAAAAGGTTCTGGGCCGCCTCCTTGGTGGGCGGCTCGCCGGGGCGCATCATCCGGTAGATCTCGACCTGGGCCTCGAGGTCATTGAGCGTGGGATCGATGCGCAGGGTCTCCGAGATGAAGGGCCCGTGATCGAGGTCGTTGACAAACAGGGTGCGGATCTCACCGATACCGTGCTCCACGATCAGATCGAGGAGCTCGTTGGTGATCTGGGCGTTGGCCTCCGCCAACAGCTCGCCGGTGTCCTGGTCCACCAGATCGTGGGCCAGCACCCGCCCGATCAGGTGCTCGGTGGGGACCTCCAGCTTGTCCACCCCCGCGTTCTGCAGCTGGCGGATGTGGCGGGCGGTGATGCGCCGGCCGGCCTCGATGATGACCTCCTCGCCGACCCTGACCGGGAATTGCAGGGTGTCACCCCGTAGCCGTTCCGGCACCAGGGTGAAGGTGATGCGCTCGGGGCTGATGTGGAAGCTGTCGGTCTCGAAGAAGCGAGCGAGGATCTGCTCGTTGTTGTAGCCGAGTGCCCGCAACAGGATGGTGGCGGGGAGCTTGCGACGACGGTCGATACGGACGAAGACGTTGTCCTTGGGGTCGAACTCGAAATCCAACCAGGAGCCGCGGTAGGGGATCACCCGCGCCGAAAACAGGAGCTTCCCCGAGGAATGGGTCTTGCCCTTGTCGTGATCGAAGAACACCCCCGGCGAGCGATGGAGCTGGGAGACGATCACCCGCTCGGTGCCATTGACGATGAAGGTGCCGGTCTCGGTCATGAGCGGCATCTCCCCCATGTAGACCTCTTGCTCCTTGAGCTCCTTCACCGCACGGGTCCCCGCGGGTGCGTCCCGGTCGTAGATCACCAGACGCAGCACCACCCGTAGCGGGGCGGCGTAGGTGGCGCCTCGGGACTGGCACTCGCGCACGTCGAAGGCGGGCTCGCCCAGGCGATAGCGCACGTACTCCAGCACCGCGTTGCCCGAATAGCTCTCGATGGGGAATACGGACTTGAAGGCCGCGTGGAGCCCCCGCTCGATCCGCTCGCTGGCTGGCGTGTCGGCCTGCAGGAACTCCCGGTAGGAATCGAGCTGGATCGCCAACAGGTAGGGCACGCCCAAAGTGCCCGGACGCTTGCCAAAGTCTTTACGGATACGCTTTTTCTCGGTGAACGAGTAGCCCATTGCCATCCCTCTGTAAGTACGGACAATTGCGGTCTTCGGATCGATTCCCCGCCCGGGGCGGGCGAGGGGGGAGGGAGTCCACCGGAGCTTGGTGATCACCCCTCAGCGCTGCTTACCCACCTCCTTCCAGTGCGTCGCATACAACAGGAAAAGGCCGGCGGCCCGAGGCCGCCAGCCTGAAGCGCACAAAGCTCGGTCAAAACGCCAAGGCGCTATTACTTGATCTCGACCGTGCCACCCGCCTCTTCGATCTGCTTCTTGGCGGACTGCGCCTCATCCTTGGAGATGGCTTCCTTGAGGGTGGTGGGAACACCCTCCACCGCATCCTTGGCCTCCTTGAGGCCCAGGCCGGTGAGGGCGCGGACCACCTTGATGACCGCCACCTTGTTCGCACCGAAACCGGTGAGGACCAGGTTGAACTCCGTCTGCTCCTCCACCACCGGCGCCTCCACGGCGGCCCCCGCGGGGGCCGCGGCGACGGCCACCGCCGCCGTCACGCCGAACTTGGCCTCCATGGCCGCGATCAGATCGACCACGTCCATGACGGTCATGTTGGCGATGGCATCCAAAATCTCTTCTTTCGAAACAGCCATGATGAGCTCCTGAATTTCTCAAATCGTCTGGGGAAACAGTACCTACGCCGCCTGTTTTGCGTCGCGGACCGCAGCCAGGGTACGCACCAGCTTGCCCGGAACCTCCTGCAGGGTGCGCGCCAGCTTCTGCACCGGCGCCTTCATCACTGCCATGAGCTGTCCGAGGGCCTCCTCGTAGGTCGGCATCTTGGCCAGCGTCGTGATCTCCGAGGGGGGCAAGAGCCTGCCGCCAATCGACACCAGCTTGACCACCAGCTTGGGATGCGTCTTGACAAAGTCCGAGAGCACCCGCGCCACGGATCCCGGGTCCACCTGCGAAAAGGCCAGGACGAGAGGCCCGACAAGCCCTTCCTGCATACAGGCGAAACTGGTCCCCGCCAGCGCGCGCCGGGCCAGGGTGTTCTTGACCACCCGAACATAGACCCCCGCCTCCCGCGCCTGGACGCGCAAGGCAGTGAGCTCTTCGACGGTCAAGCCACGGTACTCGGCGGCGATCGCCGAGTAGGCTTTGGCAGCGACTTGCGAGACCTCGGCGACAACGGCTTCCTTTTCAGCGAAGCTTAACGCCACAGTCTTTACCTCCTGATTTCGGTAATCGGGCAGTGCCCGATCCGGCCTTAGCCCAACCGCCGGACGGCGGCGGGACTTCCCGAGTGCACCCTCATCAGGAGCGGTCCTGATTCAGGAGCACCGTCTGCGCAGGCAGCCATTAAGCTCACCCGTTTCATCGGCGGGACGGGGCGAGGTACCGATGGGCAGCCACCCTTCCCCCTCCACGCACGCCGATTCAGGGCTCGCACCTGCGGTCTTTGACGGCCTCCGGCCCCATAGGCCAGCGCCCCAAAGATCGATCGGCTCAGTATTTCAGAGCCAGGTGGTCCACCTTGAGGCCAGGCCCCATGGTGGTGGACACCGTTACCTTCTGCATGTAGACACCCTTGGAGGTACTCGGTTTCGCCTTCTGCAGGCTCGCGAGCAGTGCCTCCAGGTTTTCCCGCAACTGGGTGGGCGTGAAGCTCACCTTCCCCAGGGGAGAATGAACGATACCCCCCTTCTCGACGCGGTAGCGCACCTGACCGGCCTTGGCGTTGTGGACCGCCTGGGCCACGTCCGGGGTCACCGTGCCCACCTTGGGGTTGGGCATCAGGCCGCGGGGGCCGAGGATCTTGCCGAGCTGGCCCACCAGACGCATGGTGTCGGGGGAGGCGATCACCACGTCGAAGTCGAGCATCCCCGCCTTCACCTGCTCCGCCAGGTCCTCCATCCCCACCACATCGGCACCTGCCTCCCTGGCGGCATCCGCGCTAGCGCCCTGGGCGAACACCGCCACCCGCACCTGCTTGCCGGTCCCATTGGGCAGCACCGCAGAGCCTCGGACCACCTGGTCGGACTTGCGGGGATCGACCCCCAGGTTCACGGCCACATCCACGCTCTCGACGAACTTGACGCTGGAGACGGCACTGAGGAGCGCGAACGCCTCCTCCACCGGATAGGCCTTGGAGCGATCGACTTGGCCGCGGATCAGCCGCGCACGTTTGGTCAGTCTTGC
Organism: uncultured Chromatiaceae bacterium; assembly: GCA_964519095.1. GTDB lineage: Bacteria > Pseudomonadota > Gammaproteobacteria > Chromatiales > Chromatiaceae > JAEHCY01. The sequence goes on along the minus strand of CAZFHV010000123.1, from coordinate 1,767 downwards.
CATCACACCACCCCCTCCACATCCAGGCCCATCGCACGGGCGCTGCCCGCGATGGTGCGCACCGCCGCATCCAGATCCGCCGCCGTGAGGTCGGGCATCTTGGTCTTGGCAATCTCCTCGAGCTGGGCGCGGTTCACCGTCCCCACCTTGTTGGTGTTGGGCTTGGCGCTCCCCTTGGGGATCCCCAGGGCCTTGCGCAGCAAGACCGTGGCGGGCGGGGTCTTGGTGATGAAGGTGAAGCTGCGATCGGAATAGACGGTGATCACCACGGGGGTCGGCAGGCCCGGCTCCATGCCCTGGGTCTTGGCATTGAACTGCTTGCAGAACTCCATGATGTTCACGCCATGCTGGCCCAGCGCCGGGCCCACTGGTGGGCTGGGGTTCGCCTGACCGGCCTTCACCTGCAGCTTGACGTAAGCTTGGATTTTCTTGGCCATCGGAAGAAGTCTCCTACGGGTGCAAACGCCTCACGGCTCCCCGGTAGTTCAAGCGACAAGGCGGCATCCCTACCCGGACTGCGTCGGTGCAGCTCCCGCTACCGACGTCCTTCCCGCGCGAGGAATCGCTGGGAAGTCGAAACTGGGCGCCCCGGGGACGAGCCCCGAGCGCCCGCCCTGGGGGGGCGATTCAGCTCTTCTCGACCTGGGCGAACTCCAGGTCCACGGGGGTGGCCCGACCGAAGATCAGCACCGACACCTTGAGCCGGTTCTTGACATAGTCCACCTCCTCGACCACGCCGTTGAAATCCTTGAAGGGACCGTCCGAGACACGCACCACCTCACCGGGCTCGTAGAGCACCTTCGGGCGGGGCTTCTCCACGCCCTCCTGCACCCGCTGCAGGATGGCGTTGGCCTCCTTGTCCGAGATGGGGGCGGGGCGGTCACCGCTGCCCCCGATGAAGCCCATGACCTTGGGCACGCTCTTCACGAGGTGCCAGGTCTCTTCGTTCATCTCCATCTGGACCAGCACGTAGCCGGGGAAGAACTTGCGCTCGCTCTTGCGCTGCTGGCCACCGCGGATCTCGATGACCTCCTCGGTGGGGACCAGGATTTCACCGAAGCGCTCCTGCATCCCGGCTCGCTTGACCCGTTCCTCCAGGGAGCGCTTGACCTGGCCCTCGAACCCCGAGTAGGCGTGGACCACATACCACCGCTTGGCCACCGGATCAGCCTCCCTTTCCGGTCAAGGCGCGGAGAATGGCCACCAGGACCATATCGAACAACCACATGAGGATGCCGAGGATCAGCACCATCACCACCACGATCAGGGTGGTCTGCATGGTCTCCTGCCGGGTCGGCCAGACGACCTTGCGCACCTCGGTTCGGGCATCGAGGGCGAACTGCCAGAGGCGGCGCCCCGCGGCGGTCTGCAGGGCCACCGCGGCCCCGATGCCCGCCACCACCAACAGGCCAATCACGCGCAGGAGCAGCGAGTAGCCGGCGAAGTGATAGAAACCAAAGATGGCCCCTACCAGGAGCAGTGCCGCCACCACCAACTTGGCGGTATCGGCACCGCCAGCCTGAGTCTCCGCTCGCGCATTCATGAGGTGTGAGAAAGATCCGCCCGCGCAAAAAAGAAAATGGCAGGCCAGGAGGGAATCGAACCCCCAACCTGCGGTTTTGGAGACCGCTGCTCTGCCAATTGAGCTACTGGCCTAAAGACTTCGGCCAGCCAGGGGTCGGCAGCGGCCGCCCCCTGGCTGTTGTATCGGACCTCTTAGGCGATGACCTTGGCAACCACCCCGGCACCCACGGTGCGTCCACCCTC
>CAZFHV010000122.1:0-10482 GCA_964519095.1 uncultured Chromatiaceae bacterium | reverse complement strand
GAAATCGGATCGGACCCATTTCAGGATTCACGAAAAATGGCGACTCTCCGGAACCCTTGACGATCCAGGAGTCCGATCATCCAGCCGCTGTTCGCCCGAGGGCCGTCGCCCATCGCCCGCGTGCTGGTGGCCGTGGTGCTCTCGATCGGTTTGATCGTGGCGGAGCACCGCTACCATCAGCTCGGGGTGGTGCGTACGGTGCTCAAGGTCATGACCTACCCCCTGCAGTTCGCCGCCCATGCCCCGGTTGCCGCGGGGCGCTGGCTCGGTGACCTCTTTTCGGCGCGCGGAGAGCTCCAGCAGCAGAACCAGGTCCTCAGCCATGAGAACCTGGTGCTCAAGGCTCGCCAGCAGCATCTGGAAGCCCTGGAGAGGGAGAACATGCGGCTGCGCGATCTCCTGGGCTCCTCGCTCAAGATCGGGGAGCGGGTGTTGATCGCCGAGCTGCTGGCCGTCGATCTGGACCCCTACCGCCAGCAGGTACAGATCAACAAGGGTTCCTCCTCGGGGGTGTACCTGGGCCAGCCGGTGCTGGATGCCAATGCCGTGATGGGGCAGGTATTGGAGGTGAGTCCCCTGACGGCCACCGTGATCCTGATCACCGATGCCCGCCACTCCCTCCCGGTGCAGGTGAACCGCAACGGGTTGCGCGCCATTGCCGAGGGTACCGGCTTGGTCAATCGCCTTGATCTGGCCTTTCTCGCCTATGACGCGGACATCCGGGTGGGGGACCTGTTAGTGACCTCCGGTCTGGGCGGGGGTTTCCCCCCGGGCTATCCCGTGGGACGGGTGACGGAGGTCAAGATCGAGTCGGGCAAGCCCTTTGCCACGGTGGTGGCGACCCCCATCGCGCGTCTGGACCGCACCCGTGAGATGCTGCTGGTGTGGACCCTGGGCACGGGGGCGCTCAAGGACCCACGGCAGGGCCCTGTGCAGGCCAAGGTGGGGCCATGACGGAGCCGGGTCAGCAGGGAACGCCGGTCATCGTTGCGACCCTGGCGCTGGCGATGTTCCTCACGCTGCTGCCGATGCCGGCCCCGGTGCAGGACTTCCGCCCCCCCTGGGTGGCCCTGGTGCTCATCTACTGGTGTCTCGCCCTGCCCCAAAGGGTGGGGATCGGCTGGGCCTGGGTCAGCGGCGTGCTGGTCGATGTGGTCAGCGGCGCCCTGTTGGGTCATCACGCCCTTGGCCTCTCGGTGATGGCCTTCCTGGTGGTGCAGCTCCATCAGCGCATCCGCATCTTCCCGTTGGTTCAACAGTCCTTCTCGGTCTTGGTGCTGCTGCTGGTGGAGCGGCTCCTGTCCCTCTGGGTCATGGGGGCGACCGGACAGCCCACGCCACGACTCTGGTACTGGATGCCCGCCCTGGTGGGGGCGGTGCTCTGGCCCTGGGTCTATGTCGTGCTGCGGGACGTGAGGCGGCGCTTCCAGGTCAGCTGAGGGGAGTCCGTGACGGAGTTCAGCGTCAAGGATCATCGCCGCGAGGCGGAGCTCTTCTTCCGGCGCAGTCTGGTAGCCGGGGTGCTGGTGATCCTGGCCTTGGCGGCGGTCGTTCTGCGCTTGGTGCAGCTTCAGATAGATCGCCATGAGCACTTCACCACCCTTTCCCAGGACAACAGCGTCAAGCTCGAGCCCCTGCCGCCCACCCGCGGGCGGATCTTCGACGCCAGTGGGGTGCTGCTGGCGGAGAACGTGCCGGCCTTCGCCCTGGAGCTCATCCCCGAGAAGGTGGGGAACGTCGCCGAGACCATCGAGCGCCTCAAGGCCGTGCTGCCCATCACCGAAGAGGACGTGCGCCGCTTTACCCGACTGCGCCGCCAGAGTCGCCCCTTCGAGAGCATCCCCCTGCGGGTCAACCTCAACGAGGAGGAGGTGGCACGCTTTGCCGTGGTTGGCCATCGATTCCCCGGCGCGGACATCCGCGCCAGCTTCCTGCGCCGTTACCCCTTGGGCGGGGATACGGCCCACGTGGTGGGCTATGTGGGCCGGATCAACGAGGCGGAGCTCAAGGAGATCTCTCCGTCGCAGTACCGGGGCACCAACCTCATCGGCAAGACCGGCGTGGAGAAGGCCTACGAGGTGGAGCTGCACGGCCGGGTGGGGGTGCAGGAGGTGGAGGTCAATGCTCGCGGGCGGGTACTGCGGGTGCTGGAGAGTCGTCCGCCGACCTCGGGCTACGACCTGCACCTGTACTTCGACGTGGGGCTGCAGCAGGAGGCGGAGGAGGCCCTTGGTGATTTCAATGGTGCGGTGGTGGCCATTGAGCCGAGCACCGGCGGTATCCTCGCCCTGGCGAGTCGGCCGGGCTTCGATCCCAATCCCTTCGTGGAGGGCATCGGCTCCGAGGCCTACCAGCGGCTGCGGGATTCCAAGGATCGCCCCCTGTTCAACCGCGCCATCAAGGGCCAGTATCCGCCAGGCTCCACGGTCAAGCCCTTCATCGCGCTGGCGGGACTGGAGACCTCCGCCATCGGCTACACTGAGTCCCGCTACTGCCCGGGTCGCTATCAGCTCCCCGGCCAGAGCCATGTGTACCGCGATTGGCGTAAGGGCGGGCACGGCTCGGTGGACATGAACCGGGCCATCATCGAGTCCTGCGACGTCTACTTCTATGACCTAGCGCGGAACCTCGGGATCGACCGGCTCAGTAAGTCCCTGCGGGGTTTCGGCTTCGGCCAGAAGACCGGTGCGGATATCTACGGTGAGCTCGGCGGGGTGCTGCCGTCTCCCGAGTGGAAGCGCAGTGCCCGACGCCAGGAATGGTACGCCGGGGAGACCCTGATCACTGGCATCGGCCAGGGTGCCTTCCTCGCCACCCCCCTGCAGCTGGCCGCTGCCACGGCGGCACTCGCCAACCGTGGCCGCTACCTGGAGCCGCGCGTCGTGCGCTCCCTCGAATTGCCCGGCGGCAGCGAGCCCCCCAGGACCCCAACCGTTGGGGCGCGCCAGATCCCCATCACCAAGTCCAGGCATTGGGAGGATGTGATCCGTTCCATGACCCAGGTGGTGGAATCGGGCCGTGGCACGGCTCACCGCATCCGCACGGCCGCCTACCAGATCGCGGGGAAGACAGGAACCGCTCAGGTTTTTTCCGTGGGACAGAACGAGTCCTACAACGAGAAGCGGATCGCCAAAGAATTACGGGATCACGCCCTGTTCGTCGCCTTCGCCCCGGCGGAGGACCCCAAGATCGCCGTGGCGGTGCTGGTGGAGAACGGCGGACACGGGGGCTCCGCCGCCGCGCCCATCGCCCGGCGGGTGATGGACCGCTACCTCCTCGGGCGGCAGCTGATTGCGGCCGGTCACTGGGGCGCCCGATGAAGCTCGCGGACCCTTTGCGCAAGTGGATACCGGTGGCGAAGTCTAGCGGGGGCGGACTGTTCTTCCGACTCCATCTGGATCTGCCCCTCCTTACCGGTCTGCTGCTTCTCTGCGGCTTCGGGCTGCTGGTGCTCTTCAGCGCCAGCGATCAGAGTGGTCTGCAAGTGGAGCGACAGATGCTGCGCTTCGGGCTCGCGTTCGCGGTCATGGTGGCCGTGGCGCAGCTGTCCCCGGAGAAGCTGCGGCGCTGGGGCCCCTGGCTCTACGGGGGTGGGGTGCTGCTGTTGGTGGCGGTACTGGCGATGGGCGTGATCGGTAAGGGAGCCCAACGCTGGCTGGATTTCGGGGTCATCCGCTTCCAGCCCTCGGAGATCCTCAAGCTGGCGGTGCCCATGGTGCTCGCCTGGTATCTGAGCAGCCGGTCCCTGCCGGCCAGCTTCGGCCGGACCCTGGTGGCGGCCATCATCACCCTGGTGCCCGTGCTCCTGATCGCCAAACAACCGGACCTGGGGACCGCACTGCTGGTGGCCAGCGCGGGGGCCTTCGTGCTGTTCCTCTCGGGCATGAGTTGGCGGTTGATCTCCGCCCTGGTCGTGCTGCTGGCCGCCTCGGCGCCGGTGCTCTGGTACTTCCTGCGCCCCTACCAGCGCCAACGGGTGCTGACCTTTCTCAATCCCGAGACCGACCCCCTAGGGGCCGGCTATCACATCATCCAGTCCGAGATCGCCATCGGCTCGGGGGGTGTGTACGGCAAGGGCTGGCTCAACGGCACCCAGTCTCACCTCGAGTTCTTGCCCGAGCGGCACACGGATTTCATCATGGCCGTTGTGGGGGAGGAATTCGGCATGGTGGGGATCGTCGTGCTGCTCTGTCTGTACCTCTTCGTCATCCTGCGTGGCCTCTATATCGCCAACCGTGCCCAGGACGCCTTCGGTCGGCTGCTGGCAGGGGGTCTGACCCTTGTGTTTTTCGTCTATGTCTTCGTTAACAGCGGTATGGTCACGGGGTTGCTGCCGGTGGTGGGGGTCCCCCTACCCATGGTGAGCTACGGCGGGACCTCGCTGGTGACCATCCTGGCCAGTTTCGGTATGCTCATGTCCATCCACACCCACCGCAAGCTGGTGCCCCTGTGAGCTTGACTCCGACCCCCGGTCAGCCATCAGGCCCCCTCAAACGGCGCGGGTGTCTATTGCTTACGACCCTGCTGGTGGGGTGCGCGGCTGCCGAGCCTCCGGAGTTCCAGACTTCGGTGCGGGGTTTCGCCGAGGAGATGCGGCAGCGGCACGGGTTCCCCCCGGGCGAGCTGGAAGGGGCGCTGGGGACGGTCAGGTACCAGCCCGACATCGTCAGTGCCGTTTCCCGTCCGGCCGAGTCGAAGCCCTGGTCCAAGTACCGCTCCATCTTCGTCACCCCCGAGCGTGCCCGCGGCGGGCTCGACTACTGGAACGCCCAGGAGCCGGTCCTGCGCAAGGCCGCCCAGACCTACGGGGTACCACCCGAGATCCTGGTCGCCATCATCGGCGTGGAGAGCCGCTACGGCCAGAACACCGGTCGCTACCGGGCCCTGGATGCCCTCGGGACCCTAGCCTTCGGCTACCCGCCGCGGGGGGATTTCTTCCGTCAGCAGCTGGAAGAGCTACTGCTGTTGGGTCGCGAGCAGGGGCTCAGCCTCGTCGAGGTGAGGGGCTCTTACGCGGGCGCCCTGGGGAAGCCTCAGTTCATTCCGAGCAGCTATCGGCGCTTCGGCGTGGACTTCGACGGGGATGGACGGAAAGATCTCCTGACCAACGATGCGGATGCCATCGGTAGCGTGGCCAATTATCTGCGCGAGCACGGCTGGCGTCCGGGAGACCCCATCGTCCTCCCCCTCCAGCTGCCGGTCCCACCGCCCGCTCAATGGGAAGCGGCGGGGATGAAGCCCTCCATCCCCCTCGCCGATCTGGAAGCCGCGGGGATCAAGCCCGTCGATGGCCTGGCCGGGACAAGGTTGGTGAGCCTGGTACGCCTTGATAATGAAGAAGCTAGAGAATATTGGTTAGGGTTTGATAACTTCTATGCGATAACCCGTTATAATCACAGCAACCTCTACGCGATGGCCGTATACCAGCTGAGCCGCGAGATCCTCGCCCTCAAGGAGCGGGAGGCGCGGGGGAGGGGCCAACACTAACGCCGGAGCCAAGCCGAATGGGATGGGCGAGGTCCAACCCTAGGCGCCAAGCCGCCCGACCACACCCAATCGCTGGGGGCGGGGGTTTGCTCGTCTCCGCCCTGGGGGCGATCCTGGGGCTGGTGTTGGCAGGGCTCTCCGGCTGCTCGAGTCTGCGTAAGGGCGACGGCCCACCCCGCGGGCAGGTGGATTTCGACAGCATCCCCGACGCGATGCCCCGAGTGGAGCCCAAGAGCCCCTACGGCAACCCCCCCTCCTATGAGGTGTTCGGGCAGCGCTATTACCCTCTCGAGACCAGCCGGGGTTATCTGGCGCGGGGGACCGCCTCCTGGTATGGCACCCAGTTCCATGGCAAGCGCGCCAGCATCGGCGAGCCCTACGACATGTACGCCATGACCGCGGCCCACAAGACGCTGCCGTTGCCGAGCTACGTCCGGGTGACCAACCTGGAGAATGGCCGCAGCATCGTGGTGCGGGTCAATGATCGCGGGCCCTTCGTCGAGGATCGCCTCATCGATCTCTCCTACGTGGCGGCCGGCAAGCTGCGCGTACTGGGTCCCGGCACCGCACCGGTGGAGGTACGGGCCCTAAGCCCGGGGGAGCCGGAGCCCCCAACAGCCGTGCTGCAGCTCGCGGAGGCGGCACCCGCGGTGGTGCCCCACCCCCTGCGCGCCACCGAGGTCGTGCGCGCCTCGCCGAGAACGGCCGAGATCGAGTCCGCGCCCCCGCCAACCCCCCGGCACCCTCCCGTGAGGGCGGTTCAGGAGGAGCTGGCTCCAGAGGCGGCCCCCAAGACGCCCCACCTCTACGTCCAGGCCGGCGCCTTCGGCCAGCGGGAAAACGCGGAGCGCCTGCGCGCCCAGTTGTCCGGCGCGCTTCCCCATCAGGTGCGGATTCGTCCCAACGAGGGGGCCAGTCCCACCCTCTACCGGGTTCAGGTGGGACCCCTCACGGATCGGCAGCTGGCGGAGAGCGTCTCCCAGCGCCTCGCCGGCCTCGGAGTGGACCATCCCCGGGTGATCCTGGAATAGGCCGATCGGCCCCCTCGCCATGCGAGCCGTGCGAAGGCTGCTGTACGGGCGCCGGCGAAGGGGTACACTAGCCCGTTTAGTTGCTATCCGCGCGCTGATGGAATCCCCCTGCCCATGAAATCGAGACCCCTTGCGACCCTGCGGACATTGCTCCTGCTGACTTCGGTGGCCCTCCTCAGTGTCCAGGCCGTTGCACAGCACTCCTCGAAAGCCGCCAAGGCCCCCGCGGCAGAGGGCCAGGCCAGGACCGCCCCCCCCACGACCGCAGCCCCGGCGCCCAGGAGCCCCACCGGCGGAACACCCACGCCGAAGCCCCCCGAGGTCGCCGCGAAGGCCTACGTGCTGATGGATTACACCAGCGGTCGCATCCTGGCCGAGTCCAATGCGGACCAGCGCCTGGAGCCGGCGAGCCTGACCAAGATCATGACGGCCCACGTGGTCTTTCGCGCCATCCAGGAGGGGCGGGTCAGCCTCACCGATGAGGTCCTCATCAGCGAGAAGGCCTGGCGAACCGGTGGCTCCAAGACCTTTGTCGAGATCGGCAACCGCATCCCCATGGAGGTCCTGCTCAAGGGCATGATCGTCCAGTCGGGCAACGATGCCAGCGTGGCCCTGGCGGAGCACACGGCCGGCAGCGAGACCACCTTTGCGGAGCTCATGAACACCGAGGCCAAACGGCTTGGGTTGAGCAACAGCCACTTCATGAATGGCACCGGGCTTCCCGATCCCCAGCACTACAGCACTGCCCGGGATCTGGCCCTGCTCGCCGCCGCCACCATCCGCGAGTTCCCGGACTATTACGCCTGGTACGCCATCAAGGAGCTCACCTACCACAGCATCAAGCAGCACAATCGCAACCTGCTGCTGTGGCAGGACGGCTCCGTGGATGGGGTGAAGACGGGCCACACCGACACCGCGGGTTACTGCCTGGTGGCCTCCGCTAAGCGGGACGGCATGCGGTTGATCTCGGTGGTCATGGGTATGGCGGGGGAGAAGGCACGGGCGAAGGCCAGCCTGGAGCTCCTGACCTACGGCTTCAATTTCTTCGAGACCAAGGAGCTCTATCCGGCGGACAAGCCCCTGCAGACGGTGCGGGTGTACAAGGGGGCGATCACGGAGCTGCCCGTCGGACCCGCGCAGACCGTGGGGGCCACGGTGCCCAAGGGGCAGGGTGACAAGGTCACCGCCCGGGTGGAGCTGGAGCCCAAGATCATCGCCCCCCTGAGCAAGGGCCAGTCCGTCGGCAACGTCATCCTCACCCTTGGTGACGCGGAGATCGGACGCGTCTCCCTGGTGGCGCTGGAGGAGGTACCCACCGGGGGCTTCTGGCGCCGCTTGATCGATACCATCTTGCTGTGGTTCAAGTGAGCGACGGAAGTCCGAGGGCGCGACGGCGGCATGCCTCTCGGGACGCCAGCGCGGAGTGGGTCCGCTTGAACCGCGAAATCCAGGGCGAGGCGTAGAGGCTCCGGTGCTGGGTCGGCGCACCTCGCCCCTCAGTTTCCCCTGCCGCTTTCCCATCAAGGCGATGGGGCTGGCCGGGGTGGATCTCGACGCCCTTGTGGTGGGGATCGTACGGCGCCATGCCCCGGACCTCGGGGAGGGCGCCGTGACCCTGCGCTCGAGCAGCGGCGGCAAGTACGTGGCGGTGACGGTGATGATCGAGGCCACCAGCCTCGATCAGCTCGATGCCATCTATCGAGACCTCAGCGACGACGAACGGATTGTCTGGGCGATCTAGCGGCGATACCCGGCCGCTGGGGGTCCGCCTGCTGGGCCTCTGCCCCTACGGGCCGGTCTGGCGGGCCATGCAGGCCTTCACGGCCCGCCGGGATGCCGGTACCCCTGACGAGCTCTGGCTCCTTGAGCACAGTCCCGTCTTTACCCTGGGGCAGGCGGGTCGCCGGGAGCACCTCCTGGACCCCGGCGACATCCCCGTGCTGCAAGTGGATCGGGGTGGCCAGGTCACCTACCACGGTCCGGGGCAGCTGGTCGCCTATCTCTTGATGGACCTGCGGCGGGCGGGCATCGGCGTCAAGGGCCTGGTCGCGCGCCTGGAAGAGGCGGTCATCGGGCTCCTGGCCCGCCATGGGGTAGCGGGCGAGCGCTCGCCCGGGGCCCCCGGAGTCTACGTGGGGGGGAGCAAGATCGCCTCCCTGGGGTTGAGGGTGCGGCAGGGCTGCAGCTATCACGGCCTGGCGCTCAACCTGGACCTGGATCTCGGGCCCTTCGACCGGATCAACCCCTGCGGCTATCCGGGGCTGCGGGTGACCCGGCTGGCGGATTGGGTGGTGGGTCTCGACCCCCTCGCGGTGCGCACGGGGTTGGTGGAGGTACTTGCGAGCGGATTGGGTTTCACCCCCTTTGAGCTTCTGGGTGAGCTCCACAGGTAGACGGCACCGCTCTCACGCTGTCTTTCCGCCACCAACCCCACAGATGTTGGCCTTGCGGAGTCCGCGAGGGCGCCCTAGCATCCCACCGCGCCACCGATCGGGCGCCGTTCCGCCCATTTGGCACTGCAAGGGTCGCACCCCATGGTCACGTTGACGGATCTCGACTCGCCCTCCCGCTCCCAGCCCCAGACCCACCAACGGGGCGAGGACAAGCTCGCTCGAATCCCGGTCAAGGTGGAGCCGGCGCCGGCACTTCCCCCCAAGCCCGATTGGATCCGCGTGCGCGCCCCGAGCGGGGCAGGGGTGACCCGGGTGAAGCGCCTGCTGCGGGAGCGGGGCCTCTCCAGCGTGTGCGAGGAGGCCCTCTGCCCCAACCTGGGTGAGTGCTTCTCCCGGGGTACCGCCACCTTCATGATCCTGGGGGATATCTGTACCCGCCGCTGCCCCTTCTGCGACGTGGCCCATGGCCGGCCCAAGCTACCCGATCCCCAGGAGCCCGAGCAGTTGGCCCAGGCCATCGCCGCCCTGGGGCTGCGCTACGTGGTCATCACCTCGGTGGATCGGGACGACCTCCGGGATGGTGGGGCAGGGCACTTCGCCGCCTGTATCCGCGCCGTTCGGCGTCATAGCCCGACCCTGCGCCTGGAGGTGCTGGTACCGGACTTCCGTGGCCGCCGGGACCTGGCCCTGGCCCAGTTCCGAGGCGAGGGGGTGCCGGACGTCTTCAACCACAACCTCGAAACCGTGCCACGGCTCTACCGCCAGGTCCGACCGGGGGCCGACTACCAGGAATCCCTGGAGCTGCTGGCGGCCTTCCGGGAGATCCACCCGGGGGTGCCCACCAAGTCGGGCCTGATGCTGGGCCTGGGGGAGACCCGCGCGGAGGTCGAGGCGGTGATGGGGGACCTGCGGGCGGCGGGCTGTGAGATGCTCACCCTGGGGCAATACCTGCAGCCCAGTCGCGCCCACCTCCCCGTCAGTCGCTACTGGACCCCCGAGGAGTTCGAGGCCCTGCGCGGAGTGGGCGAGGGGCTGGGGTTTCGCAACGTGGCCAGCGGGGCCCTGGTGCGCTCCTCCTACCACGCGGACCAGCAGGCGCAGGCGACGCAGGAGGGAAGGGCGCGCTGAAGCCCCAAGATTACCCCTCTCATTTGAGATTTCTTGTGAGGACACCTGTGTAACAGGCTGATCCTTAGTGTATGGTATCGGCTATAATCGACTACAGCCTCTCACCACAAGCCCAAGTTGAGCTGCGGCGTGCCCATCGCAGCACCCGAGACAAACGGGAGGCCGACTGCATCTACGCTCCCAGCACAACCCTAGTAGTAGATCGTTCCGTTAATATATTTACGAGAATACCAGCAGTCGTCATGATCCTCATACCATTCGGCGATGGAGGAGATCATGGGACGGACAAGTGGGCGAGCGGCATTGGTGCTGAGCGACGAGCAAAGAGCCAAGTTGTCTGAGTTGGCGGGCTCACGTACTGCGCCGGTGCGAGAAGCGGAACGTGCCAGTCGGTACTGACGCACCAAGAGCGCTGGCGTTGCAGACAAATCCCTTCCCGACGC
>CAZFHV010000121.1:0-10519 GCA_964519095.1 uncultured Chromatiaceae bacterium | reverse complement strand
AGACCCTTGATCACCGTGATACCGAGCTGGGAAGCGGGCAACCCGGCCAGCCCCCCCATAAAGCTGCCGATCGCCGTGCGACCAGCGGCCACGATCACTACGTTCTCTGCCATGGTTTACGGACCCTTCTTTGGTGGGTTATATAGGAAGGCGCCTGTGCGCGCTGCGAAGGGTAACAGAGGGATTGGCATTCCGCCACACAACGCCGGGGACCGCCTCGCCAGGCGTAAGCTGGTCAACGAGACCGGAAATTGTTGCAGTGCACAAATTTCCGTGCTAGCTTTCCTTTTGCACTCAACCACCAATAGGAACCACCCATGAGCGAAACTGGCCTCTGGACCAAAGACTGGCTGGAAACCCAGCAAAAGTACTGGGAGACCTGGACCGACATGAGCCGCAAGGCCCTCGGCCTCGAAGCCTCTACCGAGAGCGCCTGGGAGCAGGCCCTCGATCACTGGTGGAAGGCGGTGGCCCCCGCCCTACCCGGACCCGCGGGTGAGTTCATGAGCAAGGTCATGGACCAGGGCAAGGGGTTCTTCCGCATCGCCGATGATCTCGTCCGCAACGTTGATCTGAAGTTCGCCACCGGCAGCGAGTGGGCGGGGAACCTCAACAAGACCTTCACGGACATGCAGAAGATGTTCCGCGGTGAGGTGGACGCCGAGAACGAGGCCGCCCACCGCCTGATGGCCTTCTGGGAGCTGCCCTTCGACAACTGGCAGCGCTTGGCCTCCTCGATGTCGTTGCTGCCGGGCGACATGCTGCGCAACGTCTCCCACGATGAGGTGCGCGAGAACCTCCATCGCTTCCTCGCTGCCCCGGGCCTCGGCTACACCCGCGAGGAGCAGGCCCAATATCAGGACCTGATGCGCCGGGGACTCGACTACCAGCGCGCCGTGCACAACTACAGCCAGTTCTTCTCGGGCATGGGGCTCAAGGCGGTGGAGCGCATGCGCGAGGTGGTGTTGAAGAAGTTCCAGGAAGGCAAGCCCATCGATTCGACGCGGGTGCTCTACGACGTCTGGGTGGACGCCTGCGAGGCGGTCTACGGGGAAGAGGTCGCCACCGAGCAATACGCCGAGGTGCACGGTGCGATGATCAATTCCCTCATGGCCTTCAAGCATCGCCTGAGCAGTATCGTCGATGAGTACCTGGGCTCCCTGAACATGCCCACCCGTGCGGAGCTGCGTACCGTCCAGGATCGCCTCCAGGAGACCCGCCGCGAGAACAAGGCACTGCGTCGCGACCTCGACGCCCTCTTGGAGCAGTTCGCCGGCCAGGGGGAAGGAGGCGCCGCGAGCGGTGCCGAGTACGCCCGGGTCATCACCAAGAAGGCCCCGGCCCCGCGCCGCAAGAGCGGAGAGACCCGCGAGTCCGAGGCCTCCGAATCCACCAAAGCCTGACGGCACCTAGCCCCCGTCATCGTCACGAGGAGATCACACCGTGCTACCTATTCAGATTCGGCCCGAGAAGCTGAGCGACGAGATGCTGGACTTCAGCAGCAAGCTGGGTAAAGGCGTCGAGACCCTGCTCCATGCGAGCGAGATCACCACCGGCGTCACCCCCAGGGAGCCGGTCTATCGGGAGGACAAGCTGGTCCTCTACCGCTACCAGTCACCGAAGAAGGTCCAGCAAAACCCGGTGCCCGTGCTGGTGGTGTATGCCCTGGTCAACCGCCCTTACATGGCGGACCTTCAGGAGGACCGCTCCACCATCCGCACCCTGCTGGAGAACGGTCAGGACGTCTACCTGATCGACTGGGGCTACCCGGATCACGCCGACCGCTCCCTGACCCTCCATGACTACATCAATGGCTACATCGACCGCTGTGTCGATGTGATCCGCAAGCGCCACGGACTGGATCAGATCAACCTGCTCGGCATCTGCCAGGGCGGTGCCTTCAGCCTCTGCTACACCTCGCTGCACCAGGAGAAGATCCGCAACCTGGTGGTCATGGTGACCCCGGTGGACTTCAAGACCCCGGACAACCTGCTCAGCAAGTGGGTGCAGCACATGGACGTGGACCTCATCGTGGACACCATGGGCAACGTCCCCGGCGAGATCCTCAACTGGACCTTCCTCTCCCTCAAGCCCTTCAGCCTGACCGGGCAGAAGTACATCAACATGGTGGACTTGCTCGACGACGCAGACAAAGTGAAGAACTTCCTGCGCATGGAGAAGTGGATCTTCGACAGCCCGGACCAGGCGGGGGAGACCTTCCGCCAGTTCGCCAAGGACTTCTTCCAAGAGAACCGGCTGATGAAGGGCGAGGTGCGCCTCGGCGAGCGCCGGGTCGACCTGGGCAACATCAGCTGCCCCGTCCTCAACGTCTACGCCCTGCAGGACCACCTGGTTCCGCCGGATGCCTCCCGCGTCCTCAAGGGCCTGGTCTCCAGCAAGGACTACTCGGAGGTCACCTTCCCCGGTGGGCACATCGGCATCTACGTGAGCGGCAAGGCCCAGAAAGAGGTAACCCCCGCCATCGCCCGGTGGCTTAGCGAGCGGAGCAGCTAAGTCCCCGGCCCCCGGGTCCTTCCGGGATTCGCCTCACCCAGGGCCCCGGCGGTTACCCGCCGGGGCCCTGCGTTTTCAAGGGACTCAGAGGAGCGCCCCCAGCGCCTTCAGGAAGGCCGCGTTCTCCTCGGGGAGCCCCACCGTCACCCGCAGACAGTCGGCCAGCAGGGGATGGCTGCCATCGAGGCACTTCACCAGCACCCCGCGGGCCTTGAGCCCCTCGAAGAGCCCCCGCGCCCGGCCCGAGCCGACCCGCAAGAGGATGAAATTCGCCTCGCTGGGATAGGGTTGGACCCCTTCCAGCCCTTGCAGCGCTTGGAACAGGCCCTCGCGCTCCCGGCGGATCGCCTGGGTCTGACCGTCGAGGACCGCGCGATGCCGCAGGGCGAAGGCCGCGCTGGCTTGGGTGAGGACGTTGACGTTGTAGGGCAGGCGCACCTTGTCCAGCTCCCGCAGCCAGGACTCGGCCCCCACCAGATAGCCGAGCCGCAGCCCCGCCAGGCCCATCTTGGAGAGGGTGCGCATCACCAGCAGCCGCTCGGGCATCCCCGCACGGGGCAGGAAGCTCTGGTCTGTAAAGGGGGCATAGGCCTCGTCCACCACCACCAGTCCCGGCGCCGCCTGGACCACCTGCTCGATGGCCTCCGCGGGGAAGAGGTTGCCGGTAGGGTTGTTGGGGTAGGCCAGAAAGACCAGGGCCGGCCGATGGCGCTCGATGGCCCCGAGCAGCCCCGGCAGGTCCAGGGAGAAGTCATCGGCCCCCAGGGGCACCCCCACATAGTCCAGCCCGGCGAAGAGGGCGATCATCCGGTACATGACGAAACCCGGGTCCACCGAGACCAGGGTCCGCCCCGGCCCGGCCAGGGCGAGGGCCAGCATCTGGATCAGCTCGTCGGAGCCGTTGCCGAGCAGAAGCCCCCTCTCCGGCGGGATGGCGAACGCCTCTCGCAGGGACTGGGTCAGATCCTCGGCACGCGGGTCCGGGTAGCGGTTCAGGGGCAGATCCCGGAGGACCTCCATCCAGGCCTGGCGCAGGGCCTCGGGCCAGGGGTAGGGGTTCTCCATGGCATCGAGCTTGATCAGCCCCCGCGCATCCGGGACCTGATAGGCCCCGATGGAGCGGATCTCGGGGCGCACCCAGCGCCCGATCGAAGGCGAGGGGTCGGCCATGCGGGTCAGGACTCCCTGGGGCTGGCATCGCCCCGGAACTCGGCGGAGCGGGCGTGGGCGGTGAGGCCCTCGCCGCGCGCCAGCACCGAGGCGGTGCGGGCCAGCTCAGCGGCACCGCTTCGGGAGGCCCGGATCAGGCTGGAGCGCTTCTGGAAGTCGTAGACACCCAGCGGCGAGGAGAAGCGCGCCGTGCCCGAGGTGGGCAGGACGTGGTTGGGACCGGCGCAGTAGTCGCCCAGGGCCTCGGCGGTGTAACGGCCGAGGAAGATCGCCCCCGCGTGGCGAATGGCGCCCACCAGGGCCTCGGGCTCGGCGACGGAGAGCTCCAGGTGCTCGGGGGCCACCCGATTGGCCACCGCGACCGCCTCGGCGAGGTCGCGGGTCTGGATCAGGGCCCCCCGGGTCCTGAGGGCCGCGGCGATGATCTCGCGTCGCTCCAGGGTCGGCAGCAGCCGCTCGATGCTCTCCCGCACCCGGGCGAGGTAGGACCCGTCGGGGCAGACCAGGATCGCCTGGGCGTCCTCGTCGTGCTCCGCCTGGGAGAAGAGGTCCATGGCGATCCAGTCCGGGTCGGTGGTGCCGTCGCACAGGATCAGGATCTCCGAGGGGCCGGCCACCATGTCGATCCCCACCTGGCCGAACAGGGCCCGCTTGGCCGCAGCCACGTAGATGTTGCCGGGCCCCACGATCTTGTCCACCGCCGGGATCGACCCGGTGCCAAAGGCCAGGGCGGCGACCCCTTGGGCACCGCCGATGGCGAACACCCGATCGACCCCCGCAACCCGGGCCGCCGCGAGTACCAGCTGGTTGGACTCACCCCGGGGGGTGGGCACCACCATCAAGAGCTCCCCCACCCCCGCCACCTTGGCGGGGATGGCGTTCATGAGCACCGAGGAGGGATAGGCGGCCTTGCCGCCCGGAACATAGAGTCCGACCCGATCGAGCGGGGTCACCTGCTGACCCAGCAGGGTACCGTCGGATTCGGTGTAGGACCAGGACTCCAGCCGCTGCCGCTCCGCGTAGGCGCGGATCCGCTCCGCCGCCCGCTCGAGGGCCGCCCGCTCCGCCGAGGGCAGACCCGCCCAGGCCCGCTCCAGACGCTCAGGGGGGATCTCCAGATCCTCGGCCTGCACTGGGCTCCAGCCGTCGAAACGGCGGGTCAGCTCGAGCAGCGCCCCGTCCCCCTGGGTGCGGATGGCGCGGATGATCTCCGCCACCGCCCTCTGGACGCCCTCGTCCGCCACCGCCTCCCAGGCCAGGAGCTTGGCCAGTTGCTGATCGAAGTCCGGGGCGCGGGTGGAGAACTCTCGGAGCGCTGGCATGGGTCTGTCTCTGGGCTAAGGAGAAGGCGCAAGGGTTTCCTGGGGATGGACCCGGGCAACCGCCCGGCGCAGGGCCGCGAGCAGGTCCACCACCGCGGCGTGCTTCATCTTCCAGGCCGCCTTGTTGACCACCAGCCGGGAGCTGATGTCCGCGATATGCTCCAGGGGGATGAGCCCGTTGGCCTGTAGGGTGTTGCCGCTCTCCACCAGGTCGACGATGCGATCCGCAAGGCCCACCAGGGGCGCGAGCTCCATGGAGCCATAGAGCTTGATGACCTCCACCTGCTTGCCCTGGGCGGCGAAGTGGCGCTCGGTGCTGCGCACGTACTTGGTGGCAACACGCAGCCGCCTCTGGACCCCCAGCGCCCCGGGGACCCCAGCCACCATCAGGCGACAACGGCCGATACGCAGGTCCAGGGGCTCATAGAGCCCCGCCCCCCCGTGCTCGAGCAGCACGTCCTTGCCGGCCACCCCCAGGTCCGCCGCCCCATACTCCACGTAGGTGGGTACGTCGCTCGCCCGCACGATGATCAGCGCCACCTCGGGGCGATTGGTGGGGAGCACCAGCTTGCGGCTCTGCTCCGGGTCCTCCGCGGGGACGATTCCCGCGTCGGCCAGCAGGGGGAGGGCCTGCTGGTAGATGCGGCCCTTGGAGAGGGCGACGGTCAGGGGAGTGGACACCCGCTGGTCGCCCCTCACTGATTGCCGCGGCGGATGCTGGCGCCCAGGGCGCCGAGCTTTTCCTCGATGTTGTCGTAACCGCGATCGATGTGATAGATGCGATCGACCACCGTCTCGCCCTCGGCGACCAAGCCGGCGAGGACCAGGCTTGCGGAGGCCCGCAGGTCCGTGGCCATCACCGGCGCGGCGGTGAGCTGGGGCACACCCCGGCAGATGGCCACGTTGCCCTCCAGCCGGATGTTGGCCCCCATGCGCTGCAGCTCTTGCACGTGCATGAAGCGGTTCTCGAAGACGGTCTCGGAGATCATGCCCACCCCCTCGGCGATGCTGTTCAGGGCGGTAAACTGGGCCTGCATGTCGGTGGGGAAGGCCGGGTAGGGGGCGGTGTGCACGTCCACCGCGCGGGGCCGGCGCCCCTGCATCTGCAGCTCGATCCAATTGGCGCCGCAGTGGATCTCCGCCCCCGCCTCCTGGAGCTTCAGCAGCACCGCTTCCAGCAGCTCCGGGCGGGTGTCGCGCAGCCGTACCTGGCCACCGGTCATGGCGGCCGCCACCAGATAGGTGCCGGTCTCGATGCGATCGGGGAGCACCGGGTGGTCCGCCCCGTGCAGCCGCTCCACCCCCTCGACGTGGAGGGTGTCGGTCCCCGCACCCCGGATCCGTGCCCCCATGCGATTGAGGCACTCGGCCAAGTCCACCACCTCGGGCTCGCAGGCCGCGTTCTCGATCAGGGTCTCACCTTCCGCCAGGGTCGCCGCCATCATCAGGTTCTCGGTGCCGGTGACCGTGACCAGCTCCATCACCAGGTGCACCCCGCGCAACCGATCCGCCCGGGCGCGGATGTAGCCATGATCCACCTGGATGTCGGCCCCCATCGCCCGCAACCCGTCGATGTGCAGGTTGACCGGGCGGGAACCGATGGCACAGCCCCCCGGCAGGGAGACTTCCGCATGGCCGAAGCGCGCCAGCAGGGGCCCCAGCACCAGGATGGAGGCCCTCATGGTCTTCACCAGCTCGTAGGGGGCACACTGGGTCACCAGGCCGCTGGCGTCCACCTCTACCTCCATCCGCTCGTTGACCAGCACCCGAGCCCCCAGGTGGCCGAGGAGCGCTAGGGTGGTGGTGATGTCCCGCAGGTGGGGGACGTTGGCCACCCGCACCCGCTCCTCGGAGAGCAGTGTGGCGGCCAAGATGGGGAGCGCGGCGTTCTTGGCGCCGGAGATGCGGATCTCCCCGCGGAGCCGTGCCCCGCCACTGATGTAGAGCTTATCCATGATCGCGTGCGAAGGGGTTCAAGGGATGGGGAAAGTCAGCCCCGGCGAGGTTGGCCGACTCAAGTGGCGCCGAGTAGCTCGTCGGCATTGGTAAAGCGGGCGATGGCCACCAGGGGGGGCGGGAGATTGAGGAATCGCAGGTCCCGTTTGGCTCGCCGCGCCCACTGCAGCCATTCCAGCAGCAATACCAGCCCGGCACTGTTGGCCCGTTCCACCCCGCCCAAGTCGATGGTAAGGGGTGACCGATCCCGGAACAGGGCGATACCGGCCTCGCACAGGGCCACCACGGAGGGGAAGTCCAACTCCCCGCAGACCCGCAGGCTCCCGTCCGCCGCGGGCTCGATGGAGGCGGCGCTCAATCCTTCCCCCCACGGTTCATCTCGTTGAGGGATTGGATCAGGCCCTCGATCCCCTCGGTTCGGATGCGGTTGGCGAAGCTGCTGCGGTAGTTGGCGATGAGGCTGACGTTGTCGATGATGACGTCGTAGACCTTCCAGGCGCCGTCCTTGAGATAGAGCCGATAGTTGATGGGGACCGGAGGTGCCCCCGCCTCCTGCACCTGGGTGGCGACGGTCACGTCCCCGGCATCGCGGCCTGGCCGCAGGGGCAGATAGAGGATCTCCTGCCCGGAGTAATTCAGCAGGGCCTTGGCGTAGGTGCGCACCAGGATCTGCTGGAAGGCTTCGGTGAGGCCCCGTTGCTGCGCCGGGGTCGCCTGCCCCCAGTGCCGACCCAACGCCGCCTGGGTGATGCGCTGGAAATCGAAGTGGGGGACCACGATCTCCCCCACCAGCCGATAGATGAGCTCGGGCTGGCGGGCGACCTCGGCGCGGCGCGCCTTGAGGGTGGAGAGCATGCGCTCGCTGGTCTGGCGCACCAGGGCCGTGGCCGCGTCCTCCGCCGCCCAGCCGGGGCTCGCCAGCCCCAGGAGGCCCGCGAACAAGAGTCCCAGCCAGCCCTTCACTTGCCCTGCTCCTCCGGCTCTTTGAGAGAGCGCGAACCAGCCCTTCACTTGCCCTGCTCCTCCGGCTCTTTGAGAGAGTGCGAACCAGCCCTTCACTTGCCCTGCTCCTCGGCCTTCTTGAACAGGAACTGCCCGATCAACTGCTCGAGTACCATGGCCGACTGGGTGTGCTGGATCTCATCGCCCCCCTTGAGGAAGCGGTCGCTGCCCCCGGGATCCAGCCCGATGTACTGCTCCCCGAGGAGCCCCGCCGTGTAGATGTTGGCGAAGGTGTCGTCGGGGATGCGGTCGTAGCGGGACTCGATGTGCAGGGTTACCAGGGCCTCGTAGGTCTTGGGGTCGAAACCGATGTCCACCACCCTGCCGATGCGCACCCCAGCCATGCTCACCGGGGAGCGCACCTTGAGGCTGCCGATGTTGTCGAAGCGCGCCCTGATCGCATAGCCCTCGCCGGTGGTGGTGGCGCTGAGGTTGCTCACCTGCATGGCGATGAAGAACAGGGCAACGATACCGGCGGCCATGAAGGCCCCCACGCCGATCTCGAGTGCGCGCGTGCGCGACATGGTTCAGTCTCCAAACATGAGCGCGGTCAGGATGAAGTCCAGCCCCAGGACCGCCAGGGCCGAGTGCACCACCGTGCGGGTGGTCGCGCGGCTCACCCCCTCGGAGGTGGGCGTCGCATCATACCCCTGAAAGAGGGCGATCCAGGTGCACACCACACCGAACACCAGGCTCTTGATCACCCCATTGTAGACGTCCTCGTGGAGGTCGATCTTGGCCTGCATCTGGCTCCAGAAGGCCCCGTCGTCCACCCCCAGCAGACCCACCCCCACGAAGTAGCCCCCAAGCACCCCCACGGCGCTGAACATGGCGGCGAGCATGGGCATGGCGAGGAACCCGCCGTAGAAACGGGGGGTGAGGATGCGCTTGACCGGGTCCACCGCCATCATCTCCAGCCCCGAGAGCTGCTCGGTGGCCTTCATGAGCCCGATCTCGGCGGTGAGGGCCGAGCCCGCCCGGCCGGCGAACAGCAGGGCGGTGACTACCGGCCCCAGCTCCCGGACCAGCGAGGCGGCCACCATGACCCCGAGGCTTTGGGCCGCGCCGAACTGGGAGAGCACATAGTAGCCCTGCAACCCCAGCACCATGCCCACGAAGAGGGCGGAGACGTTGATGATGAGGGTCGAGAGCACGCCAATGCTCCAGGTCTGCTGTACCAGCAGGCGGGGTCGCCGCAGTAGGCTCCCGGTACCGCCCAGGATGCCGAGCAACAGCAGGTGCCCGCGGCCGAGGCGCTCCAGCAGGCCGAGTCCGATGCGACCCAAGCGGGCGAGGGCGTCCAGCATGGCTCAGACGAACAGGTCCTGGGCGAGACCAGGGGCCGGATAGTGGAAATGGACCGGACCATCGGGCAGCCCCTGCACGAACTGATTCACCCAGGGCAGGGGCGAGTCCATCACCTCCGCGGGAGTCCCCCGGGCCATCACCCGGCCGTTGGCGATGATGTAGATGCGGTCCGCGATGGAGGCGGTCTCGCGCACGTCGTGGGAGACCACCAGGCTGGTCAGGCCGCTGGCGTCGTTGAGCTGCCGGATGAGCTGCACCAGCACCCCCATCGAGATGGGGTCCTGGCCGGTGAAGGGCTCGTCGTAGAGGATCATCATGGGATCGAGAGCCACCGCCCGGGCGAGCGCCACCCGGCGCGCCATCCCCCCCGAGAGCTCGCTCGGCATCAGCCGGGCCGCGCCCCGCAGCCCCACCGCCTCCAGCTTCAGGAGCACGAGCTTGCGGATCATGGACTCGGTCAGGCGGGTATGCTCCCGCAGGGGGTAGGCCACGTTCTCGAAGACGTCGAGATCCGTGAGCAGGGCACCGGTCTGGAACAGCATCCCCATGCGGGTGCGCAGCCGATAGAGCTCGCCGCGGCCCAGGCGATGGACGTCCAACCCGTCCACCTCGATGGAGCCCCCATCCGGGCGGAGCTGGCCGCTGATCAGCTTGAGGAGCGTGGTCTTGCCGGTGCCGCTGGGGCCCATGATGGCGGTGATCTCCCGCCGGCGGATGTCGAGATCCACCTGGTCGAAGATGACCCGATCCCCCCGCCGGAAGGACAGGCCCCGCACCCGCACCAGGATATCCCCGCCCCCGGCGCCCGCTGGGCCCGGTCCCGACGCGCCGGCGGGCGAACGCGTACCCCCCGCCGTCCGCTGCGCCCCCACGCCGCGGGCTGCTTGACTGACCATGAAAGCTCCGGAGATCAGGCCCCTAGGCCGATGTGGGCCGCCATTCTCCGGGTGGACCCCTGAAGCGTCAAGAAACCCCGGGCTCCCCGCCCGCTCACCCCCAACCAGCAGTTCCAAATTTAAGACCTGACAGTTAAGATGGGATTCTCATAAGCAACATTAGCACGAGATGCCATCCAACTATTCTTCATGCGTTTCGTTGCTGACTACTGAAAAGCTGAACACGTCGATACGAGCCGCATTCGAGCAATTCCCGGACGTACGCCGCCCGGGCAACCACCAGACCTACACGGTGGCAGGGCCAACGCATCAGAAAATTACGATAAACTACTAGAAAGGACATGATATAAC
>CAZFHV010000120.1:0-10657 GCA_964519095.1 uncultured Chromatiaceae bacterium | reverse complement strand
CCGCGCGACCCTTGGCATGCCGCCAAGCGCACGTATCTTCGCTTGTCATTGCAACTAGTCAACTAGTGTGCGGCCGAAAGCCTCTGTAGGTGCAATAGCGAAGCGACGTACGGATTGCTTCGTCAATAGCGCAATTGTCCCGAGTTTCTGCAAGACCCTTTCGGTTCAATACGGCTGCCCCGTATCGCACCCCGTGGCCCTGACTTCAGCCGCGAGCAGCGCAGAGCGCCCCGGAGGTTATTTGGCCGCCGGCGGTGCCACCCAGGGCAGGATGGGGACCACCGAGATGCTGTTCTGGGGCGAGCCCTCGATCACCCGGTCGCTATAGGTGAGGTAGATGAGCACGTTGCGCTTGGGATCGTAGAACCGCACCACCTGCATGGTCTTGAAGACCAGGGAGGTGCGCTTCTTGAACACCTCGTCCCCGTTGGCCTTGCCGCTGCGTATCGTATCGGGCAGGTCGATGCGTCCTACCTGCCGGCAGGCGATGGAGGCATCCGAGGTGTCCTCCGCCACCCCGACGGCGCCCGAGATGCCGCCGGTCTTGGCCCGGCTCAGATAGCAGGCGACCCCTCCGACCTCGGGGTCGTCGAAGGCCTCCACCACGATCTTGTCGTTGGGCCCGAGCCACTGGAAGCGGGTGCTCACGGTGCCGATCTCTTCCCCGAGCACTGGGCTGGCGATGAGGAGGCCGAGTAGGGCGGTGCCGAGGGTGCGCATGGGGATGGTCCTCCGAAAAAACACTTAGATGGCGGCCAGCCGTTCCATCTCCGAGGCGGAGCGGGTCAGGCAGTCCTCCAGGGATAGTCCGTTGAAGTAATTGCCGGTGAGGGCGAGGGGTGAGCCCGCGAGGGCCCCATCCAGTGCCTCCACCAGGGGGGCGTGGCCCGCGCGCAGGGCCGGGAGGCGGTTGGTCGTCTCCATGATCCCCGCGAGGTCCGCCTCAGTCACCCCCAGCACCCGGGTGATATACCCCAGGCGGGCGCTGGGGTCCTCGCCGGTGCGCCGATAGTGGAAGGTGAAGCCTCGGTAGTCCGCATCGGGTAGATAATCCCGGGAGACCACCGAGAGCAGGGCCTGGTCTACCCCGATCAGCCCCGCCATGGGTGGCAGCTTGACGGCCTCGGAGGGCACCGCGACGGCGATGGAGTCGATCTCCGCCATGGGGATGGCGGCCAGGGCCACACGGGCCCCCTCGAACCCCTCCGGGAGCAGGGCCAGGGCCTGGTCGGGTGGCACGGCCAGGGTCAGGTAGCGGGTGCGGATCTCGACCTGACCGGCCAGGGAGACGGCGAATTCCCCATTTACGCGCCGGATCCCCGTGACCCTTTGACCTAGCCGCAACCCGAGACCCCCCTGTCGGACCAGCACCCGCACCAGGTCCTCCAGCCCACCGGGCAGGGTGAAGCTCCGCATCACCCCCTTGCGGCGCGGTTTCTTGCGGAACAGCAGCTCCGCCGGGAATCCCGCGGCGCCCTGGCAAATCACCGCATCGAAGGCGTGGCTGAAGAGGTCCCGGTAGTTGCGCTGGCCGAGCACCCGCGAGTAGAAGTCCTCGACACTCCGGCCCGCCTTGGGGGTGAAGGGCAACCGCGGCAGGGACACCAAAAGCTCCAGGGGGTGCACGCGGGAGAGGAGTGAGTGTACCCCCTCCCCTACCAGCAGGGAGTAGCGCAGCTTCTGCTTGGCGGTGAGGGCACCCGAGAGCCCGAGCTCTTGGAGGATGTCTAGCAGGTGGCCGTAGCTGTTGTAGCCCGTATGGGCCCCCAGCTCCGCCCAGAAGCCATTGGCCTCGGGGAAGGCTTGGGAGCGGATGCAGCCGCCGGGGCGGTCACTGCGCTCCAGCACCAGGGTGCGCAGCCCGCGGCGAAGCGAGAAGTGGGCCATCCCCAGGCCGCTGACGCCAGCGCCGATGATGAGGTGGTCGAAATGCTCCATGGTCGGTGCTGGGCGGGTGCCTGGGCGGCGCGAAGGCGTGGGGTGGGCGCTGGGCTATTGTCCCGATCCGCCGGGGGTTTCACAAGGCATCGTCAGGGGGGTGCCCCGGGAGGGGGCGGCAGCTCGGGGCTCCTCTTGGAGCCAGGGATCGCGGACGGTCGGGACCCTGGGTCAGAGGGCCTCAGACCCGGCCCTCCCCCGCGCGGGGGGGAGGGACCAAGTTATTTGGGTTCTGGGAGGGCCGCTCAGAGGTTCTTGCTGAGGCTGAAGGCCCCGCGCAGATCGCCTACCTTGTAGCCGGTGGCCTGGTCGGTGGGGTAGAGCTTCTTGAGGGATGCCACCACATCGGGCTTGAGATTGGTCCCGTGACAGGTGATGCACAGATCCTGTACCGGGATGGCCTTCATGTAGCGGAAGGTCTTCTTGCCGTTCTCGGTGACCACCTCCGAGTAGTCCATGTTGGCGAGGTCCTCACCCTTGGCCTTGCGCGCCGCGAATTGCTCGAGGACCTGGCGCTCCCAGGGGTCGGGCGCATTGGCGGGGCTGCGCAGCTTTAGGCTGGTGCGGCCCACATCCCAGCCGGACTTCTTCGAGGACTCGTCCGCGATGATCGGGGCTCGCCCTTTGCAGGTAAGGATGGCTTGGGTGGGGCCGCCCGCCTGCATGGCCTTCTCCAGCTCACCCTTGAGGTTACCGAAGAACTCCTTGATGATCCCCTTGGCCTCGGCGACGTTGTCGGCGTTGGTCTTCTGTTCGCTGGCGCAGCCGGCCAGGAGGGCGAGGGTGGAGAGGGCGATGGCGAGCTTGTGCATCTACAGATCTCCAAGTGAGGGGACGGAAACGACCGGCGCCACCCGGCGCCGCGTGGCAGCCGCAAGTCTAATGAAAAGCCGCGGAAGCGCCTAGCGGTGGGGGCTGGCCCCAACGGGCTAGTCCAGGGGCTCGTAGCGATAGTGCTTGACCGCCCGGCGGATGTTCCGCTGGCGGATGATCCCCAGCACCCGCCACTCCAGGCCGCGCAACGCGATAGCAGGGTAGAGGTCGTTGAGGGCCACCAGCCATTCCTGGCCCTCGGCATCCCGCCGATACTGGCGGAACCAGCGCGTCCCCTCCACCTCGGCGAAGACGTACATACCGCTGAGGGCCCGCTGCCTGGGCTCGATGATCACGACGCACAGGTCGGGAAACTCGGGCGCCATGCTGTCGCCGAGCACCTGCAGGGCGTAGGGCTGGGAGAGGCTGCAATCGCGGAGATCCTCGTCCATCGGGCTGGTCAGCTAGGGTGGGTGTGGGACAATGAAAGCTTTGCTGCCGAACGTCCCCCGAGGGGTTGTGTTTCCAGTCTAGCATGCAAGACCACCAAGCCACCGAGCGGGTCCACCGCGACCGGCGCGATCTGCACAACCTGCGCAACCTGCTGCCCCTGCTGTGGGAGTTCCGCGGCCGCGCCCTGGTGGCGCTGATCTCCCTGGTGCTGGCCAAGCTGGCCAACGTGGGGGTGCCCCTGCTGCTCAAGGCCATCGTGGATGGGCTGGGTGCGGCCAACCAGGGCCCCTTGGTGTTCCCCGCAGCCCTGCTGCTGGCCTACGGGGCCCTGAAGCTCGGCAATGCCCTGTTCAGCGAGCTGCGCGACGCGGTGTTCGCCCGGGTGCGTCATCGTGCCATGCGGCGGCTCTCCACCCGGGTGCTGGCCCATCTGCACCAGCTCTCCCTGCGCTATCACCTGGAGCGCCCCACCGGGGCCCTGAGTCGGGACCTGGAGCGGGGCACCCGCTCGGTGAGTTCCATCCTCAACTACCTGGTGTTCAGCATCCTGCCGATCCTGGTGGAGCTGGCCCTGGTGGCGGCGATCCTCATGGGTCGCTATCCGCCGGTTTTCGCCTTAGTGACCTTCGCCGCGGTGGGGGTGTACGCGGTGTTCACCTTCGCCATCACCGAGTGGCGCATGGACTTCCGCCACCAGATGAACCGCCTGGACTCGGAGGCGAACAAGCTGGCCTTCGACAGCCTGATCAACTATGAGACGGTGAAGTACTTCGGCAACGAGCGGCTGGAGCTGGGGCGCTACGACACCACCCTGGAGGCCTGGGAGGACATGGCGGTGAAGAGCCAGACCTCCATGTCGCTCCTGAACTTCGGCCAGGGGGCCATCATCGCGCTTGGGGTCACCCTGATCCTGTTCTTCGCCGCGGATGCGGTGGTGGCGGGGACCCTGACCCTGGGGGACCTGGTGCTGGTGAACGCCCTGCTGCTCCAGCTCTTCATCCCGCTCAACTTCCTCGGCATCGTCTACCGCCAGATCAAGTACTCCCTCGCCGACATGGACCTGGTGCTCAAGCTCCTGGAGCGCCCCCCGGAGATTACCGACCGGGCCGACGCCCGACCCCTGGTGCTCACCACCGGCGAGGTGCGCTTCGAGGCCGTGGACTTCAGCTATCAGCCGGAGCGGCCGATCCTGCACCAGGTGAGCTTCGTGATCGGCGCGGGGCAGAAGGTCGCGGTGGTGGGCCACAGCGGGGCGGGCAAGTCCACCCTGGCGCGGCTCCTGTTCCGCTTCTACGAGGTGACCGGCGGGCGCATCCTCATCGATGGGCAGGACCTCCGCGACCTGACCCAGGACAGCCTGCGGGCCCAGATCGGTATCGTGCCCCAGGACACGGTGCTCTTTAACGACAGCCTCTACTACAACATCGCCTACGGCCGGCCCCAGGCGAGCCGTGTTGAGGTGGAGCGCGCCTCCGCGATGGCCCATATTCGCGCCTTCGTCGAGTCCTTGCCCCAGGGGTGGGAGACGCTGGTGGGCGAGCGGGGGCTCAAGCTCTCCGGCGGGGAGAAGCAGCGGGTGGCCATCGCCCGGGCCATCCTCAAGCGCCCCCGCATCCTCATCTTCGACGAGGCCACCTCCTCGCTGGACACCCGCACCGAGCAGGCCATCCAGCAGACCCTCGCGGAGGTGGCCGAGCACCACACCACCCTGGTGATCGCCCACCGCCTCTCCACCGTGGTGGATGCCGATCGGATCCTGGTCATGGAGGCCGGCCGCATCATCGAGGCGGGCAGCCACCTGGAGCTCATCGCCCTTGGGGGGGTCTACCGGCGCATGTGGGACCTCCAGCAGCAGGAGCGCGGGGAGGCCCCTCCCTCCCCCGGCGGCTCCTTGCCCGTGCGGGGGTAGAATTGCCCCCATGACACCAGGTCCCAGTCCGCGCAAGCGCCCCTGTGAGGGGCGCCAGGAGCTCCAGCCGCGCACCCGGGTCTCCCAGCTCCTCGCCGATGGGGGCCTCCTGGGCCCGCTGGCCTGGATGGGGGGCGGACTGGTAGCGGCCCTGGGGCTCGCACTCTGGAATCTGGGCGAATCGGCCGCGGGTCTCCCCCTGGGAGTCGGTCTCTTGGGGGCCCTGGCGGTCGCCCTGGTAGGCATGGTGATCGCTGCCGTGCGGTTGGGCCGCCAGATCCTGTCGCCCCTGCTGAGTCTGGAGGGCTACCTGGGTCGGCTCTCCCAGGGCGAGGGCGCGACCGCCCTGTCGGTGGAACAGGCGGGCATTCTGGGGGGCATCGCGCGGGATCTCGATAGCCTCCGCGAAGAACTCGCCGGCCTCTACGAGGACATGGATGACCGGGTGGCCCGCCAGACCATGCGGCTCGCGCAGAAGACCGCCTCCCTCAACATCCTCTACGACGTGGCCGCCGGCATCAACCAGCTCCACGACCTGGACGCCTTGCTGCTGAGGTTCCTGCGGGTACTCAAGGAGATGGTGAACGGGCGCGCGGCCACCCTGCGCCTGACGATGCCCGAGGGTACCCAGCGGCTAGTGGGGGCCATCGGCCTCGACGGGGTCCCGGTGCCCGCCCATGAGCGACTGCCCCTGGCACTCTGTCTCTGTGGCAGGGCCCTGTCGCCCGGGGATATCCTGTGCGAGCATCCGGCGCGCCACTGCGTGGCCCATTATGGTCGGCGCATGTACGGGGCGGACGAGATCGATGGGGTGAGGGTGCCGCTGCGCTACCAGGAGCAGCTATTGGGGGAGTATCAGCTTTTCGTGCCCAAACCGGGTGTCGCCCAGCGCGAGGACATCCTCGAGCTCCTGGCCACCATCGGCCATCACCTGGGCATGGCTGTGGCGAAGCAGCGCTCCGACGAGGAGGCGCGGCGCCTGTCGATCCTCGAGGAGCGTGCCGCCCTGGCCCACGAGCTGCTCGACTCCCTCGCCCAGACCCTCGCCAGCCTGCGTTTTCAGGTGCGCCTGCTCGATGAGGGTCTGCGGGGCGGCGTGGTCACCGAGGCCGCGCGCCGCGATCTGGAACGCCTGCGCGGCGGTCTCGACGAGGCCCACACCGAGCTGAGGGACCTGCTCACCGGCTTTCGGGTCCCCCTCGATCGGCGCGGGCTGATCCCCGCCCTGGAGCAGCTCTCCCAGCGCCTGGCTCAGGAGACGGGCGTGCACGTCTTCCTGCAGAACGAGTGTCGCCAGGTACAGCTGGCGCCGATCACCGAGATGCAGCTCCTGCGGGTGGTGCAGGAGGCCCTGGCCAACATCCGCAAGCACGCCCGGGCCCAGACGGTGCGCCTCCTGCTCACCTGCCGCCCCGGTGGGGCCCTGGTGCTCTTGGTGGAGGATGATGGGGTGGGCTTTGGTACCCCGCCGGACGACGGCGCGCCCGGCGAGCACATCGGGCTGTCGATCATGCAGGAACGGGCAAGGCGCGTGGGCGCGGAGCTCCGCATCGAGAGCGAGCCGGGGGAGGGCACGCGGGTGGAGCTGGTCCTCCCGGTGGAGCGTGGCGGTGGGGTGGCGCGGGTGGCCGGCTGATGCGCGTGCTCCTGATCGACGACCACGCCCTGTTCCGCATCGGCCTGCGGGAGCTGCTGGAGCGGCGCGGCATCGAGGTGATCGCGGCCCTAGGGGACGGGGTCGAAGGGCTGAGGCTGGCGCGCGCCAGGGTCCCCGACGTGGTCCTGCTCGACATGCGCATGCCCGGGCCGGGTGGCCTCGCGGTGCTCCGGCAGCTGCGGGAGCAGACCCAGCCCCTGACGGTGGTCATGCTGACCACCAGCGACGACGAGCGGGACGTGATCGAGGCGCTCCAGGCGGGGGCCCAGGGCTATCTGCTCAAGGACATGGAGCCCGACGAGCTGATCGAGGCCCTGCACCAGATCCTGCGGGGCGAGACGGTGGTGGCCAAGGAGCTTACGGGGGTGCTGGCCAAGGCCGTGACCGGCGCCGGCCGGGCGGAGAAGACCGCGGCGGTGTTCGCCGACCTCACCCCCCGGGAGCGGGAGATCCTCTGCCACCTGGCTGGCGGGGAGAGCAACAAGGTGATTGCCCGCAATCTGGGCATCTCCGATGGGACCGTCAAGCTTCACGTCAAGGCGATCTTGCGCAAGCTGGAGGTACATTCGCGGGTGGAGGCCGCGGTCATCGCGGTGGAGAACAACCTCTGTGCCCGCGGTCAGCCGAGCGACTACCCGCGACCGCCGGAGTGAGGGGCCGGGCGAGGGTCAACCGGAGGGGAGTCCATGCAACACTTCGTCGAGCTCATTCGCGACCGTCTGACCGAGGTCCGGGAGATCATGCCCTGGGATCTCGAGGAACGGCTGCAGGTCAACCCGGGGCTACTGATCCTGGACGTGCGGGAGCCCGAGGAGTTCGCTGCCATGCACATCCCGGGCTCCCTCTCGGCGCCGCGGGGGATCCTGGAGTCGGCATGCGAGTGGGAGTACGAGGAGACCATCCCCGAGTTGGTGCGGGCACGGGGCCGGGAGATCGTGGTGGTGTGCCGCTCGGGCTACCGAAGCATCCTGGCCGCCCATTCGCTGCAGGTGCTCGGCTACAAGAACGTGGCTTCCCTCAGAACCGGCGTGCGCGGCTGGAAGGACTATGAGCAGCCCCTGGAGGACCGGGATGGAAACTCGGTGGACCTCGACCTCGCCGACGACTATTTCAGGGTGCGGCTCAGGCCGGATCAGATGCGGCCAAAGGACTGGCGACCCGATTGAGGACCCTCAGCCGTCCCCCCCAAGCCTGATCGCAGCGGGGACCGGGGGACCCTCAGCGACCGGTGCCGCGCGGCAGGGCGGGTCGGACGTTGTGATGCAGGGACTTCATGATCCGCCAGGCACGTCGCAGTGCCCAGAAATAGGCGCTGAACAGCAGCAGGATGGCGAGCATCATGACCCCGTTGGGGACCCCCGCCCGCTCGGCGCCGTAGCCGATCAGGGCCATGACGGCCGCCAGCCCCAGCATCAGGGCGACGGATCGCCCCACGGAGAGCCCTGCCGCCAGCAGCACGTGGTGGAAGTGCTGACGATCCGCCTGGAAAGGCGATTGCCCCTTGAGGATGCGCCGCAGCATGGCACCGACGGTGTCGAAAAGGGGCACTGCCAGGATCCAGAGGGTGGTAACCGGCGCCACCGCCCGGTCCGGTCCCTGGCTCAGGTCGGTCAGGGCCCAGGCGATGGCGTAACCGAGGAGCAGGCTGCCCCCATCGCCCATGAACATGAGGGCGCGCCGTCTGCCGGGGAAGCGGAAGTTGAAGAGGAGGAATGCCAGCACCGCCCCGGCGGCGATCAACAGCAATTCGCCCTGCGCCCCATGACCGGTTTGGATCGCCGCGAGACTGAGCACCGAGAGGGCGATCAGTACCAGCCCTCCTGCCAGGCCATCCAGGCCATCGATCATGTTGACCGCGTTGATCACCCCCACCACCGCCAAGAGGGTGAAGGGGACGGCAAAGACACCCAACTCAAGATCGGCCCCACCGAAGAGGGGGCCGAGGTCCCCAACCACCAGTCCGCCCCAGTAGGTCATGATCAGCGCGGCGCCGATCTGGGCGGCGAACCGCGGGGCGGGAGGGAGCTTGACCAGGTCATCGATGGCGCCAACGGCCAACAGCAGAGTGGCCCCCGCGAGGAAGGGCAGCAGGTTCTCGGGGGGGTGCGGCAGAAAGAAGGCGGCCACCACCAGGCCGAGGTAGATGGCGAGCCCCCCCACCAGCGGGGGGCGACCCTCATGGACCTTGTGACCGCCCGGTTGGTCCACCCAGTGCAGGCTGGTGGCCAGCGGGACCAGGGCCAAGCCAGAGGCGCCGGTTGCGACGAAGGCAATCAGGCTACCCAGGGATTCGTTCATTCTTCTGCCATGCCAACCGATCGGGGAGCGGCGCCGTGTCCCGAACACCGCCCGGCGCTCCAGCAGCCGTGCGAAGCCTAATCCAATGCCCGGGCTCTGTCCACGCGCTGGCTCCGATACCTCTCATAACCCTGTGATCCCCTTGGGAGCCATCAGAACCGCAAACTAGCAAATTGTGATAAGCATCACAAGTATATCCGAGGGCTCCCGCAGGGTCCAACTCCTGGTTCTGCTATCGCGATGGCTGACCCCCGGACCCGGAGGGGCCGTAACCCGTGAGCTCGATGAAGCCCTGGCCGGCGGTGGTCCCCTGCACCCCGACGGGCCCGATCCAGGAGATGCGGTAACTCGTGGTACGGCCGTCGAGCTCGCCGCCCTCCACGACGGCCTCCAAGGTCAGATGTAAGCCCTTTGCGGGTATCTCGATCTGCCAGCGCACCGGGAACCTGATGCCGGTGGCCGGACTGGTCCACTCCCCGATGGGCTTGACGTCGAAGTCCCCGCGCTTGAGGCTCTCGCTCTCCCCACCCTTGGAATAGGTGCCGGTGAACAGCAGGGGACGGCGGTTGTGGTCGAACAGCCGATAGAGCATGAGGCTCGCGCCATCCTCGAGTTGCAGTGCGAACCAGTCCCAGCCGGTCGCCGCCACCTGAGCACCACCCCACTGGTGGTCGAACCAGACCAGGCCCTGCACCGGCTGGGTCTTCCCCGCGACCTGGAGCAGGCCACTCGCCTGCATGCGCGGACGACTATAGTAGAAGCTCTCCCCGGCGAAGCTCAGGCCCAGGCGCCCCGTCCCGCCATGCAGGAGCGCGGGCCCTTCCTCGACGAGCCGCAGGCTGAGGCCGAAGTCCCCCGTAGCCAGGCTCAGCTCATCGCGCCCGTCGCTACCGGCGATCAGCCAGTCGCCCAACTTGAACTCGAAACGCCCCTCGCCGGTGCGGGCAGGGCCGCCCGGGAAACGCTGCTGGACGAGGAAACGGCGCTGGCTCTGCAGGTCCACCAGGGTGGCCTGCACCACCGTCTCTACCGTCACATAGCTCAACAGGAAGGTGGTGAGGTGGAAGGCGTAGCGGCCGCCTCCCTCTGTGGTGAGCCGCCCCTTGTAGGACCACCATTCCACCGGGCCTCCGTGGGGGCCGTCGTCGTGGGGGAGCCGGATCAGCGCCTGATCCCTGCCCCGCAGGTCGTAAGCGTTGGAGGCAGCATCCCCCCCGGGGACCATATTGGCGAGGCGCAGGACCAGGAAACCCAGTACCAGAGCGAAGACGACCAGGGTCAGGGCGGTCCAGCCAAGTACCCGCTTGCGCCGGCGCCGGGAGCGGTACCAGGGCCGGTGGCTGTAGCGTCTGTGCGGTTGCGTCTCCGTGCGTTCCATTTCCTGCGATTATTAACCAAGCGATTAAACCGGACATAGTGTACTGGAGCGCGGGATGCCGGACATAGGTCACCACGTCGTGGGGAGCTTTATTCAGCGCATGGTCTTCTTGAAGGAGTGCGGGAGCCGAAAACCCCCGGAGGGCGTAGGTCCCGAGCTCAAGGAGAGTGTGCGCTGGGGCGATGGCTACGAGCGGGTGGCGGAGCTGGCC
>CAZFHV010000119.1:0-10683 GCA_964519095.1 uncultured Chromatiaceae bacterium | reverse complement strand
GGGGCCCGGCACTACCGCGACGGCGGGACGGGTCTGGCCCAGCCGTCCCTCAGGGGCACGACGCGATTGAGCACCAGCCCATCCCTGGGGTTGGTCCGGGCATCGACCACGAAATAGCCCTCCCGCTCGAACTGGAACCGTTCACCCGCCTGTGCTTGGGCCAGGACGGGCTCCACCCGGCAGCCGGTGAGGGTCCGCAAGGCGTCGGGGTTGAGGACCTCCCGGAAATCGCCCCCCTCCCTGGCCGCATCGGGGGTTGGGTGGGTGAAGAGCCGATCGTAGAGGCGCACCTCCGCCGCTAGGGCCTGGTCCACCGAGACCCAGTGGATGACCCCCGCCACCTTGCGACCCTCGGGGTTGCGGCCCAGGGTATCGGGGTCGTAGTGGCAGCGGAGCTCCAGGATCTCCCCCGCCTCGTCCCGGACCACCCGGTCGCAGCGGATCACGTAGCCGTAGCGCAGCCGCACCTCGCCCCCCAGGACCAGGCGCTTGAAGCCCTTGGGCGCCACCTCCTGGAAGTCCTCCCGGTCGATGTAGATCTCCCGGGCGAAGGGCACCAGCCGGGTCCCCAGGGACTCGTCCTTGGGGTGGTTCGCGGCCACCAGCTCCTCGACCTGTCCCTGCGGGTAGTTCTCGATCACCAGCCTCAGGGGGCGCAGCACCGCCATGACCCTGGGCACGGTGCGGTCGAGGTCCTCGCGCACGCAGTTCTCGAGCAGGGACAGCTCCACCAGGTTGTCGGCCTTGGTCACCCCGATGCGCTCGCAGAAGTCGCGGATCGCCCCCGGCGTGTAGCCGCGGCGCCGCAGGCCGGCCAGGGTGGGCATGCGGGGGTCGTCCCAGCCCTCCACGTGGCCCTCGCTCACCAGCAGGGTGAGCTTGCGCTTGCTCATGAGGGTGTACTGGAGATTGAGGCGGGCGAACTCGATCTGCCGCGGCTGGCAGGGCACCGAGACGTTCTCCAGCACCCAGTCGTAGAGGGGGCGGTGATCCTCGAACTCCAGGGTGCAGATGGAGTGGGTGATCCCCTCCAGGGCATCCGAGATGGGATGGGTGTAGTCGTACATGGGGTAGAGGCACCACTCGGTCCCGGTGTGGTGGTGGATCACCCCGTGGCGAATACGGTAGAGCACGGGGTCGCGGAGGTTGAGGTTGGGCGAGGCCATGTCGATACGGGCCCGCAGGGTGCGGGAGCCGTCCGGGAACTCCCCGGCCCGCATGCGGCGAAAGAGATCCAGGTTCTCCGCGATGGGGCGATCCCGGTAGGGGCTCTCCCGGCCCGGCTCGGTAAGGGTGCCCCGGTAGTCCCGCACCGCCTCGGCGCCGAGGTCGCAGACATAGGCCTTGCCCGCCGCGATCAGCTCCTCCGCATAGCCGTAAAGCTGCTCGAAGTAGTCCGAGGCGAAGTAGAGCCGCTCCTGCCAGTCGTAGCCCAGCCAGCGCACGTCCTCGATGATGGCGTCGACGAACTCCTGGTTCTCCTTGTGGGGGTTGGTGTCGTCGAAGCGCAGGTTGCAGGTGCCGTCGTAGTCCTCGGCGATGCCGAAGTTGAGGCAGATGGACTTGGCATGCCCGATGTGCAGGTAGCCGTTGGGCTCGGGGGGAAAGCGCGTCACCACCCGGCTCTGGGGGTCCTGGGCCCGCTCCTGGTCGATGATCTGGCGGATGAAGTTGGTCTTGGGCGCGCTGGTCGCTTCACTCATGGTCTGCCGTCTCGACTCGAAATTCTTGGGGAAACGCGGGAACTGGGTGTGAACAACCCTCTGGCCCCTCCGCCACCCACCTTTCCCTGGAGGGGCTCGGCCGGGCCTAGTCCCGCCCGGTCTGGGACTGGATCAGGGCCAGGGCGCGGTCGATGCGTCGCAGGCAGGCCGCCTTGCCCACCAGGTGTAGGGTGACCTCGATGCCGGGCGAGGCCGCCCGCCCCACCACCGCCACCCGCAGAGGCTGGGCCACCTTGCCGAGCTTGACACCCAGGGTGGTGGCCACCTGCTCCACCGCCCCGTGGATGCTCGCGGGGGTCCAGTCGTCGAGTTGCTCTAGCCTCGCCCGGACCTGGCGCAGCGGCTCTATGGTTACAGTCGGGGCTGTACTCGTTAGGGTGATCTCAGCGGTAGCCGGCCGCAGGTGCTTCTTGGCCGAATCCTCGTCGTAGCGGTCGAAATCCTGGTAGCAGTAGGCCACCATCTGGGCCATCTCCACCAGGGTCTTGGCCCGCTCCTGATGGGCCTTCACCACCTCGGCCAGCTCCGGTCCCTGGCTGGGGTCGATCCCCAGCTCCCCCAGGCGCGGGGAGAGCAGGCGGGCGATGCGTCTGGGGTCGTCGTTCTTGATGTAGTGCTGATTGAGCCACAGCAGCTTGTCGGTGTTGAAGGTCGAGGCCGATTGGTTGATCGCCGCGGCGTCGAACAGGGCGATCATCTCGTCGATGGAGAAGATCTCCTGGTCGCCGTGGGACCAGCCGAGGCGCACCAGATAGTTGAGCAGCGCCTCGGGCAGGAACCCCTTGTCGCGCCAGTCGGTGACGCTCACCGCGCCGTGACGCTTGGACAGCTTCTGGCCGTCTGGCCCCAGGATCATCGGCAGGTGGGCGTAACGGGGCGGCTCGACACCCAGCGCCCGCAGGATGTTCATCTGCCGCGGGGTATTGTTGAGGTGGTCGTCGCCGCGGATGACGTGGCTGATGCCCATGTCCATGTCGTCCACCACCACCGAGAGGTTGTAGGTGGGGGAGCCGTCGCTGCGGCGGATGATGAGGTCGTCCAGCTCATCGTTGGAGAAGACCACCCGCCCCCGCACCAGGTCGTCCACCACCACCTCCCCCCCCTGGGGGTTGCGGAAGCGAATCACCTGGGGCTCGTCAGCGTCGATGACCCTGTCCCGGCAGTGGCCGTCGTAGCGCGGCTTCTCGTTGCGGGCCATCTGGCCCTCGCGCAGCGCGTCCAGTCGCTCCTTGGGACAGGTGCAGCGGTAGGCCAGCCCCTGGGCCAGCAGCTGATCGATCACCTCGTTGTAGCGATCGAAGCGCTTGGTCTGGTAGAAGGGCCCCTCGTCATACTCCAGCCCGAGCCAGGTTATCCCCTCCAGGATCGCGTTCACCGCCTCGGGGGTGGAGCGCTCCAGATCCGTGTCTTCGATGCGCAGGATGAACTTGCCGCCGTGTTTGCGGGCATAGAGCCAGGAAAAGAGTGCGGTGCGGGCGCCTCCGACGTGGAGGTAGCCGGTGGGGCTGGGGGCGAAGCGGGTGCGGACTCGGGTCATGGAACGGAGCTGCTCGCGGCGCGAAAGGGCGCTAGTTTAGCAGAGGCCGCTACCCCGTCCGCCGCAGCCGGCAGAGGAACAGGGCATCCATCCCCCCCTCGGGCAGGATGCGCACCGCCTGCGCCAGGTCGGGGTCGAAGTCCTCGCCCTCCCAGTGGCCAAGGCCGGACTGGATGTTGGCGATAGGGAGCGCTAGGGGCTCGAGGCGCACCGCCCCCCCATGGCGGCGCAGCAGCCCGCTCACCACTGCCTCGTTCTCCTCCGGGGCGAAGGAGCAGGTGCAGTAGAGCAGCACCCCGCCAGGCTTGAGGGCGCGAAACCCCGAATCCAACAGCCCCCGCTGCTTGCGCGCCATCTCGCGGATCTTGCGCGGGCTCCAGTGTCGCCAGCTCTCCGGACGCTCGAGGTGGAAGCGGGCCTCCGAGGAGCAGGGGGCATCGAGCAGGACCCGGTCGAAACGCCCGGGGACCTTGTGCCCCACCGCGCGGCCGTCCATGAGATAGGTCTTGGCGATCTCCACCCCGCCCCGC
This sequence comes from uncultured Chromatiaceae bacterium, assembly GCA_964519095.1. Classification (GTDB taxonomy): domain Bacteria; phylum Pseudomonadota; class Gammaproteobacteria; order Chromatiales; family Chromatiaceae; genus JAEHCY01. The sequence goes on along the minus strand of CAZFHV010000119.1, from coordinate 6,892 downwards.
TCCAAGTTGGCGCGGAGCTTGAAGAAGCGCTCCCGCACCGCCTCCACCGCGGCGATCTGGCCCCGGTTCCCCATGAGGGCGGCCAGGTGCAGGGTCTTGCCGCCCGGCGCCGCGGCCAGGTCCAGGATCCCCTCGCCCGGTTCGGGGTCGAGCGCCAGGGCCGCGACCAGGCTGGCGGGGTTCTGCAAGAAGATCCGCCCCTGCGCGAGTGCGGTGCAGCGGGTCAGTGCGGCCCTCTGCTCCGCGGGCACCTGGAACCCCTCCGCCAGCCAGGGCAGCGGGGTGAGCCGGAAACCCTCGGCTTGCAGCTCGGCGTGGGTGGCGACGGGCGCCCCACGGAGCGGGTTGAGCCGCAGGGTAGCGGGTTTGGTGCGGGCAAAGCCCGCCCGCACATCCGCAAGGCTGGCCGGCGGGAGGATGCGGGCCAGACGCTCGAGGAAGGCCGCGGGCAGGGCCGCTCGCTCAGGGGTGGAGGAATCGGCCATTGCGATCAGAGGCTTCCGACTCTATGGTAGCTCATCGCCAGGCCCCATCCGCCGGGCCCCAGACCGAGACCCCGGAGCCGCCCGTGCCCCACCTCCTCGTCGACACCGAATCCCAGGCCCTCGGGGAGCGCTTCGTCCTCATCCGCACGCCCCGCAAACGGGGCATCCGCTACCCCGCCGGCTGCGTGACCGAGGTGGCCGACGAGCAGGCGGCACGCCGAGGCGCCGACCCCGCCCGCCACCTCCACCCGGCCCTGGTGTACGGACCCTCCCTCTCCTCGGAGGGCCAGCGCATGTTCTATCTGATCCGCTGGCTGGAGTAGCCCGGGTGCCGGACTCGGCAACCACCGAGCCCCTGCTGCGGGTGGAGGGGGTGCGGAAATGCTATCGCGAGGGCGAGCGCCACCGCGAGGTCCTGATTGACCTTGACCTCCAGCTCCAGCGCGGCGAGCGCCTGGCGCTGCTGGGCCGCAGTGGCTCGGGCAAATCCACCCTGCTCAACCTGCTGGCCGGCATCGACCGCGCGGACTCGGGCCGCATCCTCCTCGACGGCCAGGACATCGGCGCCCTGGGGGAGCCCCGGCGCACCCTGCTCCGGCGGCGCATCGGCTTCGTCTACCAGTTCTTCAACCTGCTCCCCACCCTCACCGCGGCGGAGAACGTGGCCCTGCCCCTGGAGCTCGAGGGCCAGGCCCCCGGGGCGGTGCGTCGGCGGGTGGCGGAGATCCTGGAGGCGGTGGGCCTGAGCGGCCGCGAGGGGGCCTTCCCGGACCAGCTCTCCGGCGGGGAGCAGCAACGGGTGGCCATCGCCCGCGCCCTGGTCCACGGGCCGGAGCTGGTGCTGGCCGACGAGCCCACCGGCAACCTCGACGCGGAGACCGGCGCCCAGGTGCTGGGGCTCCTGCAACGGCTGTTCGGCGAGCGCCGCCACTCCCTGATCCTGGTCACCCACAGCCTGCAGGTGGCGCAGATCGCCGACCGCATCCTCACCCTGGAGAACGGCACCCTGCGTAGCGGCCCGGAGCGCTTCGCCTGGTGAGCCGGGCCCTGCTGCACGCCAGCCTGCGCCACTTCCTGCGGCGCCGCTGGCAGACGGCGCTGGCCCTCTTGGGCATCGCGCTGGGGGTGGCGGTGATGATCGCGGTGGACATCGCCAATGCCAGCGCCCGGCGCGCCTTCGGCCTGACGCTCGATCGCATCGCCGGCCGCGCCACCCACCAGATCGAGGCCCTGGGGGGCTCCATCCCCGAGGACCTCTTCCGCAAGCTCGTTGTGGAGTTGGGAATCCCGCGGGCCACCCCGATCCTGGAGGCCACGGTGCGGCTGCAGGGCGAGGCCTTCACCCTGTTGGGGATGGACGCCCTCAGTCAGCGGCCCTTCCGCGACCCCTCATGGCAGATCCACTCCGGCGACACGGCCGCGCTCTTCACCGAGCCCCGGGGGGTGCTCATGTCCCGTAGCGACGCCGAGCGCCTGGACCGGCACCCCGGCGACCCCCTGGCCCTGGAGGTGGCCGGCCGGACCCGGCCGGTGCGGCTGGCGGGGCTATTGGAGTCCGAGAACCCCGGCAGCGCCGCCGGGCTCGTGGTCACGGACATCGCCACCGCCCAGGAGGTCCTGGAGCGGATCGGGGCGCTGGATCGCATCGACCTGATCTTGACCGCCGAGCAGGTGCCGGGGGTGGAAGCCGCCCTGCCGGTGGGGCTCCGCCTGGGCTCCACCGCACGCCGCAGCGCCAGCCTCACCAGCATGACCGAGGCCTTCCACCTCAACCTGGCCGCCATGAGCCTGCTGGCGGTCCTGGTGGGGGGCTTCATCATCTACAACACCCTGACCTTCGCGGTGCTGCAGCGGCGACCGCTCCTGGGGACCCTGCGCACCCTGGGTGTCACCCGCGGCCAGATCTTCGGCCTGGTGATCCTCGAGGCCCTGGTCCTCGGCACCCTGGGCATCTTGCTGGGCCTGGGGCTCGGCATCCTCACCGGACGGGGGCTGGTGAGCTTCGTCACCCGCACCATCAACGACCTCTACTTCACGGTGACCGTGACCCGCTTCTTCCTGGATCCCTGGCCCCTGCTCCAGGGCAGCGCCGTGGGGCTCCTGGTCACGCTCCTGGCAGCGGCCGTTCCGGCCCTGGAGGCGGCGGCCTCGGAGCCCCGGGATACCCTGCGCCGGGGGTTGGTCGAGCGACGCAGCAGTCGGTTGCTGCCCTGGCTGGGGCTAGTGGGGCTGCTCCTGCTAGTCGCGGGACTCGGCCTCGCCGCCCTGCCCAGCCAGAGCCTGATCCTCGGCTTCGTCGCCCTCTTCCTGGTGGTGATCGGCTATTGCCTGAACGTCCCCAGGCTCCTGGTGGGCCTCTGCCGGCTTCTCGGCGACCGCCTGGGTGCCCGTCTCGGCCTGGGAACCCGGCTGGCCCTGCGGGGCGTGAGCGGGACCATCAGCCGCACCGGGGTGGCGGTGGCGGCCCTCACCCTGGCGGTGGCCGCCAGCATCGGGGTGGGGATCATGATCGGCAGCTTCCGCGCCTCGGTGGCGGACTGGCTCGGCGTCACCCTGCGCAGCGATCTCTACGTCTCCGCCCCCTCGGGCCTTTCGAATCGCACCGATGGGGCCCTGCCCGAGGGGCTCCCGGAACGCATCCGCGCCCTCCCCGGCGTGGCGGAGACCAGCACCGGTCGTACCACCCGTGGCGAGACCCCCCTGGGGCCGGTGACCCTCCTGGCCATCGATCCCTCCTCCCGCAGCCATCGGGGCTTCCAGTTCAAGGGAGAGGCGCTGCCGGAGCTCTGGGCCCGCTTCCGGCGCGGGGAGATCCTCCTGGTCTCCGAGCCCTACGCCTACCGGCACGGCCTGGCGGCCGGCGGCTCCCTGGTCCTTCTCACCCCCCGGGGCCCCCGCACCTTCGGCATCGGCGGGGTGTTCTACGACTATGGATCGGACAGCGGCATGCTGGTGGTGGCCCGCTCCCTCTACCGGGAGCTGTGGGACGACCCGGCGGTCTCCACGGTGGGCATCGCCCTGGCGGATCCCCAACGGGCCGCCGCGGTGGAGGCGGAGCTGCGCGCCCTGGTCGCACCCCTGGATCAGGGGGTGCGGGTGCGCTCCAACCAGCGCATCCGCGAGGAGTCCATGGCGGTGTTCGACCGCACCTTCACGGTGACACGTGTCTTGCGCCTGCTGGCCATCGGCGTGGCCTTCCTGGGGGTGCTCAACGCCCTGCTGGCCCTGCAGATGGAACGCTCGCGGGACTACGCGGTGCTGCGGGCCACCGGCATGCCCCCCCGCGCCCTGGCGGGCCTGGTGATCCGCCAAACCGGGCTGCTGGGCGCCGCGGCCGCCCTGTTCTCCCTGCCGCTGGGGATCCTGATGGCGGAGCTGCTGATCGAGGTGGTGAACCGGCGCTCCTTCGGCTGGACCATTCACCTGCAGCTCGCACCCCTGCCCCTCTTGAGCGCGGCCGCCCTGGCCCTGGTGGCGGCGCTGCTGGCGGGCCTCTATCCCGCCTGGCGGGCCACCCGCAGCGAGCCGGCCCTGGCCCTGCGGGACCCCTGAGATGGGCCGATTCCTGACGGGGCTGCTGGCCCTGGTGCTGATGGGCTGCGACGGGACCCCAGCCCCGGAGCGGCCCCGGGTCGCGGTAGCCTCCGCACTCGGCAGCGCCCCCACCGGCTTCGCCCGCGCCGAGGGCCCGAGGGCCTTCCAGTTCCCGGCGGACCACGGCCCCCACCCGGAATTTCGCAACGAGTGGTGGTACCTGACCGGCAACCTCCGCGGCCCCGCGGGGGAGCGCTTCGGCTTTCAGGTGACCTTCTTCCGCATCGCCCTCAGCCCCGAGACCTCTGAGCGCCCTTCCCGCTGGGCCACCGACCAGGTGTGGATGGCCCATGGGGCCCTCACCGAGGTGCACAAGGGTGAGCACAGGGCCGAAGAGCGCTTCGCCCGGCAGGCCCTGGGACTGGCGGGGGCCCAGGCCGAGCCCTTGCGCGTCTGGCTCGGGGACTGGCGCCTCGAAAGCCCGGAAGGCACCGGCCCCTGGGTCTTGAGCCTCCACACCGACCCCTTCGACCTGACCCTGAGCCTGGAGCCCATTAAACCCATCGTCCTCCAGGGCAACCGGGGCCTGAGCCAGAAGAGCGCGGAGCCCGGCAATGCCTCCTACTACTATTCCCTGCCCCGCCTGCGAACCGGGGGCCAGATCCGCAGCGGGGCCGAGCAGGTGAAGGTGGAGGGCTGGGCCTGGCTGGACCGGGAGTGGAGCACCAGCGCCCTCGGCCCAGATCAGGCCGGCTGGGACTGGTTCGCCCTGCAGCTCGCCGATGGCCGGGAGCTGATGTTCTACCGGCTGCGCCGCCTCGACGGCAGCGCCGATCCCCACAGCGCCGGCAGCCTGGTGGAGGCGGACGGCAGCTACCGGCCCGTCGGCCCCGAGGACATCGAGCTGCGCCCCCTGCACTGGTGGTCCCAGGGGGAACGTCGCTATCCCATCGACTGGGAGCTGGAGATCAAGCCCTGGGATCAAAGGCTCCAGGTCAAGGCCCTGGTGGAGGACCAGCTCATGGACCTGAGCGTCCGTTACTGGGAGGGGGCGGTGGAGGTGCGCGACCCCGGGGGCCCACCCCTGGGATCCGGCTACCTGGAGCTGGCCGGCTACTGAGCCCGCCGCCCGGTTTCTACTCCAGGACCGCCCGCTGCATCGCCGCCCAGAGCTGCTCGACGTGCTCCCGCTCCGTCGCCAGCGCCCCGATGGACACCCGCACCATCCAGCGGCCCTCGAGGATGGCCGGCGTGAGGTAGGTAAACCCCGAGCGGTTGAGCCGGTCCACCCAGCCCTGGGTGTGGCGGTCCAGGTCCTCGCCCTCCAGTCCCGCGGGCTCGTGGCGCAGGCAGAGGGTCTGGAGGCTCACCGGCGCCAGCACCCGCCAATCGGGGGTCGCCGCCACCTGCTCCGCGAGCCAGCGGGCATTGGCCAGGTCGCGGCGCAACCGCGCCTGGAGTCGCTCCACCCCCTGCTCGCGGATCAGGAACCAGAGCTTGAGGGCCCGGAAGCGCCGGCCCAGGGGGAGACCCCAGTCGCGGTAGTTCTTCACCCGCCCGTCGGCGGAGGACTGAAGGTAGCTCGGGTTGGTGGACATCACCCGCACCAGGTGCTCGGGGTCGCGCACGTAGTAGACCGAGCAATCGAACACCGCCCCCAGCCACTTGTGGGGGTTGAGGACGATGGAATCCGCCCCCTCGATCCCCTCCCACATCCAGCGGCACTCGGGCAGGATCAGGGCCGAGCCCGCCATGGCCGAGTCCACGTGTAGCCAGAGGCCATGGCGCCGCGCCACCGCAGCGATGGCCCCCACCGGGTCGATGGCCGTGGTGGTGGTGGTGCCCACCGTGGCCACCACCGCGCAGGGGACCTTTCGGGCGTCGAGATCGGAGTGGATCGCGGCTTCCAGGGCCTCCGGGCGCATGGCGAACCCCTCGTCGTGGGCTACCCGGCGGATGTTGTCCCGCCCGAGCCCCGCCAGCAGGGCCGCCTTCTCCACCGAGCTGTGACTCTGGGCGGAGACGTAGACCACCAGCGGAGCCGCCTCGCCTTGCAACCCCCCGCGCGCCAGCGAGTAGTGGCTGGCGCGCTCCCGTGCGCACAGCAGAGCCACCAGGGTGCTGGAGGAGGCGGTGTCCTGGATCACGCCCGACCAGGCCTCGGAGAGCCCCACCATCTGTCGCAGCCAGTCGGTGACCACCTCCTCCACCTCGGTGAGGGCCGGGCTGGACTGCCAGGCAATCCCGATCACCCCCAGCCCCGTGCTCAGGTAGTCCCCCAACACGCTGCTCAGCTCCGCGTTCGAAGGGAAATAGCCGAAGAAGCGGGGATGGGGCCAGAGGGTGAGGCCGGGCAAGACGACCCGGTCCAGGTCCCCTAAGATGGCCTCCAGGGGCTCGGGATGCCGGGGCGGCTCGGCCGGAAGCCGGGCCTTGATCTCGCCCGGCTCCGTCTGGGCCATCACCGGAAGCTGCTCCAGGCGGGTGCGGTAGTCCGCGATCCAGTCCACCACCGCGTGGCCGTACTTGCGGAATTCCTCTGGGGTCACGGTCGGCTGCTCATGCGTCGCAATCAGATAGGCTATTTTGCCACGGCGCAGCCCCGGACCTCGCTCCGCGAGCCGGTCGCCGGCCCCCCTGCGCTCAGTCCTGAGTAGTCCTGTCCTGGGCGATCCTGTCGCGTACGATCCTTGACGCCCCATCCCCTTATGGGTATCGTCTGCAGCGCCTTGGCTACGTAGCTCAGCTGGTTAGAGCACGGCACTCATAATGCTGGGGTCGGTAGTTCGAGTCTACCCGTAGCCACCATGTTCAAGTACTTAGGATCCTAGCAATAATAACTTGAACACTCAGCTTTTCGTGCCGTTTGTTCT
>CAZFHV010000118.1:0-10782 GCA_964519095.1 uncultured Chromatiaceae bacterium | reverse complement strand
GGCCCTGGTTGGGGCGGGGTTTGGGGGGGGGGGTGGGCGGGTTGCTCTTGGGCTTGGGGGGGGGGGCGGGGGTGCCGCCCGGGGGGCGGGTCGGTTTCCGGGGCGACAGGGTAGCGAATCTCGGGCCTGGAGTTAACCGCCGAGGCCCCGCTCCAGGGCCTGCCAGCGTTGGTCGAAGGCGGCGAACAGGTCCGGGTCCCGGGAGAGGGCCAGGATCTCGCGGTTGATCCAGAAGGAGCGGGTGGTCCAGTTGAAGCTCCCGAAGGCCACCCAGCGCCGTTCTCCCTCCTCCGCCAGGACGAACTTGTTGTGCATGGGCAGGCCCGCGGGGTCGGCGGTGCGGCGGAAGCGGATGCCCGCCGCCCGAAGATCCTCCTCCACCCGGGCGGGGACGCGCCGCTCCGTGTCCTCGGCCACCAACTCCACCGCGCCCACCCGCCGCGCCAGGTCCCTGAGGGCCCGGACGATGCCGGCGCCCTTGACGTGGGAGCCGGCGATGCGCACCCGCGCGCCAGGGCCCAGTTCCCTCAGCCGGGCGAGCAGGGGGTGGCGGCCGATCCCGGGCAGGAAGTGGATCTCGGTGCCCCCCGCTGCCAGCCGCCGGTTGGGACGGGCGAATGCCCCGAGCAGGCCGGGGGTCCGGGTCTGGCGGAGCCAATCGGCGTGGGCCCGCAGGCCCGCGACCAGATGCGGGTCGCGAAATCCCACCAGGAGGTTGTGGCCCCGGTCCTGATCGCGGATCTCCTCGATGACCGCGGGGTCCTCCTCGGGGTCGTCCCCGGAGGGGTTGAAGGAGCCCACCAGGGCCAGGGGCTCGGGGTGGGAGAAGCAGTAGAGCTTCTCGTGGAGGTGGGCGTGGCGCAGCTTGCCGGGGGGCGTGGGGACCGGCCACATGCGTAGTATCCGCAGTCCCTCGCCCAGTCCCTCGGGGCCCGCGAGCCGGGCGATTACCCGGTCGCTGGCGTGGGCGGTGCGTGGGCGTCCCTCGAGGGTCAGGCGCACGGCCACCCCACGGCGCCGGGCCTCGAGCAGGGCCTCGCCGAGGCGGCGGTCGCGGAAGTAGTAGGTGACCCAGTCGATGCGCCCCCCCGGCGGGACTCCCTGCACCCGTTCCTCCAGCAGGTCCCGCAGCCGGCGCGGGGGCAGGTCCGGGCCCCCGAAGTGGACCTCGGCAGGGGGGGCGATCAAGGTCGCGGCGTCAGTGGCGTCCCGAAGGGCCTCAGGCCTCAGGCCAGGCCGCCCTCAGGTGCTCGATGAGGGCCGCCTGCAGGGAGGCGTCGGTCTGGTTGACGAAGCCCAGGTTGGGCTGGGCCGGCCAGCCGGGGTCGGTGAAGGTCAGCCCCGCGAAGGTCCGGGGACCCTCGTAGCGCGGCAGGACGTGCCAGTGCACGAAGGGGTCCACCATCATCAGCATCAGGTAGTTGATCTTCCGGTAGTCGAAAGCCGCGCGCAGGCTGGTCTCCAGGTCCAGGATCACCCGCTGCAATCCCGTGAAGGCCTCGACGGGGACCTCGCAGAGCCGCGGGGCCGCCCCCTTGTGAGCCAGCACCAGGGCACCGAGGGTGGCCTGACGGGGGCGCAGCAAGACCACCCAGTCCGGGTAGGCGCGGATCAGGGTGGTGGGGTAGCCGAAACCGGCGAGAAAGCTCAGATCCGCCTGATCAGAGGTCATCGCAGCTCACACCTAGGCATTGGGGAGGGGCGGGGCGCCGAGGGAAGATCCCGTCGGCAGGAGGGAGAATCCCCCCTTTGCCACAGCGGGTCAAGGGCTTGCAGGGCTCCCCCGCGTGGATTGCGGTTTGGTTGCGACTATCGAGGGGTGGCGGGTATCATCGCCCGCGCCTTGGCCCCCCCGCCGACTCGCCGATCCCCGCCTACCCCTGGGGCCCCAACCTCCGGCCATTGGGAATCGCCTCCCGGTGGGGCGGCCGGGCCCCGAGTCCCTTTCCGAGGATGAATCCGTGCGCCTGATGCTCGAAGTGGCCCGCGCCTACCCCGGGCGCACCCTGGTGACGCTGCTGGCCTTGCTGCTGGCCGGGGTCCTGCAAGGCGCGAGCCTGACCGCGCTGCTGCCCATGCTGCAGGTCGCCCTCGACCCCCAGCAGGCCGGCTCCGATCTCGGCGGCTCCCGCGTGGTGGCTGTGCTCAAAGATGTCGGACTGGAGCCCACCCTGGGGATCCTCCTGATCCTCATCGTCGTCGGCATGGCCCTGAAGGGACTGCTGGTGCTGTTCGCCAATCAGCACGTGGGCTATACGGTGGCCCAGATCGCCACCGACCTGCGTTTGAAGCTCCTGAGCGCGCTCCTCAGTGCGCGCTGGGACTATTTCCTGCACCAGCCCATCGGCTCCCTGACCAACGTGATGGCCACCGAGACGGTACGCGCCTCGGCGGCTTACCTCAGCGGCGCCCGCACCTTCGCCCTTATCGTGGAGACCCTGGTGTACTGCGTGGTGGCGGTCGCCATCTCCTGGGAGGTCACCCTGGGGGCCATCCTGGGGGGGGTTCTACTGCTGCTGCTGTTCAGCCGCCTGGTGCGGACCGCCCGCAAGGCCGGGCGCCGCCAGACCAACCTCTTCGCCTCCCTGCTGGCGCGCATGACCGACACCCTGCAGTCGGTCAAGGCGCTGAAGTCCATGGGCCTGGTGGGGCGGGCCGGTGCGGTGCTGGAGTCGGAGACGGGCCGCCTCAACAAGGCCATGCGCCAGCAGGTCTTCGCCGAGGAGGCCATGACCGCCCTTCACGAGCCGGTGATCGTGATGGTGGTGGCCCTGGGTCTGTACCTGGTGGTGACCTACTGGTCCATCCCCATGGCCAACCTCATGGTCCTGGTGATCCTGATGGTGCGGGTCCTGAACTCCGCCGGCAAGCTGCAGCGCAGCTATCAGAAGCTGGTGTCCAACGACAGCGCCTATTGGTCGCTGATGGGCACCATCCGCCGCACCGAGGCGGCCCAGGAGCCGGGTGGCAACCTCAACCCCCGCTTCAACCGGGAAATCCTCCTCGAGGGGGTGGGCTTCCGGGTGGGCGAGCGGGAGATCCTGCGGGAGCTCTCCCTCTCCATCCCCTACGGATCCTTCACCACCCTGGTGGGATCCTCGGGCTCGGGCAAGACCACGGTACTCGACCTGGTCACGGGGCTCCTCTCCCCCACCAGCGGGCGGGTGCTGATCGACGACACCCCCCTGGGGGACTGTAGCCCCGAGCGCTGGCGACAACAGATCGGCTACGTGGCCCAGGAGACCCTGCTGCTGCACGACAGCGTGCTCAACAACATCACCCTGGGCGATCCCGCCTTGAGTGAGGCCGACGCCCTGCGAGCCCTGGAGGCGGCGGGGGCCTGGGAGTTCGTCTCGGCCATGCCCGAGGGGCTCCATACCCCCGTGGGTGAGCGCGGTGGCAAGCTCTCGGGGGGGCAGCGCCAGCGGCTCTGCATCGCCCGCGCCCTGGTGCGGCGGCCCAAGCTACTGATCCTCGACGAGGCCACCAGCGCCCTGGACCCCGCCAGCGCCGCCGCCCTGTGCGACACCCTGCTCAGCCTGCGCGGGGGCATCACCATCCTGGCGGTTTCCCACCAGTCGGAGCTGGCGGACATCGCCGACCGGGTGATCCGCATCGAGGAGGGAGGCTTGGTCCCCTCGGTCGAAGAGGCCGCGGGAGGGCAGCCGTCGTCCGCGCCCAGTCCCCTGCCGGCCTAGACCGGCCCCCCGATCAGCGCTGCACGTAGGCCCGGCGGGTCACCGAGAACCGGTCGAAGGCCCGCGGGTGCTCCCGCGCCGCCTGCTCCGGCGTGCTCAGCCAGGAGTGCAGGGGTCCTCCGGTGAGCCGCGCCACCGCCCCCTGGGCGAGACGCAGGACCAGGACGGCGGTGGAGAGGGCGGTCCAGAGGGCCACCGCCAGGAAGCCCCAGTCCGGCCGACCCAAGAGGACCGAGAGGCTGAGGAGGATGAGGCTGGGGTTGCGCCGCGCCGTGACCAGGCGGAAGTAGGCGTCGAAGGGTCGCCAGCCGAAGATGCTGCAACTGCCGAGCAGGTGGAAGAGTGCCTCGCACAGGCGCCCGCCCAGGTAGCCGGCGAAGATCATGAGGTAGTAGTCCCCCCGCTCCAGGCCCAGGGGGGCGCCGAAATCGCTGAGGGACATCCCCCACAGCAGGTACCAGAAGGGGGGATGGATCAGGTCCATGCCGTGATCCAGGAGGTGCCCCGCCCGGCTCGACTGGATGGTGACTCGGGCGAGCTTGCCGTCCACCGTGTCGAGGAAGGTCATGATCCACCCGGCGGCGAGCCCCCAGACATAGTGCCCCTGGTAGACGAGCAGGCCCGCCAGCAGCATCAGCAGGAACCCGGTGGAGGTCACCATATTCGGGGTGACGCCCCGGTCGGCGAACCCATGCACCGCCCGCTTGGCGGGCCTCGGCCAGAGCCACTTGGTCACCAGATCGGTGATGCCCTTGTAGGCGTTGCCGTAGAGGAGGTCCTCCAGCCGCTCCCGATCCGCTTCGGTCACCGGCTCGAGCAGTGGCGGCGCGGAGCGGCGCAGGCCCTTGTCGAAGGCATCCAGGTCCGCCGGATCCAGGACGCGCAGCCCCTCGGGGACCTCGCTGGACTCGCCCCCCAGCAGGGCCGCGGCCACCTTGGCCTGGGCCGCGGGAACGAAGGCGGCGGCCAGCCGCTGGTCCGTCGCGCAGCGCAGCAGGGCGCCCGGTTGGCCCAGCAGCCCCCTCAGGGCGCGGACCTCGGTCAGGTAGCCGGCGTGGAGGATGAGGACCAGGACATCCGGGGCCAGGGCAGCCAGGTCATCGATGGGCGAGCCCCTGACCTGGCGGACCTGGCGCAGCAGGCGCTCCCGCGGCGTGAGTCCCCAGAGGCGCACCGGCACCTCGCCGATGATGTGAACGTAGGGTCGCGGCATGCCGGCGGTCATGGCTGGGAGGGGAGTCGGGGCGAGGCGTGGGTCTAAACTTGGGGATCGGCGGCGCGCAGCCCCAGCAGGGCCTGGGCGATGCGCTCCACCTGGGCCTCGGTGTGGGCGGCGCTCAGACTGCAGCGTAGCAGCGCCTCCCCTGTGGGGGTGGCGGGGGGCATCACCAGGTTGACGTAGACCCCCTGCTCCAAGAGGTGTTGCCACCAGACGAGGGCCTGCTCCTTGGTGTCCATGAGCATGGCGATCACCGGACTGGGCTCGGGCCCCAGCCGGAAGCCCGCCGCGGCCAGGGTGGCGTAGAGGCGATGGACATTGGCCCAAAGGCGCTCCCGGAGGTGGCGGCCCTCGCGCAGCAGGCGCAGGGCCACCCGGGTGGAGGCCACCACCGAGGGGGCGGGGGAGGCGGAGAAGATGTAGGAGCGGGCGCTGTAGCGGAGCAGCTCCAGCTCGGGATGCCGGCTGGTGCAGAACCCCCCCACGGAGCCCAGACTCTTGCTGAAGGTGCCGACGACGAAGTCCACCCCGTCCTCCACGCCCAGCTCCTCACCCAGGCCGCGTCCGGTGGCACCCAGCACCCCGAGGGAGTGGGCCTCGTCCACCATCAGGTAGGCGCCGAACTGGCGGGTCAGGGCGGCGATCTCGGTGAGGGGGGCCCGGTCGCCGAGCATGCTGTAGATCCCCTCCACCACCACCAGGGTGTTCTCCCCCTCCCCGGGGGCGAGCCGTCCCAGGCGTTTCTCGAGGTCGTCGGGGTTGTTGTGGCGGAAGCGGATCACCTCCGCGCCACTCAGGCGGGTGCCCTCGTAGATGCTGGCGTGACAGTCCGCGTCGATGAGGATCCGATCCCCGGGTCCCGCGAGGGTACTGACGCTCCCCAGGGTGGCCAGGAAGCCCGTCGAGAAGAGGATAGCCGAGGGGGTTCCGTAGAACTCCGCCAGCTCCCGCTCCAGGGCGAGATGTCCCGTATAGCTGCCATTGGCCAGGCGGGAGCCGGTGGTGCCGGTGCCCTGCTTGACCAACGCCTCTTGGGCGGCCGCGATGCACTCGGGGTCGAAGGTCAGGCCCAGATAGTTGTTGGTTCCGGCCAGGATGACCGGATACCCGAGGACCACCCCCTCCGTAGCCGAGTAGATCTGCTCCACCCGGGCGCCGAAGGGGACCACCCCGACTGCTTGCAGCTCCCCCAGCCCGGTGGCGATGTCTCGAAACTTGTCGAATAGGCTCACGATCTTCTGTCCCGTCCCGTGACGGCTTTGATGGGGGCACTGGGACCCGCCGAGCCCCGGTGCTCAGGGTTGCTGCCACCCCGACGATGGTGAGGTGGCGCCCAGCGTTGGGGTCGTGCCCCGGGGGCGGGATGGCAGGACGCCGTGCGATGATCAGGCCACGAAGGTATGATGCAGCGCACCAGCGCGAATTGTATCAGGACCTCAGGCGCTCCCATCATCCTTAGGCAGGCCCCTTGATCATCAGGCGCTATGTCACCCGGGAGATCAGCCGGCCCTTTCTGATCATCGCCGGGCTGTTCGTGGCGATCTTCGCCAGCTATATCTCCGCGGTGGCCCTCAACGAGGTCGCCGCGGGTCTGCTCCCCCCAGTGGTCGTCGCCAAGCTGATCGGGATCAAGCTCCTGATCGCCCTGGAAGTCCTACTGCCGGTGTCCCTCTACTTTGCTGTGGTGCTGGGGCTCGGGCGCCTGCACTCCGACAGCGAGATCGTCGCCCTGGCCGCCTGCGGGATCGGCGAGGAGCGCCTAATGGCTGCGGTGCTGCGCTTCTCCCTGGCGATCGCCCTGCTGGTGGCCTGCCTGTCGCTGGTGGTGCGGCCCTGGGCCCAGCAGCACCGTTACCTGATCCTGGCGGAGGCCGCGGCCACGGCCAAGCTGGATGTCGAGGTCCTGGCCGCCAAGCAGTTCTTTGTCGGCCCGGGCTCCAACTATGCCGTGTTCACCGACCGGGTCGATTTGCGAAATCGGGCCGCGGAGGGGGTGATCGTCCAGATCCGTCGCCCGGACACCCTGCAGGTGATCGCCGCCGAGCGGTTGTTCCAGCCGCCCAGGGAGTTGACGGACCCCCTGCTGTTCCTGTTCGAAGAGGCGAGTATCTACCAGCTAAATGCAACCGACGGGACCGATATCGTCTCCTACGTCAAAGACTTGCGCATGACTCTCTCGCCGCCCGAGCTCGTCGTCCCCGGGTATAAGAGCAAGGAGCAGGACACCCTCACCCTCTACGGCTCCTCCCAGCCCAAGGATCTGGCCGAGTTTCAGTGGCGCCTGGCAATGCCCATTGCTAGCCTCCTGCTGGCCCTGCTTGCGATCCCTCTGAGCCGCAGCCGGCCCCGCCGAGGACGGTTTGGCAACACTCTCGGGGCGGTGATGGCCTTCGCCGCCCTCTACCTGGTGATGAGCTTCGCCAGGAACCTGGTGCACGAGGGGTACGTCGGTGCTATACCAGGGCTCTGGTGGCCCCTGGTGCTGGTGGCGCTGCTGCTCTTGGTGTTGTTCTGGACACCCTTGCGGTACGCCCGCCCATGACCCTGCTCGACCGCTACATCGCCAGCGAGATCGCCAAGACCTTTCTTCTGGTCATGCTGGCCCTGGTGCTGCTGTTCAGCTTTCTCGATCTGATTCAGCAGCTCGACGACATCGGCTCGGGGAACTACCGCTTCGTCGACGCGGTGATCTACGAGATTCGCATGCTCGCACCCCGCGCCCTGGACCTTCTGCCCTACGGGGCCTTAATCGGGACCACCATGGCGCTGGCGCTGCTCGCCCACCGCAGCGAGGTGATCGCGGCCCAGGCTAGCGGCGTTTCCGTCGCTCGCTTCGCCGCGGCGGTCCTGCAGACGGGGCTGCTAGCGGCGGTCGGCGCCCTGGCGCTGGATGAGCTGCTGGTCTCACGTCTGCACCAGGAGGCCGTCCAGCAGCGGGCGTTGTCCCTGGCCAAAGCAGAGGTGACCCTGGCGGACGAGGGCTTCTGGATCTACCACAATAACCGCTTCATCCACATCAACCGGGTCATCCACGGCCGCATCCCCACTGACATCGACATCCTCGAGCTCGACGAGGCGCGCCGCGTGAGCCTCTACATCCACGCCAAGGAGGCCGATTTGAGCGACCCGGCGCGCTGGTTCCTCAAGGACGTCCTGGTCAAGAGGCTGGCGGACACCCCGGCCACCAGCGCGCACCAGCCCAGCCTCTACTGGGAATCTTACCTGAGTGCCGAACAGGTCGGCCTCTTGGAGCTACCACCCCGCACCCTTTCGCCCAGCCAGCTCCACGCCTACGTCAGCTACCTCCAGGAGACGGGCCAGCCCGCCAGTCGCTACGAGCTCACCCTGTGGCAGAAGCTGGCGCTGCCCGTCGCCGTGGCGGTCATGGTGCTCTTGGCCCTGCCGGCGGCCTTCGGCACGCCGCGCTCCATCTCCGTGGGCAGGCGCATCGTCCTCGCCCTGGGGGCGGGCCTCCTGTTTCGCATCGCGAGCCAGGTGATCGCGAACTCAGGCCTGATCCTTCAGCTCCCCCCGGCCTTGGGTGCTTTGGCCACGCCCGTTGTGACCGCGCTGATCGCTCTGATAACATTGCGCCGGATTTCCACTTAACGGACAGGGTCTTTGCGGCGCCGTCCCCGGTTGCCCCGAGCTCAACTAAGCGAGACATCGATGGAACTGGCAGAGAGCTTTCGCGCCAAGCGGCGCGCCTTCATCAAGCAGCACGGCCGACGCATCTTGCAGGCCATCGACCGTTACCTGGGGCGGGCCTCCCTGGTGGGTGACCACCCCTTCTTCGACAAGGATCTGTTCCCCTACAACCGGATCCTGGAGGACAACTGGATGGTCATCCGCGGTGAGCTGGACTCGCTCCTGGCGCACCGCGAGCACATCCCCCCCTTCCATGAGGTCTCCCCGGATCAGGCCCGCATTTCCACCGGGGAGCACTGGCGCACCTTCATCCTCTATGGCTTCGGCCACCGCTCGGAGCGCAACTGCCGACAGTGTCCCAAGACGGCGCGGATGCTGGAGACCATCCCTCGCCTGCAAACCGCCTGGTTCTCGATCCTCGGTCCCGGGTATCACATCCCGCCCCATCGCGGGGTCACCAAGGGGGTGGTCCGCACCCATCTCGGCCTAATCATCCCTCGCGACCGGGAGGCCTGCCGCATCCGCGTGGGTGATCAGACCCGGCACTGGGAGCAGGGCAAGTGCCTGGTCCTCGACGACACCTTCGAGCACGAGGTCTGGAACGAGACCGAGGAGCAGCGGGTAGTCTTCATCATCGACGTGGAGCGGCCGCTCCCGCCCTTGGCCCGTCTCCTCAATCGCCTTATGCTCAAGGCCGTGCAGCTCACCGCCTACGTCCAGGACGCCCGCAAGAACCTCTCGAGCTGGGAGGACCGTTTCGAGTCCGCGGTTCAGCGGGCGGATGCCTACACGCTGGACGGCGAGCCCACCGCCACGCCGCCGCGTCCCAGGGCTGGCTAGCGGAAAGCCCCGCGGCGGTAAAGACGCCAGACCAGGCCCCAGCCGAAGAGGAGGGGGTGGCGGCGCACCCGTTCGGAGGCCTCCAGCCGCACCCCCGAGTGCCGCTCCAATTTCCAGAGGACGTAGTCGACACCGCCGCTGAAGGTGAAGAGGCCCTTCACCAGGCGCAGCAGGTGCAACAGCCGGCCCTGCAGCCTGCGCAACAGCCAGGCTGTTCGGGCCAGCCAGCGCTGGGTGCGCCCGATCTCCGCGACATAGAGGGTGTCGGGGCCCTCACCCTCCGCGTATACCGGCAGGCGACAACAGGGCAGGGCGGCGGCGGTCAAGGCCCGGTAGTAGGGCTCATCGGCGGCGAACAGCTCCGCCTGGCGTCCGGCACGCTCGGCCCGAAGCTCGGTCCGGTAGCTCCGCGTGAGGCCCTGCTCCCAGAGCTCCCTGGCGCTGAAGCGCCCCGGCAGCACCGGAAGGGTCGCATCGATGAACCGGACCACCGCCTGACCCATGGCCTCGAGCAGGGCCGCCCGGGCCGCCTCGTCCCGGGCATGGAGGAGGGCCACGGGCTGGGCCAAGCGGCCCCAGAGGTAGGGCTGGAGCCAGCAGCAGGTCCCCCGCCGGAGCTGGGGCAGGGACAAGAGGGCGTACTTGGCCCGCACCTTTCCCGAGCCGACGGGCAGCTCCAAATAGAACACGTTCGGCGGCAGCAGCCAGTTGAACAGCGCCCGCGGCGAGGGCCCGTAGGCGGCCCGGTAACCATCGACGATCAGGTAGAGATCCACCAGGCCTGCGGAGGCATCGCCCGTGCGCAGGCAGGAGCCGTAATAGAGGATGCCAACGACGGCGCGCCCGTAGCGGTCGAGGAGCGTATCGCGCAGCACCTCCAGCTCCGCCACTGGGGCGGTGCCAGCCCAGCGGTCGGCGATGAGCCGCAGGAGCGCCGACTCGCTCAGGATCTGGGGTGACACAGGGCGAGACCCGCGTCGCGGGTAAGTCCCAGCCTCAGGGTCGGCGCGACCGCGGGTGGATCCCGTACTTCACGAGGGTGCGCCCTTGACCAGCCCTTCCAGCATGGCCGCCAGGTCGCCGATGGTGCGGACCTCCGACAAGCGGTTGAGGGGCACGGTCACGTCAAAGCGGTCCTCGATCTCCATCAAGAGGTCCATGATCTTGAGGGACGTGAGGCCGAGCTCGCCGACGAGGTCCGTTTGTTCGTCGAATGTTCGCTCGCCCCCGACGAAGTCGCTCAGCAGCTCGTAGAGGTCGGAGAGGATGTCTGGGTCGGTCTGCACGCTGTACTACCTCGGAGGGGCGCCCGGGGGATTTGTCCGCCTAGCAGCCTGTCGGACTTGAGCCTCGCGATGACCTTCTTGGGCCGTCAAG
>CAZFHV010000117.1:0-10797 GCA_964519095.1 uncultured Chromatiaceae bacterium | reverse complement strand
GGACGAGGAGAAGGCCCGCAGGATCGGCACCGAGCTCAGCGGCGACTTCCGGGACCTCGACGCCGCCTGGCACGCCTGGGAGCCCGGCTCCCTGGAATACCTGAACGAGCGGCTCCCCGCCAAGAAGGCCTTCGCCGCCCCCCCGGCGGTGCTGACCCTGATCCAGGCGGCCATGCCCCTGGCCGAGCGCAGCGAGCATCTCTTCAATCCCGCCATCGGCAAGCTCCTGGACCTGTGGGGCTTCCACAGCGACCCCCCGCAGTGCAAACCGCCCCCTCCCGCCAAGCAGATCGAGCGACTGGTCAAGGCCAACCCCAGGCTGGGCGACCTGGAGATCAGCGGCATCCTCATCAAGAGCAGTAACCCCGCGGTCCAGCTCGATTTCGGCCCCTTCGCCAAGGGCCTCGCCATGGATATGGCCATCGCCCGCCTGCGGGAGCAGGGCATCCGCAACGCCCTCATCAATGCGGGGGGGGACGTGCGGGCCATCGGCTCCCGCTCTGGACAGCCCTGGCGCGTGCCGATCCGCCGGGGGACCGGACATGGGGTCCTGGCCATGGTGGAGGTCCGGGGGGACGAGAGCGTCTTCACCGCCGCGGCCCACCAGCGGAACTTCGTCTACGAGGGAAAGGCTTACCATTACCTCATCGACCCGCGCAGCGGCGCCCCGGCGGAGGGGGCCCAATCGGTCACGGTCCTGCATCGGGACGCGGCCACGGCGGCGGCGGCGGCCAGCGCTCTCTTCGTGGCCGGGCCCGAGGGCTGGCACGCCATTGCCCAGCGCATGGGTATCCACCAGGTGCTGTTCGTGGACAGCGCCGGCACCGTACACCTGAGTCCCGCGATGGCGGAGCGCCTGCAGTTGCTCGACAAGAGTGTCCCCATTCAGGTCAGCGCGCCCCTGGCCGCGCCCCCTTCGGCGCCCTGACGCCTCGGCCATGGCCCTCGCCGCCACACCGCCAGCCGAGGAGAGCGCCTTCGGCCTGGCCCTGCTGCTCGCCGCAGCCCTCCACGCGCTGCTGATCCTTGGGGTCGGACTCGAGCCCCGGACATCTACCTACAGGGGGCGCCCGCCCACCCTGGACGTGGTCCTGGTCAACCTCCCGGAGCCGAAGCCCGCGGTGCCACCGGCTCGCCCCGACTTCCTCGCCCAGCAGCGCGTGGAAGGCGGGGGAGATCAGCCTCTCGACAAGGCCACCCCCAGGGCGGCCGAGGCCCCACCCCCGCTCGCGGTGGCGGCCCTGCCCCAGGAAAGCCCGCAGCCGGCCCACCCCGCCGAGTCCCCCCCTGCGCCACCCCCCGAGGCGCCCCGGGCGCCGGTTGAGACCCCCGAACGGGCCCCCGATCCGCGCCTGGTGGCGGAGGAGCGCCAGAAGACCACCGAGCTGGCCCTGCCAACTCCTGCCCAAGTGTCCAAGACTCGCATCACCGCGGCCCAGATCCTCGCCAGCCGTGGTGAGGAGCTCGCCCAGGTCACCGCCCAGCTGGATCGCAGGGTGGAGGCCTACGCCAGCCGGGAGCGCCACAAGGCCATCAGCGCCAGCACCCAGGAGTTCAAGTACGCTGCCTATCTGGACGCCTGGCGCAACAAGGTGGAACGGGTGGGCAACCTCAACTACCCCGAAGAGGCCAAGCGCCGCAAGATCTACGGCAACCTGGTGCTCCACGTGGCGGTGCGCGCCGACGGGAGCCTGGATGCGGTGCGGGTGGTGCAGTCCTCCGGCTCCAAGGTCTTGGACGACGCGGCGGTGCGTATCGTGCGCCTCGCCGCCCCCTTCGCCCCCTTCCCCCCGGACATCCGCGCCGAGACCGATGTCCTCGACATCACCCGCACCTGGCAGTTCCTGAGCACCAATCGCCTGGGCTGGGAGAACTGATCCGCGAGGCCGCGCGGGGTCGGCCGCTGACGCTGGACAAACCGAAACGACGGGCCGGATACTATCGGCCATGATGGCCCGGAGCTTCCTCTCCAATCACTTCCTGATCGCCATGCCGGGGCTGCGCGATCCCAACTTCGCGCGCACCGTCACCTACCTCTGCGAGCACAACCCGGAGGGGGCCATGGGGCTGGTGATCAATCGGCCCATGAGCGATCTGCACCTCGGCGACATGCTCGAGCAGCTCGATATCCCCACCGACGACCCCCGCGTCAAGGACACCACCGTCTACGTGGGGGGGCCGGTGCAGCCCGACCGGGGCTTCGTGCTCCACAGCAGCGGGCGACGCTGGGACTCCACCCTGGAGATCAATACCGAGCTGAGCCTGACCACCTCCCGGGACATCCTGGAGTCCATCGCCGCCGGCGAGGGACCCGCCCAGGCCCTCATCGCCCTGGGCTACGCGGGCTGGGCCAGCGGCCAGTTGGAGAACGAGCTCGGCGCCAACGCCTGGCTGAGCGGCCCGGCGGAGACCGACATCATCTTCCGCCTGGCGCCGGAGGCCCGCTGGCGGGCCGCTGCGGGGCTCCTGGGGGTAGACCTGAACCTCTTGAGTGGCGAGGCGGGCCACGCCTGAGTGGGTGCCCTGCTCGGGTTCGACTTCGGTCCGCGCAAGATCGGCATCGCGGTGGGCCAGACCATCACCGCCTCCGCCTCCCCCCTGACCACCCTGCGTGCCCGCGACGGCCGGCCCGATTGGGACGGCATCGGTGCCCTGATCTCGGAGTGGCAGCCCGAGCGGCTGGTGGTGGGGCTCCCCTTCGAGCTGAACGACAGCGAGGCCGAGGCGGCCCCCCGGGCCAGGCGCTTCGCCCGCCAGTTAGAGGGCCGCTACCGCCTGCCCGTTGCCCTGGCGGACGAGCGCCTCACCTCCCGGGAGGCCCGCTCGCGCCTGGGCAAGGCCGCCACCTCCCGGGAGCGGGTGGACGCCATGGCGGCCAAACTCATCCTCGAGACCTGGTTCTGTGAGCACCCCTGAGACCTGGAAGACCCCCCAAGAGATCGACACCGCCCTGGCGGCCATGGTCGCCCAGCTGCGCCAGTGCCTGAGCGACCGCCGCATCGAGCGCCCCCTGATGGTGGGCATCCACACCGGCGGGGTCTGGGTCGCCCAGCGGCTGCGACAGGGGCTGGGGCTCCAGGAGCCCCTGGGGACGCTGGACATCTCCTTTTATCGCGACGATTTCACCCGCATCGGCATGCACCCGGTGGTGCGGCCCTCGGCCCTGCCGGTGGGGATCGACGACCGCCATCTGATCCTGGTGGACGACGTGCTCCACACCGGGCGCACCATCCGCGCCGCGCTCAACGTGCTGTTCGACTACGGGCGGCCCGCCTCGGTGCTGTTGGTGGCCCTGGCCCAGAGGGAGGGGCGGGAGCTGCCCATCACCCCCGACGTGGTGGGCTGGCAGGCCCCGCTCGATCCCAGCCAGCACCTCAAGCTCACCGGTCCGGAGCCCCTGACCCTGGTGCTCGGGGCCGCCAGCAACCGACCCAAGCGTAAGCCTCCCCCCTGAACCGCAGGTCAAACCGTGCGTCCGACCGATATCCAGACTGACCGCCAGGGCCGCCTGCGGCACTTCCTGACCATCGAGGGCCTCAGCCGCGGCCTCCTCACTGAGATCCTCGATAACGCCGCCGGCTTCGTGGGAGTGGCCGCCCAAGCGGTCAAGAAGGTCCCCCTGTGCCGGGGCAAGGTCGTGGCCAATCTCTTCTTCGAGACCAGCACCCGTACCCGCACCACCTTCGAGCTGGCGGCCAAGCGACTCTCAGCGGACGTGCTCAACCTCAACATCTCCACCTCCTCCACGGTCAAGGGCGAGACCCTGCTCGACACCCTGCGCAACCTGGAGGCCATGCACGTGGACATGTTCGTGGTGCGCCACAGCGACAGCGGGGCCGCCCACTTCATCGCCCAGCACGTGGCACCCCACATCAGCGTCCTCAACGCCGGGGATGGCCGCCACGCCCATCCCACCCAGGCCATGCTGGACATGTTCACCATCCGGCACCACAAGGGCGACTTCTCCCCCCTGCGGGTGGCGATCGTGGGGGACGTGCTGCACTCGCGGGTGGCCCGCTCCCAGATCACGGCCCTCAACACCCTCGGGGTGGCGGAGGTGCGCATCATCGGGCCCCGCACCCTCATCCCCAGCGACGCCCGGGAGCTCGGGGTGCACGTCTATCACGACCTGCTCGCCGGGATCCGCGACGCGGACGTGGTGATCATGCTGCGGCTGCAGCGCGAGCGCATGCGCGGGGCCATGCTGCCGAGCGAGCAGGAGTACTTCCAGCTCTACGGCCTGACCGAGGAGCGGCTCAAGGCCGCAAAGCCCGATGCCATCGTCATGCATCCGGGACCCATCAACCGCGGCGTGGAGATGGATTCCCAGGTGGCCGACGGGCCCCGCTCGGTGATCCTCCAGCAGGTGAGCTTCGGCATCGCGGTACGGATGGCGGTGATCGCCATGACCCTCGGCACCCAGAGCGCCCATCAGGAGGCGATGCTCGATGGCTAAGCAGGAGCGGCTGAGTATCCGGGGTGGGCGGCTCATCGACCCCGCCAACGGCATCGACGAGACCCTCGACCTCCACATCGAGGCCAGCCAGGTGGTCGGAGTTGGCGCTGCGCCCGCGGGCTTCCAGCCCGACCGGGTACTGGATGCCCGGGGGCTGGTGATCTGCCCGGGACTGATCGATCTCTGCGCCCGGCTCCGGGAGCCGGGGGCGGAGCACAAGGCCACCATCCAGAGCGAGACCAGGGCGGCCGCGGCGGCGGGCATCACCACCCTCTGTTGCCCCCCCGACACCCAGCCCATCATCGATACCCCGGCGGTGGCCCAGTTGATCCAGCAGACCGCCCAGCGCTGGGGCAAGGCGCGGGTGCTGCCCACCGGGGCCCTGACGCGAGGGCTCCTGGGGGAGGAGATCAGCGAGATGGCGGCGCTCAAGCGGGCCGGTTGCGTGGCCATGAGCAATGCCGACCACTACATCGCCAACAGCCTGGTGCAGCGCCGGGCCCTGGAATACGCCGCCACCTTCCACCTCACCACCTTCCTCAGGCCCGAGGACAGCTACCTCCGGGATCAGGGCTGCGTCCACGAGGGCAAGGTGGCCGCCCGGCTCGGCCTCCCAGCCATCCCGGTGGCGGCGGAGACGGTGGCCCTCGCCCGGGATCTCGCCCTGGCGGAGCAGACCGGCGCGCCCATCCACTTCCGCGGCCTCTCCTCCGTGCGGGCCTGTCGCATGCTCGCCCAGGCCCAGCGGGAACGCCTGCCCGTCAGCGCCGACGTGAGCGCCCACCAGCTCCACCTCACGGAGATGGACGTCGAGGGCTTCGACAGCAATTGCCACCTCAGCCCGCCCCTGCGCGCCCTCACCGACCGCAACGCCCTGCGCGAAGCGGTGGCTCGCGGCGAGATCTTCGCCATCTGCTCGGACCACCAACCCCACGAGCCCGACGCCAAGGAGCGCCCCTTCCCGGCCACCGAGCCGGGGATATCCGCCCTGGAGACCCTGCTGCCTCTGACGCTGAGGCTGGTCACCGAGGGGGTCCTGGACCTGCCGACCGCCCTGGCACGGCTCACTGCGGGACCCGCCGCGGTGCTCGGGCTACCGCTGGGGCGGCTCGATGTGGGCCGGGTGGCGGACGTCTGCATCTTCGACCCCCGGGCCACCTGGGAGCTCAGTCCCCAGACCCTGGTCAGCCAGGGCCGCAATACCCCCTTCCTGGGCTGGGAGTTTCAGGGTCAGGTGTGCTACACGCTCCTCGGGGGCCAACTGGTCTACGAGCGGCCCGGGTCCGGGCCATGAGCCCTCGGCCCCACCGGGGGCAGATCTTCCTGGAAGAGGCGGAGATCCTCAGCCAGGACACCCACCCCGGCGCCCAGTACCAGTTGCGCCTTCAGGCCCCCCAGTGCGCCAGTCACGCCCGACCGGGCAGCTTCGTCCACCTCCAGTGCGACCCGCTCCAGCCCCTGCGCCGACCCCTGTCGATCCTGCGCGCCTCACCCCAGCAGGGCTGGGTGGAGCTGCTCTACAAGGTGGTGGGGACCGGCACCCAGCTCCTCGCCGGCCGCCGGGTGGGGGAGCGAGTCAGCCTGCTCGGCCCCATTGGCCAGCCCTTCACCCCCCGGCCCGAGCGTACCCGGCCCCTGCTGATCGGCGGTGGGGTAGGCCTGCCACCCATGATCTTCCTCGCGGAGGTGCTGCGGGACCAGCGGGCGCACCGGCCCCTGGTGATCCTGGGCTCCGAGGTCCCCTTTCCCTTCCCGGTAGTGCCCTCCCAGTTCCTCCTGCCCGGCATCCCCGCCGGGGTGATCGGGGCCATGCCGCTCCTGGAGGACTGGGGCATCCCCAGTCGCCTTGCCAGCCTTCAGGGCTACCACGGCTGTTTCGAGGGTTACGTCACTGAGCTGGCGCGGACCTGGCTCGCCGCGCTCCCGTCCGAGCAGCTCCAGGCGGTGGAGGTATTCGCCTGCGGGCCCCACCCCATGCTAGAGGCGGTGGCTCGGCTGGCCCGCGACTTCGCCCTCCCCTGCCAGGTGTCGCTGGAGGAGTTTATGGCCTGCGGGGTGGGTGGCTGTGCCGGCTGCGTGGTGGAGGTGGCCACGCCGAGCGGTCCGGCCATGAAGCGGGTGTGCGTGGACGGACCCGTATTCGAGGCCCAGAGCGTCTTCCCGGCCTAGCCGGCCCCTTGTGGCGCGGCCTTGGCCAGGCAACCTCTCCGATAGCCCGTAGCGCCGGCAAGCCGGGCGCCCACAGTGCCCCGTCGTTGGGCGATGCCCAACCTTGTATTGTCTTTCTGCAGTTGTCATCAGTCAGTAAGTAGTTCCACGGGAAGACCGGATGCCGTGCCCGCCCTTGAGCCTTAGAGTTCGTTGGGTAGATCAAGCACCGGTCTTCCCAGCTCTCTTTTGCGAGAAATCGAACAGTATCTGTCGCCCGAGACCCTCGGCAGCCCGTATTCACAAGGTAGATTTGCGAGAGATCCCAGCCATGAAGCACGTCCTAGGAATCGATGTCTCCAAAGCCAAGCTCGATGTTGCGCTCAAGAAACCCAACGCTAAGTTCCGCACCAAGACCCTGGAGAACAGCCCCGAGGGGTTCACCAAGGCGATGCGCGAGCTGCGCGCCCTGGTGGCTCGACGCGAGGCCCTCTTGGGGATGCGCATCCAGGAGCACAATCGGCTGTTGGTGGCCCGTGAGAGCATTCGCAGCGGCATCGAGGCCCACCTCGAGTATCTGGGGCGGGCCATCGCCGAGGTCGAGGCCGCCATCCGTCAGAAGATCGATGACGACCCCGACCTCAAGGCACAGCAGGCGCTGCTCGATACCATCCCAGGGGTGGGAGAGAAGACCATCGCGGTGCTGCTCTCCTACTACGGGGGACCACAGCGCTTCGACCGAGCCAAAGCCGCTGCGGCCTTCGCTGGGCTCGATCCCCGCCAACATCAGTCAGGTAGCAGTGTGCGGGGCAAACCCCGCTTGTCCAAGCTCGGCCATGCGCTGTTGCGCAAGGCCCTCTACATGCCCGCGGTGGTGACGATCAGCCGTACCACCTGGGGTCAGGCGTTCCGCGACCGCTTGAGCTCGGCAGGCAAGCCCATGATGGTCATCATCGGGGCCATGATGCGTAAGCTCATCCATGTGGCCTTCGGTGTGCTCAAGTCCGGGAAGCCTTTCAACCCCCAGCTTCATGGCGCTTGAGCCCAAGATTGGCCCGGGATTGACGTCGAAAACAGTATCTACTTTTCGACCAGGGTCACTTCCTCCAGCCCGCCGAGCAGGTCCGTATCCGGGTTGTCCTTGTCGAGCTTGATCATCAGCCGCACCTCGTTGGCGGAGTCCGCGTAGCGGAGGGCGTCCGCGTAGGAGATCTCCCTCAGCTTGTAGAGGCGGAACAGGTCCTGATCGAAGGTGCCCATCCCCTGCTCGGTGGAGCGGCGCATCAGGTCCTTGAGCTTGTGGATCTCCCCCTGACGGATGTAGTCCGAAGCCAGCGGGGTGTTGATCAGCAGCTCCAGACAGACCCGCCGACCCTTACCGTCGGGCCGGGGGATGAGCTGCTGGGCCACGATGGCGCGAAGGTTCAGCGACAGATCCAGGAGCACCTGCTCGCGGTTCTCCTCGGGGAAGAAGTTGATGATGCGGTCCAGGGCCTGGTTGGCATTGTTGGCGTGGAGCGAGAACAGACAAAGCTGACCCGTTTCCGAGAAGGTCAGGGCGTGCTCCATGGCCTCGCGGGTGCGCACCTCGCCGATCAGGATCACGTCCGGTGCCTGGCGGAGCGCATTGCGCAGGGCCACCTCCACCGAGGCGGTATCGAGCCCCACCTCCCGCTGGGTGACGATGCAGCCCTGGTGCTCGTGGAGGAACTCGATGGGGTCCTCCACAGTCACGATGTGCCCGGTGCCCTGGCGGTTGCGATAACCCACCACCGCCGCCAGGGAGGTGGACTTGCCGGTGCCCGTGGCCCCCACGAAGACGACCATGCCCCGCTGGATCATCGCGAGCTCCTTGAGGCGCGGGGGGAGATTGAGCTCCTCGAAGGTGGGGATACGGCTCTCGATGCGCCGCAGCACCATCCCCGCCGCATCCCGCTGCATGAAGGCGCTCACCCGGAAGCGCCCCACCCCCCGGGCGGTGACACCGAAATTGCACTCGTGGGTGGCCTCGAACTCCTTCTGCTGCTTGTCGTTCATCAGGGAATAGACGGTGTCGCGGGCCTCCAGCGGCGCCAGGGGTCGGTCCCCCACCGGATAGAGGCGGCCGTCGATCTTGATGCTCGGGGGCCAGTCCGCCGTAACGAACAGGTCCGAGGCCTGTTTCTCCACCATCATGACCAGCAGGGCACTGAGGTCCATCGGCGTCCCCGGGTCGGCTACTGGAAGAGATCCTTGTTCTGGGCGCGGGCACGCGCCTCGGAGCGCTGCACCTTGCCCCGCTTGACCAGATCCTGCAGGCACTGATCCAGGGTCTGCATGCCGAAGGCCTGTCCGGTCTGGATCGCCGAGTACATCTGGGCCACCTTGTCCTCGCGGATCAGGTTACGAATGGCGGGGGTACCTACCATGATCTCCCAAGCCGCGATCCGCCCCCCGCCGATGCGCTTGAGCAGCGCCTGGGAGATCACCGCGCGCAACGACTCCGAGAGCATGGAGCGCACCATGTTCTTCTCGCCACCGGGGAAGACGTCTATGACGCGGTCGATGGTCTTGGCCGCGGAGCTGGTGTGCACGGTGGCGAACACCAGGTGGCCGGTCTCGGCGGCGGTCAGTGCCAGACGCATGGTCTCCAGGTCCCGCATCTCCCCCACCAGGATGATGTCGGGATCCTCGCGCAGCGCCGAGCGCAGGGCCTCGCTGAAGCCATGGGTGTCGCGATGCACCTCGCGCTGGTTGATCAGGCACTTCTTGCTGGTGTGCAGGAACTCGATGGGGTCCTCGATGGTGAGGATGTGGGAATAGAGATTCTCGTTGAGGTAGTCGAGCATCGCCGCCAGGGTGGTGGTCTTGCCCGAGCCCGTGGGCCCCGTCACCAGCACCAGACCCCGCGGGATGCTGATGATGTCCTTGAACTGGGGGGGCGTCTCCAGTTCCTCCAGGGTGAGCACCTGGGACGGGATGACGCGGAATACCGCGGATGCCCCCCGATGCTGGTTGAAGGCATTGACGCGGAAGCGGGAGATGCCGGGGATCTCGAAGGAGAAGTCCACCTCCAAGTGCTCCTCGTAATCCCGCCGCTGCCTGTCGCCCATGATGTCGTAGACCAGGGCATGCACCGCCTTGTGATCGAGCGGTGGGACATTCATGCGGCGCATGTCCCCGTCGATGCGGATCATCGGCGGCATCCCCGCCGACAGGTGCAGGTCGGATGCGTTGTTCTTGTTGGTAAAGGCGAGCAGCTCTGCGATGTCCATCACATCCCCGTCAGGTTGGTAACCCCGGCGTTTCTGGCCTGATCTCTCCCTGTTGAAGGCAGGTCGTACGCGGACCTGACCGGGGTTCAACAGTAACCCAGGGCGCGCCTCTGCACCGAGCGCACCCTGAGCCGCAGCCGCGTGCCGCCCCCGGGTTCCCTAGTGTAACCGCCAAGACCCCGATGGTGCCAAAGTAACTCACCCCCAACGCATCCCCTGCTGGGAAACGATCGAGCCGCCCGAAAACATCCAATGATCCCCACTATTGAGATCGTATACGGTCGGTTTAACCAAACCGTAGAGCCCCGTAAAGCCGCGCCCAAACGCGAGTATATCCCGTAAAAACGCCGCAGATGGTCCCTCACAAACATAAACGAGGGTGGCAGTACCGTTGTTGCCCAAGTCGGCTTTAACCCAGGTTTGAAACCGATCGAAAACCTCCGTTGCCTCCGCCACGGTGCGCACTTCTCCGGCAACAACAGTTGCCGCCACTACATGAACGTATAGCCCACCTTGAGACCCTTTTTTGGCGCAGAGGCATAGCCATTCTCGGCGAGCCACAGCCACACCACTCCTGACGGCGTCATCATGTCCGCCAAACTGTGGGACACCCAGCCCGGCACCAGGGCAAGGAACAAGCCGAAGGGTAACAACGCCCAGGCCAGCGCCCCGAACAGCACCTGGGCCAGCAGCGAATGGGTGAGGGTGCGATGACCGAAGCGATACTCCAAGGGAGCGGAGAGAAACGGCAAGGCCCGGCCGATGTATGACTGGCGGGAATCGAGATCCGGGATCAGGGCCCCAGCCAGGGCCACCAGGGCCTCCGCCGGGATCGGCGGGTGGGCGGTACTGATACAGCCCGCGAGGTAGACGACCTGGGCGGTGAGGAGGTGGGTGGGGGTGAGCATCCGATCGGGGTGGGTGCCCGTCGCTCATCAA
>CAZFHV010000116.1:0-11048 GCA_964519095.1 uncultured Chromatiaceae bacterium | reverse complement strand
TGGAGGCGGAGATCAAGAGCGGTGCCCTGCATGCGCTCTCCATCCGCTGCTTCACCCCCGAGGAGTGGGCCGGCTCCCCCTGATCCCGCGCAGTAAAGGCGGCGCGGGTTGTTTTCGCCCCAGGGGCGGCCATACTGGAAGCAGGGTTAGGGGTTGGTGAAAGGAGGTAGAGCGATGTTCCTCAAGCACCGTGAGACGGGCCGGCTGGTCGAGGTGCTCAGCCTGCGCGACCTGTTCAATCCCATCCATGCCGCCCTGGTGGGGCGGTACCACGCCGGTGAAGAGCTGCAGGAGCCGGAGACCTTCGCCAAGGGCGATCTGGTGTTCCTCTCCGACGAGGCCCTGCCCAGATGCTGGGTGGACGTCCACTACCGGGACGACGAGCTGCACCGACCACGCTAGAGACGGCCCGCGCGCTCGCCGGGGAGGGACAGGGGTCGGTTAGGGGGCGTCGGTCCGCACCAGAATTCGGCCCCAAGTGCGCCCCGCGAGCATCCGGTCGAACAGCTCCGGCAGCCCCTCCAACCCCACGACCTCGGAGAGGATCTGCTCCAGGTGGGGGGGGCGCCACTGGGCTGCCAGGCGCTGCCAGAGGGTCTGGCGAAGGTGATAGGGGCAGTCCACGGAGTCGATCCCGAGCAGATTCACCCCCCGCAGGATGAAGGGCATCACGGTGGTGTGCAGCTCGTGCCCCCCCGCGAGCCCGATGCTGGCGATGCTGCCCCAGGGTTTCATCGTGCGGGTCAGGCGCGCGAGCATGGCCCCGCCGACGTTGTCGATGGCACCGCCCCAGACCGCGGCCTCCAGGGGCCGATCCCCACCGGGCAGCTCGTCGCGGCCGAGGAGCTGCCGGGCTCCGAGCCCTTGGAGCCAGGCCCGCTGCTCGGCCTTGCCGGAGACCGCCGCGACTTCGTAGCCCAGGTGGCTGAGGATGTCCACCGCGAGGCAGCCCACCCCGCCGCTCGCCCCCGTGACCACCACCGGTCCCAGCTCCGGCCGCTGACCGATGAGCTCCATGCGGTGGATGGCCAATGCCGCCGTGAAGCCCGCGGTACCCAGGATCATGGCCGCGCGGGCGTCCAGTCCCTCGGGCAGGGGCACCACCCAGTCGGCCGGCACCCGCAGCCATTCCGCATAGCCCCCGTCCTGGGTCACGCCGGTCCCGTAGCCCGTGACCACCACCGGGTCCCCCTCCCGGAACCCGGGGTCTTGGGAGCGGGCGATCTCCCCGGCACTGTCCACCCCACCCACCAGGGGGAAGCGGCGGAGGATCTTGCCCTTGCCGGTCCCAGCCAGGGCATCCTTGA
Organism: uncultured Chromatiaceae bacterium; assembly: GCA_964519095.1. Classification (GTDB taxonomy): domain Bacteria; phylum Pseudomonadota; class Gammaproteobacteria; order Chromatiales; family Chromatiaceae; genus JAEHCY01. Next base: position 9,741 of record CAZFHV010000116.1, on the reverse strand, counting down.
AGTTGACGCTGGAGAAGCGGGTGCGGATGAGCACCTCGCCGGGCTGGGGATCGGCGAGGGGCAGGGACTCGATCCCCGCCCGGTAGCCGCCCTCGTCGTTGTGGATACGGAAGGCGCGATACTGGGTCATGGGCCTATTGCTCCACCACCGGGATCTTACCGATGCGCATGCGCCATTCCCGGGGGCCGCTGAGGTGCACCGACTCCCCGCGCACGTCCACCGCCACGGTCACGGGCATCTCCTCCACCTCGAGCTCCCGGATGGCCTCCATACCCAGGTCCTCGAAGGCCACCAGTCGCGAGGAGCGGATGGCCTTGGAGACCAGGTACGCCGCACCGCCCACCGCCATGAGGTAGACCGCGCCGTGCTTGCGGATGGAGTCGATGGCCGCGGGGCCCCGCTCCGCCTTGCCCACCATGCCGATGAGGCCCGTTTCCCCCAGCATCAGCTCCGTGAACTTGTCCATGCGGGTGGCGGTGGTGGGCCCGGCGGGGCCCACCACCTCGTCGCCCACCGGGTCCACCGGGCCCACGTAGTAGATGAAGCGGTTGCGGAAGTCCACGCCCTCGGGCAGGGCCTCGCCGCGGCCCAGCAGGTCCGCGATGCGCTTGTGGGCCGCATCCCTGCCCGTGAGGAGCTTGCCGGAGAGGAGCAGCCGATCGCCAGGGCGCCAGCTCGCGATCTCCTCGCGGGTGACCCGGTCGAGGTCCACCCGGATGGCGTCCGCAGCGGGCTGCCAGCTCACCGCCGGCCAGTCTTCCAGGCGCGGGGGCTGGAGCCTCGCCGGGCCCGAGCCATCGAGGGTGAACTCCACGTGGCGGGTGGCGGCGCAGTTGGGGATCATGGCCACCGGAAGGGAGGCGGCGTGGGTGGGGTAGTCCTTGATCTTCACGTCCAGCACCGTGGTGAGCCCTCCGAGCCCCTGGGCGCCGATGCCCAGGGCATTCACCTTCTCGTAGAGCTCCAGCCGCAGGGCCTCGATGCGGTTCGTGGGCCCCCGCGCCTTGAGGACCTGGATGTCGATGGGCTCCATCAGGGACTCCTTTGCCAGGAGCATGGCCTTCTCGGCGGTGCCCCCGATGCCGATGCCCAGCATCCCCGGCGGGCACCAGCCGGCGCCCATGAGGGGGACGGTCCGGAGCACCCAGTCCACCAGGTCGTCCGAGGGATTGAGCATCACGAACTTGGACTTGTTCTCCGAACCCCCGCCCTTGGCGGCCACCGCCACCTCCACCTCGTGCCCGGGCACCAGGCTCACGTGGATCACCGCCGGGGTGTTGTCGCGGGTGTTGCGGCGGGCGCCCGCGGGATCGGCGAGGATCGAGGCCCGCAGGGGGTTCCCCGGGTCGAGATAGGCCCGGCGCACCCCCTCGTTGACCATGTCCTCCAGGCTCATCCCCCCGCTGTCCCAATGCACCTCCATGCCGACCTTGAGGAAGACCGTGACGATGCCCGTGTCCTGGCAGATGGGGCGATGGCCCTGGGCGCAGAGGCGCGAGTTCATCAGGATCTGGGCCATGGCGTCCTTGGCGGCCGGGGATTCCTCCAGCTCGTAGGCGTCCGCGAGGGCGTCGATGTAGTCCTTGGGGTGGTAGTAGGAGATGAACTGGAGGGCATCGGCGATGCTCTGGATCAGGTCTTGGTGGTGGATGCTGGTCATGCTCGGGCCTTGGGTTCTGGTGTCGTTCTCGGTGGGCTCGGCCGCCCCTGGGGAGCGCGGGCCTAGTATAGCGGCTGCATCGGGATCGGGAGCCCTTCGCCGACCATCCCAGCCCTCCGGGGGCCGAGGGAGTGCCCCGCCGCCGCGGATGCCCGGATGTCCGAGATTGATTTCGCGAGCGGGAGCCGCTATCCTGCGCCGTTCTTGATTTGGAGGTGGTCTCTGATGCGCCAACCCCTGGTGGCGGGAAACTGGAAGATGAACGGCTCTCAGGCCGGCGTCGAGGCCTTACTAGGGGGGATTCGCGCTGGGATCTCCGAGGTCCGGGTCGCCGAGGCCGCCGTCTGCCCACCCTTTCCCTACCTCCCGCTGGTCCAGGCGACCCTTCGTGGGTCCGCGATCCGCTGGGGGGCGCAGAATCTCTCCACTGAAACGGCAGGGGCCTTCACCGGCGAGGTGGCCGGTTCCATGTTGACGGACTTCGGCTGCGCCTACGTCATCGTGGGGCATTCGGAGCGGCGCACCCTCTACGGCGAGGACGACCTGGTGGTGGCGCGCAAGTTCGCGGTGGCGCGGGCGGCGGGCCTCACACCCATCCTCTGCGTGGGCGAGACCCTGGCTGAGCGTGAGCGGGGCATCACCCGCGAGGTGGTGGCCCGTCAGGTGGACGCGGTGATCCACCTCGAGGGGGCGGCCGCCCTCGGTGAGGGCGTGATCGCCTATGAGCCGGTGTGGGCCATCGGCACGGGCATCACCGCGAGCCCCGAGCAGGCGCAGGAGGTGCATGCCTTCATCCGCAAGCGGGTGGCGGAGCATGACCTGGACGTGGCGGATGGGCTGCGCATTCTCTATGGCGGCAGCATGAAGCCGGACAATGCCGCCGAGCTCCTGGCCAAGCGCGACATCGACGGCGGGCTGATCGGTGGGGCCTCCCTCAAGGCGGAGGACTTCCTCGCGATTTGCCGGGCGGCCAATACCTGAGGGGCCCAGCGGAGCGCCTTCCGGCGCCGGATCTGGTGACGAAGCGATGCAGACGATCCTGACGGTCTTTCACCTGTTCTTGGCCATCGGCCTGGTGGGCCTGGTGCTCATCCAGCACGGCAAGGGCGCCGATATGGGTGCCGCCTTCGGGAGCGGTGCCTCGGCAACGGTATTCGGTGCGCGGGGGGCCGCGTCCTTCCTCAGCCGCACCACCGCGGCCCTGGCGGCCCTCTTCTACATCACCAGCATGGCCTTGGCCTATTTCGCGAGCCAGCGGATCGAGGTCAAGGGGATCATGGATGATGTGCAGGTTCCGGCGGTTCAGGTGCAGACCAAGCCGACGATCGAGATCCCGGCGCCGCCCGCAGCTCCAGCCGGTGGTACGCCCGGCCCGGTTCCCGGCGTGCCGGTGCCCCAGGCCCCGGCGGTGACTGCCCCAGCCCCCGCTCCGGTGGCCGCTCCCGCCCCGGCGCCCCAGGCGGCTCAACCCGCCCCCGCGGCACCCGCGGCGGAGCCGAAGTCTCAGAATTGAAAGGCGTTTGTAGCGATTTAGTCCTATTTGCCGACGTGGTGGAATTGGTAGACACGCTGTCTTGAGGGGGCAGTGGCGCAAGCCGTGCCGGTTCGACTCCGGCCGTCGGCACCAAACAAGGGGAGCGGCATCGTTGCGAGGACAATGCCGCTTTTTTGTTTCGCAAAGCTAACCCAATGAAATCTAAAGCAATCTGAGAACGCGCCGCGCTTGACAGGGGCGCGGACGCTAACATAGACTGCCCCACCAGCCAAGGGTTCGAGCCGGTCCACCAAGAAGATCGGTCCGCTAGGAGGTTGAGGGTGCTGCAAAACTACCTGCCCATTCTGCTATTCCTGGCAGTTGGAGGGATCATCGGCGTGGTCCTTCTCGCGGTGGGGTTCATCTTGGGGCCCCGGCGCCCGGACCCGGCAAAGGCCTCCCCCTACGAATGCGGCTTCGAGGCCTTCGAGAACGCGCGCATGAAGTTCGACGTGCGCTACTACCTGGTCGCCATCCTTTTCATCATCTTCGATCTGGAGATCGCCTTCCTCTTCCCCTGGGCCGTGGTCCTGGACAAGATCGGTATGCCCGGTTTCGTTGCCATGGTGGTGTTCCTGGGTATCCTCGTCGTCGGCTTCGTCTACGAGTGGAAGAAGGGCGCCCTCGAATGGGAGTAGCAGTGTGCGCGGGGCAGAGCGGCCGCGCCCTTCGTGCGGCTGGGTGGGGGTTTGGTTTGGCTAGCCCGGGGGTCGAGCATGGGCATTGAGGGCATCCTGGAGCGTGGCTTCATCACCACGACCGCCGATAAGCTGATCAACTGGGCCCGTACGGGCTCCATGTGGCCCATGACCTTCGGCTTGGCCTGCTGCGCGGTGGAGATGATGCAGGCGGGTGCCTCCCGCTATGACCTGGACCGCTTCGGGATCATCTTCCGCCCCAGTCCGCGTCAGTCGGACGTGATGATCGTCGCCGGTACCCTCTGTAACAAGATGGCCCCGGCCATGCGCAAGGTCTATGACCAGATGGCCGAGCCGCGCTGGGTGATCTCCATGGGCTCCTGCGCCAACGGTGGCGGTTACTACCACTATTCCTACTCGGTGGTTCGGGGGTGTGACCGGATCGTGCCGGTGGACATCTACATCCCCGGTTGCCCGCCCACGGCGGAGGCCCTGCTCTATGGGATCCTGCAGTTGCAGGAGAAGATCCGCCGTACCAACACCATCGCCCGGTAGGCCCTTCGTCCATGAATGCCACCACCTCCCCCCGGGCCAGGCTGGACAAGCTGGCGAAAGACCTCGAAAAGCGCTTCGGCCCGAGCGGCTGCACCCTGACCCGCTACCGTGCCGAGCTGACCCTGGAGGTGCCCGCGGACCAGGTGCTCCCCATTGCCCAGACCCTGCGCGACGACCCCGCCTTTGCCTTCGAGCAGCTGATCGACGTCTGCGGCGTCGACTACGCGACCTACGGCCGCGCGGAGTGGGAAACCGAGGGGGCCAGCAGCGCGGGCTTCGGGCGCGGTGTCCAGCGTGAGGCCGTGACCGACCTGCCCGAGGAGCGGCGTTTCGCCGTGGTCTATCACCTGCTATCGGTCAGCAAGAACTGGCGCCTGCGGGTCAAGGTCTACCTGGACGCCAGGGAGCCCCTGGTGGACTCGGTGCTCGGGCTTTGGACCTCGGCCGATTGGTTCGAGCGCGAGGCGTTCGATCTCTACGGCATCCTGTTCCGGGGCCATCCGGACCTGCGCCGCATCCTCACCGACTACGGCTTCGTGGGGCACCCCTTCCGCAAGGACTTCCCGCTCAGCGGTCACCTGGAGATGCGCTATGACCCCGAGCAGCGGCGGGTGGTGTACGAGCCGGTGAGCATCGAGCCGCGCACCCTGGTGCCACGGGTGATCCGCAGCGACAGCCGTTACCTCGACGAGAACACCTAGCCGGCGGACCGCTCCGATGCCAGAAATCCGCAATTACACCCTCAACTTTGGTCCCCAGCACCCGGCGGCCCACGGGGTCCTGCGGCTGGTGCTGGAGATGGACGGCGAGGTCATCGAACGGGCCGATCCCCATATCGGGCTGCTGCATCGCGGTACCGAGAAGCTCGCCGAGAGCAAGCCCTACAACCAGAGCATCGGCTACATGGACCGGCTCGATTACATGTCCATGATGTGTAACGAGCACGGCTACGTCCGGGCCATCGAGCGGCTGCTCGGCATCGAGGCGCCGATCCGCGCCCAGTACATCCGCACCCTCTACGACGAGATCACCCGCATCCTCAACCACCTGTTGTGGCTGGGCTCCCACGGGCTCGACGTGGGTGCCATGACCATGTTCCTCTACTGCTTCCGCGAGCGGGAGGACCTGCTCGACTGCTACGAGGCGGTGTGCGGGGCGCGTCTGCACGCGGGCTATTACCGGCCCGGTGGGGTCTATCGGGACCTGCCCGATCGCATGCCCCAGTACCCCAAGGCCGCCACCAAGTGGCACAGCGAGAAGGACATGGAGCGGCGGAACGCCGCCCGGGGCGGCTCGTTGCTCGACTTCATCGACGACTTCGTCGATCGCTTCCCCCGCTACGTGGACGAGTACGAGACCCTGCTCACCGAGAACCGCATCTGGAAGCAGCGGCTGGTGGGAATCGGGGTGGTCTCCCATGAGCGGGCCCTGCAGCTCGGATTCACCGGCCCCATGCTGCGGGGCTCCGGGATCGAATGGGACCTGCGCAAGAAGCAGCCCTATGCCGCCTACGACCGGGTGGAGTTCGACATCCCCGTGGGGGTGAACGGCGACTGCTACGACCGCTACCTGGTGCGCGTCGAGGAGCTACGCCAGTCCGCCCGCATCATGAAGCAGTGCGTGGCCTGGCTGCGGGAGAATCCCGGTCCGGTCATGATCGACGACCACAAGATCGCCCCGCCGAGCCGTGCGGAGATGAAGACGGACATGGAGGCCCTGATCCATCACTTCAAACTCTTCACCGAGGGCTACTGCACGCCAGCGGGCGAGGTCTATGCGGCCGTGGAGGCCCCCAAGGGCGAGTTTGGCTGCTACATCGTCTCGGATGGTGCCAACAAACCCTACCGATTGAAGATCCGCGCCCCGGGTTTCGTGCACCTCTCGGCCATGAACGAGATGGTGAAGGGGCACATGCTGGCCGATGTGGTGGCCGTTATCGGCACCATGGACATAGTGTTCGGAGAGATCGACCGCTGATGGGCATCAAGAGCGAACCCATGCGTCGGCTGGTGCCCGCCCAGGGCAAAGAGGCCCTGTTCACCCCCGAGATCCGGGCGGAGATCGACGCCTGGGTGGCCAAGTACCCCGCCGAGTGGAAGCAATCGGCGGTGATGGCCGCCCTGAGTATCGTCCAGGACGCCAATGGCGGCTGGCTGAGCCCCGAGTTGCTCGACGATGTGGCCGCCTACCTCGACATGCCCCCCATCGGGGTCTACGAGGTGGCCAGCTTCTACTCCATGTACGAGCTCAAGCCGGTCGGTCGCCACAAGGTCTGCGTCTGCACCAACGTCTCCTGCATGGTCAACGGCTCCGACCGCATCGTCGAGCACCTCGAAGGGAAGCTGGCCGTTCGCCTGGGCGGGACCACCGCCGATGGTCGCTTCACCCTCAAGGAGGTGGAATGCCTGGGGGCCTGCGGCGGGGCACCGATGATGCAGATCGGCAAGCAGTATTACGAGAACCTGACCCCGGAGATCGTCGATTCGATCCTCGAGGGCCTGGAGTAGGGCCATGGCGAACGAGGTCTGTTTTCGGAACCTGGATCTGGACCGCCCCTGGCTGCTGGAGCAGTACCGCAGTCGCGGTGGCTACGAGGCCCTGACGCGCATCCTCACCGAGCCGGTGCCCCCGGCGGCGATCGTCGACGAGGTCAAGAAGTCCGGGCTTCGCGGCCGCGGCGGGGCGGGCTTCCCGGCGGGCCTCAAGTGGAGCTTCATCAACCGCAACGCCCCCGGCGCCAAGTACCTGGTGTGCAACTCTGACGAGGGGGAGCCGGGTACCTTCAAGGACCGCGACATCCTGCGCTACAACCCCCATGCCCTGGTGGAGGGCATGATCATCGCCGGCTACGCCATCGGCGCCTTGGCAGGTTACAACTACATCCGCGGTGAGTTCTGGGAGCCCTATCAGCGCTTCGAGGGCGCCCTGGCGGAGGCCCGCGAGGCGGGGCTCCTGGGCAAGGACATCCTGGGCTCCGGGTTCGATTTCGATATCCACACCCACCTGGGGGCGGGCGCCTACATCTGCGGCGAGGAGACGGCGCTGCTGGAGTCCATCGAGGGCAAGAAGGGGCAGCCCCGCTACAAGCCACCCTTCCCGGCCCAGTTCGGTCTCTACGGCTACCCGACCATCATCAACAACACCGAGACCCTGGCCTCGGTCCCGGACATCATCCGCAGGGGCGGGGACTGGTTCCGGGAGATCGGGGTGGAGAACGCCGGGGGACCCAAGCTGTTCTCGGTCTCGGGTCACGTCAACCGCCCGGGCAACTACGAGCTGCCCCTCGGTACCCCCTTCTCGGCCCTGCTGGAGCTGGCGGGCGGGGTACGGGGTGGTCGCAAGCTCAAGGCGGTCATCCCCGGTGGCTCATCGGCCCCAGTTCTGCCGGCTGACCTGATGATGCAGCTGACCCTGGACTACAACGCCATCGCCAAGGCGGGGTCCATGCTGGGCTCGGGTGCGGTGATCGTGCTCGATGAGGGCACCTGCATGGTGAAGGTCCTCGAGCGCATGGCCTATTTCTACCACGAGGAGTCCTGCGGCCAGTGCACGCCCTGCCGGGAGGGGACCGGCTGGATGTATCGGGTGGTGCATCGCATCGAGAGCGGCCAGGGTCGCCCCGAGGACCTGGAGCTGCTCGACAGCGTGGCGGCCCGGATCCAGGGCCGGACCATCTGCGCCCTGGGGGATGCGGCGGCGATGCCGGTGGCGGGGATGCTCAAGCACTTCCGAGACGAGTTCCAGTACCACATCGAGCACAAGCGCTGCCTGGTCAGCCTGGACTCCTGAGACCGACGCGGGTGAAACGAGAAGAGCACAATGGCTGACGACGCGCGGGTAACCATCGAGGTGGACGGCCGCGTCCTCCAGGCGCGCCCCGGGACGATGCTCATCGAGGCGACGGACGAGGCGGGGATTTCTATCCCGCGGTTCTGTTACCACAAGAAGCTGTCCGTGGCGGCCAACTGCCGCATGTGTCTGGTGGAGGTCGAGAAGGTACCCAAGCCTTTGCCGGCCTGTGCCACCCCGGTCGCCGAGGGGATGAAGGTCTACACCCGTTCCCCGCGGGCGCTGGCGGCCCTGAAGGGGACCATGGAGTTCCTGCTGATCAATCACCCCCTCGATTGCCCCATCTGCGATCAGGGTGGGGAGTGCGAGCTGCAGGACGTGGCGGTGGGCTACGGTGGGGACCTCTCCCGCTACATCGAGGGCAAGCGCGTCGTCAGGGACCAGGACATCGGGCCCCTGATCGCCACCGAGATGACCCGTTGCATCCACTGCACCCGCTGCGTGCGTTTCGGAGCGGAGATCGCGGGGGTGCGGGAGCTGGGGGCCACCGGGCGTGGCGAGCACATGCGCATCGGCACCTTCGTGGAGCGCTCCATCGATCACGAGCTCTCGGGCAACGTCATCGATCTCTGTCCCGTAGGGGCCCTGACCTCCAAGCCCTTCCGCTTCAAGGCGCGGGCCTGGGAGCTGATCCGTCGGGATTCCATCGCCCCCCACGACGGGGTGGGCTCCAACCTCCAGCTCCACATCCGGGGCAACCGGGTGCTGCGGGTCCATCCCCGCGAGAACGAGGCCATCAATGAGACCTGGATCTCGGATCGGGACCGCTTCAGCTACGAGGGCCTCTACGCCCCGGACCGGCTGCTGCGGCCCCTGGTGAAGGAGCAGGGGGCTTGGAAGGAGGTGTCCTGGGAACAGGCCCTGGAGCTGGTGGCGAGCCGGCTCAAGGCCACCGCCCAGGCAGACCCGGGCCAGTTGGCCGCGTTGCTCTCGCCCAACGCCACCCTTGAGGAGCTGTATCTCGCCCAGAAGCTGGTCCGGGGGCTCGGAGGGCGCCACATCGACTCGCGGCTGCGCCAGAGCGATTTCCGCGGCGACGCCGCAGACCCGGCGCTGCCCTGGTTGGGGGTGGCGATCGAGGCCCTGGAGCGGCAGCGGGCGTTGCTGATCGTCGGCTCGAATCTGCGCAAGGAGCTGCCGTTGCTGGCCCATCGGGTGCGTAAGTCGGCCCGGGGGGGCGCTGCGGTGAGCCTGATCAATCCCGTCGCCCTGGATCTCTCCTTCGATGCGCGCCAGTTGGTTGCCAGCCCCGCGGGGATGCTGAGCGAGCTCGGGGGGATCGCCAAGGCCCTGGGCGTGGCGGGGTCCGGTGGACTGGCCGGGCTGATCGCGGGGGCCGCGGTGACAGACGCCCACCGCGCGATCGCCGAGGAGCTCCGCGGCGGCGAGGCCCTGGTGCTCCTGGGCGCCTTGGCCACTGCTCATCCTGACTATACCGCCATCAAGGCCCTGGCCCAGGCGATCGTGCAAGTTTCGGGGGCGAGGCTCGGGTTCCTGCCGACCT
>CAZFHV010000115.1:0-11174 GCA_964519095.1 uncultured Chromatiaceae bacterium | reverse complement strand
GCCCCGGGGCCGGATCTACCTCATCAAGCAGGTCCTCGAAGGACTGCCGGCCTCCCGGGTCACCCAGATCCACCTGGATCGCTGCCTGACCTGTCGCTCCTGCGAGACCACCTGCCCCTCCGGGGTCCGCTACGGGCGCCTGGTGGAGATCGGCCGGCAGCTGGTGGAGGGGCGGGTCCGCCGCCCTTGGGGGGAGCGATTCAGGCGCGGCGCCCTGCTGGCCCTCATCCCCCACCGGCGCCGCTTCGGGCTCCTGTTGCGGCTGGGCCAAGGGGTGCGGGGGCTCCTGCCCGAGCGGCTGCGCCGGGAGATCCCGCCCCCGCGCGCCGCCGGCGCCTGGCCGTCGCGCCACCAGCCGCGGACCCTGGGGGTCCTGGAGGGCTGCGCCCAGCAAAGCGCCGCCCCCGCCACCAATGCCGCCGCCGCTCGGGTGCTGGATCGACTGGGGATCCGGCTGGTGCCGCTAACGGGCTGCTGTGGCGCCGTTTACCAGCACACGGGCGCGGAGGAAGAGGCCCGCGAGCGGATGCGCCGCAACATCGATGCCTGGTGGCCGCTGGAGGAGGCGGGGGCCGAGGCCCTGGTGATGACGGCGAGCGGCTGTGGGGTCCTGGTGAAGGAGTACGGGGCGCTGCTGGCCGACGACCCCGCCTATGCCGCCAAGGCCGCCCGCATCAGCGCCCTGACCCGGGATCTCGGCGAGGTCCTGGCCAAGGAGGATCTGACCCCTTTGGGAAAGCCGGGGCAGGGCAGGCGCATCGCCTTCCACCCCCCCTGCAGCCTCCAGCACGGCCAAGAGCTGCCCAATCTGGTAGAGCCCATCCTGACCCGCTTGGGTTTCAGCCTGGTAGCGGTCAAGGACACGCACCTCTGCTGCGGCTCGGCCGGCACCTACTCCCTGCTTCAGCCCCGGCTCTCCCAGCAGCTGCTGGGCAACAAGCTTGCCAACCTCCAGGCCGGGGGCCCCGAGCTCATCGCCACCGCCAACATCGGCTGTCAGTTGCACCTGGAGACCCGGGCCAGGGTTCCGGTGCGGCACTGGATCGAGCTACTGGACGGCAGCGTCTGACCACCCCCAAGCGCCGGGGTTGGCCGCCCGCGACCCGCTGGGGCTAGCCCGCCTGGGCGTCGAGGTCCGCCTGGGTTAGACCCTTGTGGGACCCATCGCAGAGGGGTGGGTTACCCGTGCGCTTGCACAGGCAAAAGTAGTAGGTCTGGGTCTGTTCCACCTGGAGGGCGACGGGTGCCATGCCGCTCCCCTGGTGGGAGCCGTCGCAAAAGGGCTGATTCTGGGAGCGTCCACAGGCGCACCACCAGACCTTCTCGCCGGCCTTCAGCTCGACGGGGAGGGGACGAGTATCGGCGATCTTGGCTGGGGTCAATGGGTATCTCCTCGACCAGGGTGGGGTGGCGGTGACCGGCCAGGGGCGATGGGCTCAGGCCCAGAGGCTGCCGAGCGGGAAGCTGAGGGCCTCGAAGGGGGGTTGTTGCACCGGGTCCTGTTCCTGCAGCGTCGCCAGGAGCAGCCAGTGGCCCTCCTCCAGTCGGTAGACCTCCAGGGTGCGGGCGTCCGGGTCCACCAGCCAGAGGTGCGCCACCCCTTCGCGGGCATAGATCGGCATCTTCACCGCCCGGTCGATGCGGGCGGTGGAGGGGGAGAGGATCTCGCAGACCCAGTCGGGGGCCAGCTCGAACCAGGCGCTGTCGGGCAGCGCCGGCAGGCGCTCCCGCCGCCAGCCCGCCAGGTCGGGGACCAGGATATCGGGGCCTAGGTGGATCTCGGGCTCGTCGAGGATCCACCAGCCGCCGGGGCCACCGAACCCCTCGTCGAAGGGGCCCCAGAGCTTGCCCGTGAGGGCCGAATAGGCGCGGGCGTGCCGGGGAGCGGGCCGGGGGTGGCTGTGGAGCTGTCCGCCCAGGATCTCTCCCACCCAGTGCTCGGGCAGGTCGAGGAGGTCCTCATAGCGGGCGAGACGTGGGGCGGGCTCTGCCATGCTGTTCCTCCGTGTCTACCTAGATCATGTTAGCAGCTCCCCCCCAGGGCGGTGTCACTCGGTGGGGGGCTCCTCACCCAGGTGCTGCTCCGCCAGTCGCCGCACCCCCACCAGGTCCACCTTGCCCGTGCCCAGGAGCGGCAGTTGCTCCACGGGGACCAGGGTCTTGGGGATGCTGATCTCGGCCATGCCGGCCCGGCGGGCAAACTCCACCAGGGCCTCGCGGGTCGCCTGCGGGTGCTCGGTGACCAGCACCAGCTGCTCGCCCTTCTTGGGGTCGGGCAGGTTGACCACCGCATGGGCGTGCTTCGGCCATAGCCGGCCGATCACTTCCTCCACCGCCCCGAGCGAGATCATCTCCCCACCGATCTTGGCGAAGCGCTTCATGCGTCCCTGGATGGTGACGTAGCCCTCGGGGTCGAGGCTCACCACGTCCCCGGTGTCGTACCAGCCATCCGCGGGGGGCTGGAGCACCCCGGGCTGATCCGCACGCAAGTAGCCGGCCATGACGTTGGGTCCCCGCACCCACAGCCGCCCGCCCGTCTCGATGCCGGCCACCGGCTCCAGGCGCCACTCGATGCCGGGCATGAAGCGCCCCACCGTCCCCACACGGTGCTGCATGGGTGAGTTCATGCTCAAAACCGGCGCGGTCTCGGTGGCCCCGTAGCCCTCGAAGATGCGCACCCCGAAGCGCTCGCTGTAGAGGCCGCGGGTCTCCGCCTTGAGCCGCTCCGCGCCGCTGCAGACGAAGCGCAAGCTATAGAAGTCGTAGGGATGGGCGAAACGGGCGTAGCCGGCCAGGAAGGTGTCGGTGCCGAACAGGATGGTGGCGTTGGTGCCGTAGACCATCTCGGGGACGATCCGGTAGTGCAGGGGTGAGGGGTAGAGGAACACCCGCATGCCAAACAGGATCGGCAGCAGGGTGCCCGTGCTCAGCCCGAAGGAGTGGAACAGGGGCAGGGCGTTGAAGACGATGTCGCTGGGGCCAAAGTCGATGCGGGAGGCCACCTGGTAGCGGTTGGCCTGGAGGTTGCGGTGGCTCAGGACCACCCCCTTGGGGCTGCCCTCGGTGCCGGAGGTGAAGAGCACCACGGCGGCGGCCTCGGCGTCCTTGCGGCGGCAGGCGATGCGGTAGCTGAGCTGGGGGAAGGCGCTGGCGGCGAGGCCGAGCAGGCGGTCGAGGAGGGTGAGCCCCTCGCGGATGTCCTCCAGGTAGCCCACCCGTACCCCGGCCCCTTCGAGCGCCTGGATCAGCGCCTCGAGCCGGGCCGCGGTCACGAAGCGTCGGGCGGTGAAGAGGGTGCGGACCTCCGCGGTGCGGCAGGCCGCGACGACGTTGGCGGCCCCGGAGGAGAAGTTGAGCATGGCCGCCACCCGGCCAAAGGCCTGGAGCCCGAAGAAGGCCACCCCGGCCCCGGCCACGTTGGGCAGCAGGAGGCCGACCCGCCCCCCCGGTCGGGAGTCCCGTGCCAGGTGCCGGCCCAGCACCAGGCTGCCGGCGATGAGGCGCTGATAGGAGAGGGGCCGACGCTCCACGTCCTCCAGCACCAGGTGGTGGGCCCCGTGGGTGCGACGGGCGTCGAGCAGGGACTGGAAGAGGGTGCGCGAGCGGTCGCTGCTCTCGAACAGCATCTCGGTCATCAGGTCGTAGAGGCGGTGGCCGGCGTCCTGGCGGCGGGCGCGGGCGCTGCCCCCGGGGGGCAGGTCGAAGCCGTGGGGCTCGAGGAAGCGCACCGAGATCTTGGGGAACCAGCGCAGGCGCACCTTACCCTTGAGGCGGGAGAAGGGGGTGTACTGGGCCCCCTCCAGGCGCACCGGCAGTACCTTGGCCCCCGCCTTGTCGGCGATCATCCCCGGTCCCTCGTACACCTTCATCAGGGCGCCGGTGACGGTGATGCGCCCCTCGGGGAAGATCACCACCTTCTCCCCCCGCTTGACTGCCGCCACCAGGCTGCGGATCGCCAGCGGGTTGGTGGGGTCCATGGGAAAGGTCTTGGCCAGGCCGAGGAAGAAGCGGATCAGCCGGTGCTGGGCGATGTGGGTATCGATGGCGAAGGTCAGGTCGTCGGGCACGTAGGCGGCGATGAGGGCCGCGTCGAGGAAGGAGAGGTGGTTGGCCACGATCACCACCCGATCTCCGGCCTGCTGGACGTGCTTGAGCCCCTGGACCTCCACCCGATAGAGCACATCCAATACCCAGGCCATGAAGGCCTTGACCAGCGCCCCGGGCAGGAGCCGGGTGACGTAGACCACCACCACGCCATTCAAGAGCGCCATCAATAGGAACAACTCGGGAACCGTGGCACCGCGCTCCAGAAGGGCGGCGCTGATGGCCGCCCCCACCACCATGAACAGGGCGTTCACCACGTTGTTGGCGGCGATGTTGCGTGCCCGATGGCTGGGCTCGCTCCGCTGCTGCACCATGGCGTAGAGGGGCACGATGAAGAGGCCCCCGGACACGGCGACCCCCATCAGGTCCGCCAGCACCCGCCAGGCGGCGGGCCGGCGCAGGAAATCCGCCACCCCGATCAGCTCGCCCCCGCTGGTGCTGAAGTGCTGGCTGGCGAGGTAGAGGTCCACGGCGAACAGGCTGATCCCCAGCGCCCCGAGCGGTGCGTAGGTCGCGTGCACCTGACCCTTGAGCAGGCGGTTGCACAGGAGTGAGCCCAGGGCGATCCCCACCGAGAAGGCGATCAGGAACAGGGTCACCACCTGCTCGTTGGCCCCCATCACGTCCTTGCCCAGGGTGGGGAACAGGGAGAGGAAGGTGGCCCCCACCATCCAGAACCAGGAGATGCCCAGGATGCAGAGGAACACCGCCCGGTTGCCGCGGGCGTGGCGGATGATGGCCCAGGTCTCGCGGAACAGGTTGAGACCCACGCGCATCCCCGGTACCACCGGCTGGGTGGCGGGGATGAACCGGCTCACCAGCCATCCCGCCACCGCCACGGCGATCACCAGGGCTGAGACCAGGGTGACGCCCCCCTCCGCCAGGATCGCCAGTCCCCCCAGCAGGGTACCGCCCAGGATGGCGAGGAAGGTGGTGGTCTCGATCAGGGCGTTGCCCGCCACCAGTTCGTCCTCGTGGAGGTGGTCCGGCAGGATGCCGTACTTGATGGGCCCGAAGAAGGTGGAATGGGTGCCCATGAGGAAGAGCACCGCCATCAGCAGGCCCACGCTGTGCAGATAGAACCCCGCCGCCGCCATCAGCATGAAGAGGATCTCCGCCAGCTTGATCCAGCGGGTGAGCCAGGCCTTGTCGTACTTGTCCGCCAGCTGCCCGGCCGTGGCGGAGAAGAGGAAGAAGGGCAGGATGAAGATCCCCCCTGCCAGCACCACCAGCACCTGGGCGTTGAGCCCCGAGCGCTGCGCCAGGACATAGGTGATGAGGATCACCAGGGCGTTCTTGAACAGGTTGTCGTTGAAGGCACCGAGGAACTGGGTGAGGGCCAGCGGCAGGAAGCGCCGGGTGCCAAAGAGGGCGAACTGGTTCTTGACCATGGCGGACCTCGCGGGATTGGCGGCCCTGGGTCGGGCGGTGGTGCGGGATGCCCGCAGCATACGATTCGGGGATCGGCTGCGAAAGCTCCCGGTGGGGGGCGCCTTGGTGTACCTTGTGGGGCCGCGCCCCGATCCGAGCCCCTGCCATGACCGACAGCCTTCGCATCGCCACCCGCAAGTCCCCCCTGGCCCTTTGGCAGGCGGAGCACGTGGCCGCTCGCCTGAAGGCGATCCATCCGGGGCTGGGGGTCGTGCTCATCGGCATGAGCACCCAGGGGGACAAGATCCTGGATACCCCCCTGGCCAAGATCGGCGGCAAGGGGCTGTTCGTGAAGGAGCTGGAGCAGCGGATGCTGGAGGGCGCTGCCGACATCGCCGTGCACTCCATGAAGGACGTGCCCGTGGATCTGCCCGCCGGGCTGCACCTGGCGGCGATCCTGGAGCGCGAGGACCCCCGCGACGCCTTCGTCTCCAACGGGTTCGCGGAGTTCGCGGATCTGCCCGAGGGGGCGAGGGTGGGCACCTCGAGCCTGCGCCGCCAGTGCCAGCTCGCCGCCCGGCGGCCGGACCTGCGCTTCGAGTCTCTGCGCGGCAACGTCAACACCCGCCTGCGCCGGCTCGACGAGGGCCAGTTCGACGCCATCATCCTCGCCGCCGCCGGCCTCCAGCGCCTGGAGCTCGGCGAGCGGGTTCGCCGCTACCTCCCCCCGGAGATCAGCCTGCCGGCCATCGGTCAGGGGGCCATCGGCATCGAGTGCCGGGCGGACGACGCGCGGGTCAACCCTCTGGTGGCCCCGCTGCACCACCCCGACACCGCCGACTGCGTGGTGGCGGAGCGGGCCCTGAACCAGCGCCTGGCGGGGGGTTGCCAAGTGCCCCTGGCCGGGTACGGGGTCCTGGAGGGGGCGGAGATCCACCTCCGCGCCCTGGTGGGGACCCTGGACGGCCGGGAGCTGATCCGCGGTGAGGGCCGAGGGCCCCGCGGGGCCGCCCAGGCCCTCGGGACCTCCCTGGCGGATGATTTGCTCGCAAAGGGTGCCGACCGCATCCTCGCCGCCCTCTACGGGGGCACCCCGTGACCCAGGCTGCTGAGTGCCCCCTCGGGGGCCTGGGGGTGCTGGTCACGCGCCCAGTGCACCAGGCCGAGGGCCTATGCCGGCTCATCGAGGCCGCCGGCGGTCGCGCCCTGCGCTTTCCGACCCTGGAGATTCGCCCCACCCAGCACCCCGAGCAGTCCCAGGCCCTGTTTGCCCAAGCCTGGGACTGGTGGCTGTTCGTCAGCGCCAATGCGGTGGAGCAGACCCTGGCATTGCTGGGCCGGATCCCCGCCGGGCCGCGCATCGGCGCGGTGGGTCAGGCCACGGCGGAGGCCCTGGCGGCGGCGGGCCATCCGGTCGATCTGGTGCCGGACGCCCAGTTCGACAGCGAGGCCCTGCTGGCGAGCGAGGCCATGCAGGGGGTGGCGGGCCGGCGGATCCTCATCGTGCGTGGCGAGGGCGGTCGGGCCCTGCTCGCCGAAACCCTCCAAGCCCGCGGCGCCACCCTCGCCTACGCGGAGATCTACCGCCGCGGGTGTCCGGCGCTGGACGCCGCACCCCTCCTTTCCCGCTGGGGGGAGGAGATTGGCGCGGTGGTGGCCACCAGCGGGGAAATCCTCGAGAACCTAGTGGCCCTCCTGGGTGCAGCGGGTCGCGAGCGCCTCTTGGTTACGCCCCTGGTGGTGATCAGCCCGCGTCTGGCGGAGCAGGCCCGGCGGCTGGGTTTCACCAGGGTCCTGGTGGCGGATCGTGCCCAGGACGCGGCCATCCTGGCGGCCCTCTGCAGGCTGGCGAGCGGCTGACCGGTAGGGGAAGGCGT
This sequence comes from uncultured Chromatiaceae bacterium, assembly GCA_964519095.1. Lineage (GTDB taxonomy): Bacteria > Pseudomonadota > Gammaproteobacteria > Chromatiales > Chromatiaceae > JAEHCY01. Next base: position 3,822 of record CAZFHV010000115.1, on the reverse strand, counting down.
TGATCGGCAGCCCAGGATCGGAGCCATCCCTCGGCGTCCCACGCCGACTGCGCCTCCTGGTGACGGCCCTCGGGCTGATCGGTGTCGGCATCCTGGTGGCCAGTCTTGGCATCGGGCAGCGCCATTCCCATGGGCTCAAAGAGGATCTGGCCCAGCTCAGTCAACGCATGGCGGAGGCCCAGGCCCAGCAACAGCAACTGTTGCAGGACCTCAGGGCTACCCAGCAGGCCCTCGAGGTGGCCCAAACCCGCCTGCGGGAGCAGGAGGCGGTCCTCAGCCGCAAGCGTGCGGAGCTCCTGGCCCGCCAGGGGGCCATCGAGGCCCACGGCGGCGAGCTGGGGCAGTCCCTCGATGAGATGGGCGTGCGGTACTGAACGCTGGATTTGTCCAAGGATGAGGGATAGTGAAACATGAAACGTATCCTGGGGATATCAGCTTACTATCACGACAGCGCTGCTGCCCTGCTGGAGGATGGGGACCTCAGCGCCGCCGCCCAGGAAGAACGCTTTTCCAGAAAGAAGCACGATGCACGCTTCCCCAGGGCCGCAGTACGCTACTGTCTGGATGCCGCCGGTGTCTCCCTGAGCGAACTCGATGGCGTCGTCTTCTACGACAAACCACTACTCAAATTCGACCGTTTGCTAGAAACCTACCTGGCCTGTGCGCCGCGCGGTTTCGGCTCGTTCCTAGCGGCGATGCCGATCTGGCTCCGGGAGAAGCTGTTTCTGAAATCGGTCCTGCGCCAGGAATTGGCCGAGGTATCCGGCCTGCCCACCGAATCGCTACCGCCGCTGCTGTTCGCCGAGCATCATCAATCCCACGCGGCTTCGGCTTTTTTCCCGAGCCCTTTCCCCAGGGCTGCGGTGCTCTGTCTTGACGGGGTCGGCGAATGGGCGACCACCTCGGTCTGGGAGGGCGACGGTAACCGGCTTGAACCGCTGTGGCAGATCGATTTCCCGCATTCGCTGGGTCTGCTGTACTCGGCGTTCACCTATTACACCGGCTTCAAGGTGAACTCCGGCGAGTACAAGCTCATGGGGCTGGCGCCCTACGGACAGCCCCGCTATGTGGACCGGATTCTGGAGCGATTGGTGGATTTGAAGCCGGACGGTACGTTCCGGTTGAACATGGACTATTTCAACTATGCCATCGGGCTGACCATGACCAGCGAGCGCTTCCATGCCCTGTTCGAGGGGCCGCCTCGGCAGCCGGAAAGCCTGCTGACCCAACGGGACATGGATTTGGCGCGGTCGATTCAGGATGCCATCGAAGAGATCGTGCTGCGGCTAACGCGGGCCGTGCGACGGGAGACCGGACAGGAATATCTGTGCCTAGCGGGCGGCGTGGCGCTGAATTGCGTGGCGAACGGGCGGATCCTGCGAGAGGGAATTTTTCGCGACCTGTGGATTCAGCCGGCGGCGGGCGACGCCGGCGGCGCGGTCGGGGCGGCGCTGGCGGCCTGGCATCAGTATTCCGGCCAGCCTCGCCACGCCGATGGTTGCACCGACCGGATGCGAGGCGCGTTTCTAGGGCCACGATTCGACAACTTTGAGGTTCCTAAGCGGCTGGAACGGCTGGGGGCAAAGTTCGCGTTCCTGCAGGATGAGGAGCTACTGCCCAAGGTGGCGGGCCTGCTGGCCGATGAAAAGGTGATCGGCTGGTTCCAGGGTGCGATGGAGTTCGGGCCCCGGGCGCTGGGCGCCCGTTCGATCCTCGGCGACCCGCGGTCGCGGTCCATGCAGAAGCTGATGAACCTGAAGATCAAGTACCGTGAATCATTCCGGCCGTTCGCGCCCTCGGTGCTGGCGGAGCGGGCGGCGGAGATTTTCGAGCTGGACCGGCCCAGCCCATACATGCTGCTGGTGGCGAACGTCCGCCGGGAACGTTGCCAGCCGATGACGCCGGAACAGCAGGGGTTGTTCGGGCTGGACAAATTGAACGTCCCGCGTTCCGATCTCCCGGCCATCACCCATGTCGATTATTCTGCCCGCATTCAGACTGTCCAGGTCGAGACCAATCCGCGCTATCATCCCCTACTGCGGGCGTTCGATAAGCTGACCGGTTGCGCGGTGCTGGTGAACACCTCGTTTAACGTGCGCGGCGAGCCGATCGTGTGTACGCCGGAAGACGCTTACGGATGTTTCATGCGCACCGAAATGGATTACCTGGTGGTGGAGAATTGCTTGCTGTCCAAGATCGAGCAGCCGGTAATGCCAGACGACCGGGCCTGGCTGCGCGATTTCGAACTGGATTGATGGCCGATGGAACCTGCATCGATGCTGAAAACCCCCGATGCCAGAGAACTGCGGCGGTTCGGCTTGACCGTTGGCGCTGCATTCATTCCTATCTTCGGTTTGTTGCTGCCGTGGCTGTGGAACGGTCCTTACCCCCTCTGGCCCTGGCTCGCCGGTGGCGGGCTGGCGGCGACCGGTTGGCTAAAGCCCGCGCTGCTCGGTCCCGTGCATCGGCTTTGGATGTGGCTGGCGCTGGCGCTGGGCTGGGTCAATACCCGGCTTCTGCTGGGGCTGGTGTTCTATGGCATGATGGCGCCCGCAGGATGGGTCCTGAGATTGCTGGGCAAAGATCCCCTGGCCCGCCGATTCGACCCGAAAGCCGACAGTTACCGGGTGGCCGCTACCCAACGCCCCGATCATTCGCATTTCGAGAGGCCGTTCTGATGCTGGAGTTATGGCGCGATCTTTGGGCGTTCATGCGGGAACGCAAGAAGTTCTGGTTGATGCCGATCATCGTGGTACTGGTCGTTCTGGGCGCGCTGCTGGTGCTCGCGCCGACCTCGGCGCTGGCGCCGTTCATCTACACGCTGTTCTGAGAAATGCCCAATTGAAGAAGGAATGGTTGCTGGCGCTGGGCGTTACGGTGGTCACGGTGGCACTGGCGCTCGGGCTAATCCGGCTGTTCGCACCACAGCTGTTGGGGGTCAGTCGGGATTTGCAACTTGTCCGTGCCAGCAAGGAAGTGCCGCCGTTCTTCGATAACGTGTTCCGCCGGGAGGATTACGAGGGGCAGGATTTCATCATTCAGGATCCCTACGTCAAACGGGCAAGGCCCCTGCTCCCCGAGGATCCCGGCATGGGCCCCCACGATATTCTGGGATTTCGGAACCGCTCGATCCCGAACTTCGCCGATGTCGTGGTCATCGGTGATAGCCAGACCTACGGCAACAATGCCTTACTGGTGGATAACTGGCCCAGTCGGATGCAAGCGGTCCTAACCGACAAGCGGGCGGTGGTGTACAGCATGGCGGTTGGCGGTTGGCGGTTGGGGGGCCACCGAGTATCTGGCGATGTTTAACAAGGCCCTGCTGTTTCAACCTCGGGTCATCGTGGTCGCCTTTTATACGGGCAACGATCCCCTGGAAACCTTCCAGCAAGCCTACGGCAACGACCGTAACGCCCTTCTGCGCTTGGATCCGAAACTGACGGCCGGCGACGCGCCGAAGGTGGTATTCCCCGCCCCGGAATCAGAATGGTGGAAAGTCACCTTCGAGGACGGGGTTTCCACCATCTTCACCCCCAGGCTGCGGCACGCTTCGAACCAGAATCATCCGGCGGTGCGGGTTGGCTACGCGATCATGGCGGAAACCGGCCGCTGGATGGCGGAAATCGCGCGGCGAAACCAGGTTACACTGGTGCTCACAATCATCCCGACCAAGGAGCTGGCTTGTGCCGCCAAGGTTGCTCAAGAGGGGATCGAGCCGCCACGAGATTATGCGGCCTTGATCACCGACGAGCGGGAAAACGCCCGCTGGCTAGCAGCCTGTCGGACTTGAGCCTCGCGATGACCTTCTTGGGCCGTCAAGAC
>CAZFHV010000114.1:0-11440 GCA_964519095.1 uncultured Chromatiaceae bacterium | reverse complement strand
CGTCTTGACGGCCCAAGAAGGTCATCGCGAGGCTCAAGTCCGACAGGCTGCTAGTCCCCCCAAATCGGACTTCAGCCCGCCTTACGTCAACCTCAGGAGTTATCGGGGCATGAGCGAGATGCCCGACCATGGCGACCCGAAGAAAACCCGGCGGCTGTCGCCCCCGCGGGGACCAAGACAACCGCCGGGCACCTCGCTCATCATGACCGGCGTTGGACACCCGAGCGCACCCCCGCACCGTCCGTGAACGGCTCGGCTCCGGCCTCGGGGTGTACTGGCAACACGAAACCCCAGGTTGTTGTTCCGATTCGAGGCGGTATTCCTGTTGCGATTGGCGGAGCGCACGTTCTGCGGGCTGTTGTTCCAGCCCCCGCCGCGGTTGACGCGCCACCCGTGACACCGGTCAGGCTCCCGCGGGCCGATCCGCTCCGTCGAGCGCCGGGTCGAACCAGCCACCGCGAAAGATGGCGTGGCGCAGGCGCCACGTGTGGGCGTGCGCAGCGTGCGCCACCCAAGACTGCACCCTCCCACGCACCTCCTCCTCACTCACCGTCCCCTGACGCCACCGGTCCCGCAACCCCCGTAGGCGGTTGCGAAAGCGCCGCACACTGGCTTCCGGGAGACGTCGCCGCCCACCGGTATGCAGCTCATAGCCCAGGAAGATGGAAGGCTCCGCCGTGGGCAGGATCAGGGTCTTGTCCGGATGAAGTGAGAGGCGGCGCCGCCCAAGATACTCGTTGATGCGCCCCCGCCATGCCCCGAGCTGCGCCGGGTCATCGTGGAAGAGAGCGAAATCATCCAGATAGCGGACGTAACCGGGGGCTCGGAGGACCTCCCTGACATAGTGGTCGAGCCCATCGAGGTAGACATTGGCAAAGAGTTGGCTGGTCAGGTTGCCGATGGGCAGCCCGCGGCGGCGCTCGAAGGGTGTGAAAAGATCATCCCCGGGGTAGTAGAGGTTCACCGGTTCCTGGGGGTTGGAGCTGTCGATGATCCGATCCAGCAGGCCCAGGGTCCGACCGCAGGCTATGCGCCGGCGTAGGTCCTGTTTGAGGATGGCGTGATCCATAGCGGGGAAGTAGCGGTAGACGTCGGCGCGCAGGACGTGGCGGTAGCGATCCCGGTAGTGCTCGTAACGAGCCACCGCCCGGTGGGTGCCCTTGCCCCGGCGGTTGGCGAAGCTATCGGGGCTGAAGCCCCGCTCGAAGATCGGCTCCACCACCGCGCACAGGGCGTGGTGCACCACTCGGTCCCGGAAGGCTGCTGCTGAAACCCGGCGCGGTTTGGGGTCGCGCACCTCCATGACCACATAGCCGCCGGGCTGCCATGAGCCGTCCTGCAGCGTTCGCTCCAGGGCCAACAGGTTGGTCTCCATTCGCGCCAGAAACGCCGCTACGCCGGGTTTGGCACGTTTGCCTCGCGCCGCCCGCAGTGCCGCCGCGTACAGGGCGCCAAAGTTGGCGATGCCGTCGAAGAGAAGGTCAGCCCGCCGCGCCACGGTCGGCCTTGATCCAACCGCCCACCAGGCGCCCCACCTCGTCGAGGTTGCGGGCGGCATGCTCATAGCGGCGCGGATCGAGATGCCCCAGGTCCTTCGCGAGGCGGAACAAAAACCGCAGCTTCTCCAACAGTAGGTTGACCCGACGCAGGATCGGTGCCGCCTCGCGGGTGTAGGTCGCCTCGATCAGACCTTCAAGGACATCGAGTGCCGTGCCCTGGATGCGGTCGCCGAGCAGAAACTTTTGGGTGCGCGGAAACTTCTCCACCGTCGGGATGAGCCAGAGCAGGAACTGATAGGCCCGCTCCAGCGCCGGGCCATGACGCCGCGCCGGGTCGGTGAACCGACCCGGCGCGGGGGAAAGGGGCTCCTCGCTCGTCATGTCGTGTCATGCAGGTCGTCTGGCATACACAGCATGCCCGATCTAGGGGGTAAAGGGGTAAAGGACCTAAGCCCTAAGCTGCCGTTTCACGGCAGCGTCCTGGCAACACGAAACCCCAGGTCGCCGTACCGATTCGAGGCGGTACCCCTGAAGCGAAAGGCGGAGCGCACGAACTGCGGGCTGTAGTTCCAGCCCCCGCCGCGGTCGACGCGCTTGCCGCAGTCGCCGGTTCGCCAAGGGCTGCCGTCGACCGGCGCCCCGGCGTAGCTCGAATTGGAGCAGTCCTCGGTCCACTCCCAGACGTTGCCCAGGATGTCGTAGAGGCCGAAGCCATTGGGCTGGAACGACCCCACGGGCGCGGTGTTGGGGTAGCCATCGTCGCAGTCGAAGATGGTAACGCGCGTGCCATCTGACCACTTCCGGCCTTCACTTTGCCAATGGTGCTCCTTCTCGCCGCTCTGATCATAGACGTTGGCGAACTGGCAGGCCCGATCCGTCGTGGTCCCCCAGAAGCGCGCCTTTTCCGATCCGGCGCGGGCGGCATATTCCCACTCCGCCTCGCTCGGCAGGCGGTAGCGCTTGCCGGTCTTTTGGGAAAGCCACTCCGTGTAGCCCAGCGCCTGCTCCCAGTCCAAGTTGATCACCGGCCGGCGCCCGCGCCCCCAGCCCTCGTCCTTGACCTCCTTGCAGGCCCGCTCCGCCACGCAGGCATCCCACTCATCGAAGGTGACCTCGTACTTGCCCAGCGCGAAGGGCCGGGCGATGTTGACCTGATGGGCCGGCCCTTCGTCATTGTCCCGGCCTGTCTCGCTGGGGGGCGAGCCCATGACGAACGCCCCCGGTGGAATCACCACCAGCTCCGGGCACACCGGGCAGTCCTTGATCTCGGTGCCCGGTCGGGAAGACCCGCCGGCGGCCTCACCGCGGGGCTTGGCAGCGGGCTCGGCCTTGGCGGTCTGTCTCCCGGTGAGCTCCGCCAGGCGCGCCCGCGCGGCCGGCGCCACGGCGCTGTTGGGGTCCGCATCCAGGGAGGCCTGGAAACGCTGCTTGGCCTGCCTCTTCTTGCCCTGGGCCAGGTAGGCCTCGCCCAGGTAGTGCAGGGCGGTGGCGTTGCTTGGATCCTTCTTCAGCCCCTGCTCGAACTTGGCCGCCGCCTCCTTGGCCTGGCCGCCCTTGAGCAGCTCGAAACCCTCGTAGAAGAGCTGCTGGGCATCGGCTGCCTGCACAGGCCTCACCCCGCCCAACCAGACGGCTAAGCGCTGTCCGACAGGTTGGGCCAGGAGCAACGGTCTGTGAGTTCCCAACACAGTGCGTGCCTGAGCAGTGCACCAGGCGATGACGGCCAAGGGCGTAACACGTGCAGTAAAGCACGCTGCCAAGGCCTACATACGGCAATGGACGATATCAGAGCCAAATCCGGAGAGGAGGTCAGGCTCTGCTACGAGCGTCTGCGCAGCTACCAAGCGGAGGAGCGGGCGCGCCAACAACAGGAAGCGCAGCTACGTTCCCAACAGGAAGCATCGCGCCGTTATGTCGAGCAGCAGGACCGGGCCATGCGACAGTCGCTCCAGGACAACCAGCGGCGCCAACAGGAAGCCTGGGCGGCGCAAGTGCAGAAGCAGCTGGGCCAACAGCAGGCCTTCGCCCAGGGAGCGGGGCTGCTCATGCAAGGGGTATTGGCGCTCATGTCCGAGTCCAAGGACGACTCACGCCAGCAGCCGGTGGATGACTCATACCGGCGGGCCATGCAGCAACAACAGGCCGAACAGGCGGCGGTGCAGCGGCGCGCCGAGGAAGCCCAGGCCAAGCAGCGCCGCGATGAGGAGGAGAGCAGTTACGCGACCCTGGTCAATAAGGCGAAGGAGGTGGCGGACATTGGCCGAGCCCTCCACGCCTTCGCCCAGAATCCCTTTGGCACCACCGTCGATGCGGTTGCTGGCGGGACGGGCGACACCCTGACGGGAGGCGCCGTCTCGGCCAGCACCGGCCTACCCCGATACTCCGACGAGCGATACGCTGCGGTGGCTGCCGTCAACGACGAGGTCCGCGGCCAGGCCCTCGCGAGCAACCCCTTCGCCAGCGAGGTCACCCGCCAATCCCTGGGTGCGGTGGGCCAGGTGCACCAGGGGGCACTTGGGGAACTGGAGCAGGTCACGGGACAGATCCGCGACTTCAAAGTGGAAACAAGGCCCGCGGCGCCTCTGTCTGCCCCGAGCCCCGATCCGGCCATGCAACGCATGAGCAGTAGCAGTGACCGATCCACGGCGCCTGCAGAAGCCGTCGCTTCCGCAGCGCCGGCGCAGGCATCCTCTAGCGGCGGCTTCTTTTCGTCCCTATTTGGAGGCAGCAGCACTGCTTCGGGGGATGGCAGCACCTCCTCCACCAGTGGCAACCCCTTTACCTCTTTTTTTGGCAGCAGTAGCCCTGCGACGTCGGGGAACAATAGCGCCCCATCCGGCGGCACCAGCTACTTCGAGTTGGGCAGCTTTACCACGCACCAGATCCCAGCCGGCCACACCCTCTACCGCGATGGCGCCGGCGGCCGGCTCCGCGTGGTTGCGCTGAGCGGGCTCGGTTCCCAAGCCTCCACAGGCGATCGTCCCGGGGCGGGCGACGCGGGTTGTAGCGAGAACGGCGTGGGGGTGGTCACCCCCGAGTGCGAAAAGAAACGCTCGCAGACCAAGAACGCATTCCTCGATCGTTGAACCGAGCGGGGCGGGGTTTGGAACCCCGTCCCGAATGTTCGCCCGAAACCAATCGCCGCCGGACGCTAAGCGAAACGCTCTGGAGGGGTGAATACCCTCGTCCATCCAGTCGATCTCCTCGCCGCCGGTGGGTGTCCATCGCGCTCGGGGGCTCAGCGCCTGAGCTGGGAGAGGTCCCGCACCGCGCCGCGGGCCGCCGAGGTGGTCATGGCGGCATAGGCCTGCAGGGCCTGGCTCACCGGGCGGTTCCGTCCCAGGGGTCGCCAGGCCCCCTCACCGCGTGCCTCCATCGCCGCCCGCCGCCGGCCGAGCTCCCCCTCCGGCACCAGGAGCTCGATGCGCCGCGCCGGGATATCGATCTCGATGGGGTCCCCGTCCTCCACCAGGCCGATGGTGCCGCCCTCGGCGGCCTCGGGGGAGATGTGGCCGATGGAGAGCCCCGAGGTCCCCCCGGAGAAGCGCCCGTCGGTGATGAGGGCGCAGGCCTTGCCGAGTCCCTTGGACTTGAGGTAGCTGGTGGGGTAAAGCATCTCCTGCATGCCCGGACCTCCCCTGGGGCCCTCGTAGCGGATCACCACCACCTCGCCGGGCTGGACCCGATCCCCCAGGATGGCGGCCACCGCCGCCTCCTGGCTCTCGAAGACCCGTGCGCTCCCGCTGAACACCAGGTTGGCGGGGTCCACCCCGGCGGTCTTGACGATGCAGCCCTGCTCGGCCAGGTTGCCATAGAGCACCGCCAGACCCCCGTCCTGGGAGTAGGCGTGGGCCAGGTCGCGGATGCAGCCTCCCGCCCGGTCCAGGTCCAGCGCCGGCCAGCGGTTGGACTGACTGAAGGCGGTCTGGGTGGGCACCCCGCCGGGGGCGGCCAGGAAGCGGGTTCGTGCGGCCTCATCCGGGCCGGCCATGACATCCCAGCGGGCCAGGGCCTCGCCCAGGCTGGGGCTGTGCACGGTGGGCACCCCGGTGTGCAGCAGCCCCGCCCGCCCGAGCTCTCCCAGGATGCCGATGACTCCCCCGGCGCGGTGCACGTCCTCCAGGTGGTAGAGGGGTGTGGAGGGGGCCACCTTGCAGAGGTTGGGCACCCGGCGGCTCAAGCGGTCGATGTCCACCATGGTGAAATCGACCTCCGCCTCCCCGGCGGCGGCCAGGAGGTGGAGCACCGTGTTGGTGGACCCGCCCATGGCGATGTCCAGGCTCATGGCGTTCTCGAAGGCCTCGCGGCGGGCAACCTGCCGGGGCAGCACCCGCTCGTCGCCCCCCTCGTAATAGCGCCGGCAGAGATCCACGATGAGTCGCCCGGCCTCCAGGAACAGCTCGCGCCGATCCGCGTGGGTGGCGAGGAGCGAGCCGTTGCCCGGCAGTGAGAGGCCCAGCGCCTCGGTGAGGCAGTTCATGGAGTTGGCGGTGAACATGCCGGAACAGGAGCCGCAGGTGGGACAGGCGGAGCGCTCGTAGGCGGCCACGTCCGCATCGCTCACCTCCGGGTTGGCGGCCTGGACCATGGCGTCCACCAGGTCCAGGTTCAGCTCCTGGCCGCCGATACGAGCCTTGCCCGCCTCCATGGGGCCGCCGGAGACGAACACCGCCGGGATGTTGAGCCGCAGGGCCGCCATCAGCATGCCGGGGGTGATCTTGTCGCAGTTGGAGATGCACACCAAGGCATCGGCGCAGTGGGCGTTGACCATGTACTCCACGCTGTCGGCGATGAGGTCGCGACTGGGGAGGGAATAGAGCATCCCGCCGTGGCCCATGGCGATGCCGTCGTCGATGGCGATGGTGTTGAACTCCTTGGCCACCCCGCCGGCGGCCTCGATCTCGCGGGCCACCAGTTGGCCCAGGTCCTTGAGGTGGACGTGACCGGGGACGAACTGGGTGAAGGAGTTGGCGACGGCGATGATGGGCTTGTCGAAGTCGCCGTCCTTCATCCCGGTGGCCCGCCAGAGGGCGCGGGCGCCGGCCATGTTGCGGCCCTGGGTGGTGGTGCGGGAGCGGTACTGGGGCATGGGGATCTCCGGGACGGGGCAGGGGGAAGCGGTCGGGCCGCTATTCTACTGTGCGGGCAGCAAGCGCCGGCGTGATCACGGGGGCGGGTAGCGGATGCGATAGATGGCCCCGGCCCGGTCGTCGGAGACCAGCACCGAGCCGTCGGGCAGCTCCAACAGGTCCACCGGCCGACCCCAGGCGCTGCCATCGGCCTTGAGCCAGCCGCTGGCGAAGGGCTCGTAGGCCACCGCCCGATCCCCCTCCAGCCGCACCAGGGAGACCCGGTAGCCCACGGGGCTGGTGCGGTTCCAGGAGCCGTGCTCCGCGATCAGCACCTGGTTTCGGTAGGTGGCGGGGAACTGGTTGCCGCAGTAGAAGATCAGCCCCAGCGCCGCCACGTGGGCCCCGAGGTCTTGTACGGGTGGGACGAACTCGCTGCAGGGGTGCCCGGCTCCGTACTCCGGGTCCGGCAGGTCCCCGCCGTGGCAGTAGGGGAAGCCGAAGTGCTGGCCCCCGCGGCTGGCGCGGTTCAGCTCATCGGGCGGGGCATCGTCCCCGAGCCAGTCGCGGCCGTTGTCCGTGAACCAGAGCTCCCGGGTCTCGGGGTGCCAGGTCAGGCCCACGCTGTTGCGCACCCCTCGGGCGTAGACCTCCCGCTCGCTCCCCTCCAGGCCCATGCGCCAGATGCTGCCCAGCTCTTCGGGCTCGCAGACGTTACAGGGCGCCCCCATGGCGATGTAGAGCCTGGCGTCGGGCCCGATCGCCAGCTCCCGCCAGCCGTGGTGGCGGTAGGCCGGCAGCTCGGCGAGGGTGACGGGCGGCGGGGGGTTGTCGAGCCGCCCCTCGATCCCATCGAAGCGCAGCAGCCGACCGCTCTCCGCCACGTACAGGCTCCCGCCATGGAAGGCAACGCCGTTGGGCATGTCCAGGTCCCGGGCCAGGGTCCAGCGGACCTCGGCGCGGCCATCGCCGTCCTCATCCCGCAGGGCGAAGACCCGGCCGTCGCTGCGGGTACCCACGAAGACCGTCCCCCGCTCCCCCAGGGCCAGGGAGCGGGCACTGGGGACCTGGCTTGCGAAGACCTCGATGCGAAAGCCCGGTGGCAGGCGGATGGCGCCCAGATCCAGCCCGTCCGCCGGGGGGGCGGGCCCGCAGCCCCACAGCAGGGCGAGGAGCGCGGGGCCCAGGAGCGAGATCCGGCGGGGCATGGATCGGGCGCCCTCAGCCCCCCACAGCCGCGGCCACGGCGTCTGCGATTCGCACCAGATCGGCCTCCTCCAGATAGGGGTGCATGGGTAGGCTCAGCACCCGCCGGCTCAGGCGCCGCGCCACCGGGGTGTCCCCGAGGCCGGGGCCAGCGGCGAAGGCGGGCTGCTCGTTGAGGGGCACCGGGTAATGGACCGCAGTGGGGATGCCCTGGGCCTGCAGCTGGGCGATGAGTCCATCCCGGTCGTCCGCCTGGAGGCTGTACTGGGCGTAGACGCTCCGGTTATGGGGCGCGATGTGCGGGGTGAGGAGCCCCGTCGCTGCCTCCGCGGAGGAACGGGCACCCCGCTCCGTGAGAAGCTCGGAGTAGCGGTCCCCGATGCGGGCGCGGGCCTCCACCTCGGCGGGGAAGATGGCCAGCTTGGCGAGCAGCACCGCCGCCTGCAGGGTGTCGAGACGGCCATTGATGCCGAGGCGCGGGTGGTGATAACGGCGGTCCTGGCCGTGGTTACGGATCTCCCTCAACAGCTTGGCGAGCCCCGCGTCGTTGGTGAAGCAGGCCCCCCCGTCGCCGTAGGCCCCCAGGGGCTTGGCGGGGAAGAAGGAGGTGCAACCCAGGGTGGAGAGCCCACAGGAGCGGCGCCCCCGGTAGCTGGCGCCGAAGCTCTGGGCGCCGTCCTCGATCACCGGCAGCCCCTGGCGCTCGGCGATGGCGTTGAGTGCGTCGAGATCCGCGCACTGCCCGTAGAGGGACACGGGCATGAGGGCGCGGGTGTGAGGGCCGATGGCCCGCTCCACTGCCGCCGGGTCCAGGTTGTAGGTGGCCGGATCCACGTCCGCGAACACCGGCACCGCCCCGAGCAGGGCGATGGTCTCGGCGGTGGCGATGAAGGTGAAGGGGGTGGTGACCACCTCGTCGCCGGGGCCGATCCCGAGCGCCATCAGGGCCATCAACAGGGCATCGGTCCCGCTGGCCACCGTCACGCATTCGGAGGTCCCCACGAAGGCCGCGAGGTCCGCCTCCAGCTCCGCCACCTCCGGGCCCAGGATGTACTGTCCGTGCTCCAGGACTCGCTGGATGCGCCGCTCCACATCCGCCTGGATCCGCCGGTACTGGGTCTTGAGGTCGACGAATTGCATGGTACGACTCCTGGGACGCGGGCCCGGGAGCCCGCATGGTACCCGAAGGCAAGGGCGAGCGGGACGCGCTCCCTCGCCCGCCGGACGGACCCGTGCCTAACGCCGCTCCAGCAGGATCGGCTCGCGCCCCCACAGGTCCGAGTGCCGCCAGAACAGCTCCCCCAGGGACCAGAGACCCGTGGCCACCGCCAGCCCCAGGGCCAGCCAGGTGGCGGGCCGCAGGAAGGGCGCCGCCTCGTTCCAGGCCAGCCCCGCCAGGGCCGTCCCCGTGGCGATGAGCTGGAACACCAGCTTGAGCTTGCTGATGCGACCGGTGCGGATCAGCACCCCCACGCAGGGGGCCATGCTGCGCAGGCCCTGGACCGCGAACTCGCGGGCCAGCAACAGGAGCACCACCCACAGCGGTACCCACCCCGGGTGGCGGGCGGCCAGGAGCACCAGCAGCAGATTGGCGAACACCTTGTCCGCCAGGGGGTCGAAGAAGGTGCCGATGGCCCCCGCGCACCCCCCGCGACGCGCCACCCAGCCGTCGAGGAAATCCGTCGCCCCCGCCAGCAGAAAGAGCCCAAAGGCGAGCCAATGGCGTTCCGGGCCACCGCCCGGCTCGAGCAGCAGCAGGATCGGCACCAGCAGCACCAGCCGGGACGCGGTGAGGAGGTGAGCGGTGAGACACATGGGGGCGCCCTCGCCGGAAAGGGGGTCCAAAGGAAGGGAGGCGCTCGGCGGATGCGGCCTGACAGCCCCCCCGCCAACCGGCATACTCTACAGAACACCCCATTGGAGCCAACAGCCATGTCACAGCCACCCATCGCCCTCGTCACCGGCGGCAACCGGGGCCTGGGCCTCGAGACCTGCCGCCAGCTCGGCGCCCAAGGCTACCGCGTCGTCCTCACCGCCCGGCGGGAGAAGGAGGGTCGCGCCGCCGCCGAGGGCCTGCAGGGGGAGGGGCTCGACGTGCGCTTCCATCCCCTCGATGTCACCGACGATGCCTCCATCCTGCGCCTGCGGGACTTCATCCGCGACCAGTTTGGTCGGCTGGACGTGCTGGTGAACAACGCCGGCATCTTCCCGGACCCCACCCCTGGCTCGGGGCGGGAGGGCCTGTTCCACACCCGCCTGGAGACCCTGCGTCGCGGCTTCGAGACCAACGCCGTCGGCCCCCTGCGCCTGTGCCAGGTCCTGATCCCCCTCATGGAGGGCCGCGGCCGGGTGGTGAACGTCTCGAGCGGCATGGGGCAACTGAGCGAGATGAACGGCGGCAGTCCCGGCTACCGCCTCTCTAAGACCGCTCTCAACGCCCTCACCCGCATCCTCGCCGACGAGCTCCAGGGAACCGGAATCAAGGTTAACTCGGTGTGCCCGGGCTGGGTGCGGACCCAAATGGGCGGACCCGAGGCCACCCTCTCGGTGGAGGAAGGGGCTAGGGGCATCGTCTGGGCCGCGACCCTCCCCGAGGACGGCCCCAGCGGGGGGTTCTTCCGTCACGGACAGGTTATTGCCTGGTGAGGGGTTCCAGCGACCCCCCGAGCGGAGGGCTCCGGTCCCATGCGGTCGATGCCCGAGTCAGCCTGTTCGTCCGCACGAAGGCCGACGGACAAGGCACGGGCGCTGACACGCCAGGGCATCATCCAAGATCCGGGGGTTGGACTGGCGAACGTGCTGTAAGCCTCCATTGGTACGAAGAACATTGAGCAGACCGCCGTAGCCCATCAGATGTCAGGATTGGCTTCAATAGGTTGTAGCCGCCGAAGTTGTCGGCGCTATTGCTCGCGGGAACGCAGCGCTGCACCGGGATCATTCACCACCGGCTGCCGGGCCGGAGTCGCGTCGCAAAGCGACCCTCCCACTGCCAGCGGCGTGGTCAGGCCCGCGCCCGCCAAGCCTGCCCCAAAAGAAATAACCCGCCCTTCGTATCCTTCCCCCTGCGGGCGAGGCCCTGGCAAAAAGGGTCGACACAAGCGCCAACCTCCCGCCCGTGGAAGTCCGATAGAACCGTACAGCAGACCGACTCGCCCAACAACAAGAAGCCCGCTTGCGCGGGCTTCCCTTTGCTCAGAGATGCCGATCGCGGCGCCTACTTCCCCGCCAACTCCTCCAGCTTCTTGGCCGGGATCACCTGCCCGTCCAGGGCCGCGTCCTTGGCGGAGCGCCCGAAGGCCACCGCCATGAGGGTGGAGTAGTAGACCACCGGCATCTTGAACTGGGTGCTGTAGGTCTGGTTGATCTGGTCCTGGTAGACCTCCACGTTCATCTGGCACACCGGGCAGGGAGTGACGATCATGTCCGCCCCGTGGTCATAGGCCGCCTCGATGATGCCCTTGATCATCTCCTGGGACTTGGCCGGCTCGGAGAACGCCAGGGCGCCGCCGCAGCATTGCACCTTCTTCTCGTAGCCGGTCAGGGCGTCACCACCCAGGGCTTCCACCCGCTTGTCCAGGTAGCGGGGGTTCTCGAAGGATTCGCCGGCGATGCCGAAGGGCCGATTGGTCTGGCAGCCGACGTAGCCGGCGATCTTGATGCCGGACA
>CAZFHV010000113.1:0-11495 GCA_964519095.1 uncultured Chromatiaceae bacterium | reverse complement strand
GAAGGAGCACAGGAAGCGGAAGCGAGTGCGACGCCCCCCGCGTAGCCGTAGAGCCGGATGTTTTGTCGCAGGTCGCGCGGGAGCGCGGGCGTAGACAAAACATAAGGCATCCGACACGGCGTAGAGTCATTGTGGGAGCCGTGGCAGGGTGCGCAGTGCAGCGAAGTACCTGCCGCGGCGGACGCAGGACGGACGCGGGCGCCGCAGGCAATAATGGTCGCCATTTTTCGCTCCTGAAATCGGATCGGACCCATTTCAGGATTCACGAAAAATGGCGACTCTCCGGCGACCACCTGATTAAAAGTTTGAAAATGCACCTTTTTAGTGCGGTCTACACTCTTTGAAGCAGTAGGAAAAACACAAGACAACCAGAAGGTTACATGGCAAAATGCGTCAGATGGTCTTTGAAGGATTTGGCCTGTTTTTGACTCCAACGGTCTACACTGCGTCTACACGGGATCTGCCATGCGACTGAGCAAGTCCACAGTGGACCGGCTGCAACCGCCGGTCCCTGCGCCCCCCGCCACCCGCGCCCAAGCCTTCCACCGGGATGATCTGCTCAAGGGCTTTGCCGTGCGCATCACCGAGACCGGGGCGCGCTCCTTCATCGTAGAGACCAAAGTCAACGGTAAGACCCGCCGGGCGACCCTGGGCAAGTACCCCAACCTGACCGTGGAGCAAGCCCGCAAGCTGGCTCAAGAGCGGCTGGGTATCATCGCGTCCGGGCGCGACCCCGAGGCGGAGAAGCGTGAGGCGCAAGCCGCCGGCGTCACCTTGGGCCAAGCCTTCGACGCCTACCTGCTCGCCCGCAAGGACCTCAAGCCACGCACCATCGGCGGCTACCGGGACGCCATGCGCGGCGGCTTCGCCGACTGGCAGGGGACCGCCCTGGTGGACATCACCAAGGACATGGTGGAGCGGCGCCACCGCCAGATTGCCCAGACTCGCGGCGAGGCAACGGCCAACCTGTGCATGCGCGTCCTGCGGGCCGTCTTCAACTTCGCGGCGGGCAAGTACGAGGACGCCAAGGGCCGAACCTTTCTCCCGGAGAACCCGGTCAAGCGGCTGTCGGCAACGCGGGCCTGGTATCGGGTGGAGCGGCGCAAGACCGTCATCAAGGCGTACCAGCTCCCCGCCTGGTATGCGGCCGTCACGGCACTGGACGCGGCCACGGTGCGCGACTTCCTGCTGTTATCGCTGTTGACCGGGCTGCGCAAGGGCGAGGCGGCGCAACTGACTTGGGACCGCGTGGACCTCGCCGACCGGACCCTAATCGTCGCCGACACCAAGAATCACGAGGACCACGTGTTGCCCCTGCCGGACCACCTGCACGCCCTGTTGGCCCGGCGCAAGGCGGCGGCCGAAGCCTTGCCGGCGGCTGAACGCTCGCGCCACGTCTTTCCTGGGGATGGTAAGACTGGCTACCTGATCGAGCCCCGCCGCCAGATCGCCCACGTCATCGCCCACAGTGGCGTGACCTTCACCCCTCACGACCTGCGGCGGACCTTCATCACGGTGGCGGAATCGCTCGATATCCCCGCCTACGCACTCAAGCGGCTCTTGAACCACAAGATGCGCAACGACGTAACCGCCGGTTATATCGTCGCGGACGTGGAGCGACTGCGTCGGCCCATGCAGCAGATCGAGGACTTCATCCTCAAGGCTTCGGGGGCGAAGGCGTCGGCGGACGTGGTGGACCTTGCCAGACGCACAGTGGCGAGCTGACCCCGTGCCGGAGCTAGCCCGTTTCTTCGGCATCGTTATCTACATGAACTGGCGCGACCACAACCCGGCCCACGTTCATGCCTTGTATGGCGACGATGAGGCCCTGGTCAGTCTGGACGGTGAAGTGTTGGCGGGTGGGCTACCCGGCCGCGCCCTTTCCATGGTCCATGAGTGGTTGGCGATCCATCGTGTCGATCTGGTGGCGAACTGGCAGCGGGCGCAGCAGCGGCAACCCCTGCAACCCATCGAACCCTTGGAGTGACCCTATGATCCTGCACACCACCGAGGTCATCCCCCTCCCCGACTACCGGCTGAGCCTGCGCTTCAACAACGGCGAGTCCGGCACCCTGGACCTGTCCGATGAGCTGCAAGGGGAAGTGTTCGAGCCGCTCAGGGACCCCGCCCTGTTCGCCACTGCCTACCAGCACCCGGTGATGCGCACTGTGGCCTGGGACAACGGTGCCGACCTTGCACCCGAGTTTCTGCTGGAACTGCTCCAGCGCCAGCGCACACAAGCGGCCTGACTCCACCAAGGCCCCTGTCGGGATTGCCCGGAGGCCCCTAACCCAAGCCCGCGGGGGCGGCGACTATGACGCGCGTCGTAAAGAAGATCACTCGGTCGGAGGCGTACAAGGAGATCGCCAGGATCGTCTATCCCGAGGACCCGTTGGAGAAGGCGGCAGAACGGATCCGGCAGCGGGCCTACCGGGCCGGGAAAGCAGGGAAGATCATTGACTCACCCCTGGTCGATCAGAGCTTCAGTAACTGGGTGAGGGAGACCTGGCCGAATCGCGATGATCTTCCTTCCTGGCTGCGGCCGCGGGCTCACGATCTGAGCGCGCGCGACGGTTTTGGGGTGGGAGAACACTTGGACGGCGTCCTGCTCCCTCCCGGTCGGGAGGCCCTGGAGGCCCGCTATGGGGAGTGCTGCCGGTCCCTGGATGCCGCCCTCGCGGCCCGCGCAAAGGCCGAGCAAGCACTCCAGGCAGAGCGGGAAGCTCGCCAGCGCGCGGAATACCGGTTGAAGAATCGGCTGCAAAAACAAAGCGATGCGGGGAAGGACGGAGGCCGCGGCAAGGCCAAGTGACCCCCACACGACGTACGCTCCGGGAAAGGTTGGCGGGGCGTAGCGTACGTCCTTACGCTCGGATCATCTCAGACTGAATTTGAGGTGATCCGATGGCAACCACCACCCCCCAGGCTCCAGCGCCCACCCGAGCGGACCTGATCCGCGTTTTCTACTCGGCGCCCGACACAGCTCTGTTCGACCAGGTCACCGTCGCCGCGGTCTTGGATTGCTCCGAGGCCAAAATGGAGCGCGACCGCTGGGCCGGCGCCGGCATCCCCTATCTCAAAATCGGCTGGCGCGTCCGCTATCGCAAATCGGACGTGCTGGCGGCGCTCGCGGCCCTGCCGACCTACCGTTCGACCAGCGAGGACCCCGAGGCGGCGCGGCGCGCGCGGCAACGCACGGCCACCCGTGCTGCGGCCTGACAGGGAGGGATCGAGTGATGATGGGACGTAACAATAGCGGCCCGGCCCCGGCGGAGGGTCCGAGCCAGCCGATATATAGCGCCGGATTCGCCTACGAGGATTGTACCCCGTGCGGCCCCCGGCTACGCGAGGCCGGCACCCTGCAGGGGAAGGGCGGGACCAACGGCAAGGGGGCGGCGATGACCGCCGGTACCGCCGCAGATTTCCATGTCGACTCCCCAAACTGTCAGGTTACGGCAACCGCGAACGATGGCGGTGTGCCGTTGACGGATTTTTCGAGTGGACCGGAGAAAAACCGTAATACCGGAGAAACCGTAAGTCTCGGGAACGCCGACTTTATAGAAGCGGTGTTCCGCGACCTCCCCGAGGGTGCGCATCCGCTGGTGATCAGTTTCGGCGGTGACCCCGACCGGCAAAAATCCTGGCCGGCGTGGCCCTGGCCCGCCGCTTTGCCGGCCCACCACAACAACTTCTTCGCCCTCGGGAGTTACTACCCCGGGGAGGACGGCGTCGTGCGGCGGCGCAAGACCCACTTCGCCGCGCTGCACGCGGTGCTGCTCGACGACCTCGGGACCAAGGCGAGTCTGGACCGACTCGGCGGATTCGAGCTTTCCTGGCTGATCGAGACCTCCCCGGGCAACTTCCAGGGCGGGATCATCCTGGACCCGCCCCTGACGGGGGCGCCCGCCGCGACTCGCCTGCTCAACGCGATCGTCGACGCCGGTCTGTGCGACCCTGGCGCTACCGGCCCCATGACGCGGGCAGCCCGGCTCCCTGTGGGGACGAACACCAAGGCCAGGCTCGCGGAGCCCTTCCCGCACCGGGTGGCGGCGTGGCGGCCCGAGGCCCGCTACTCGGCCGAGGAGATCGTTTTCGCCCTGGAGCTCGACATGCGCCCGGCCGGGCGCCCCAAAGCGGAGAAACCGCACCGCGGTGCCCCCGCCGCGGCCAACGACCAGGATGATGTCTACGTCCCCCGCCCGGACGAGAACCCGGTCCTGGCTGCCCTCAAGAGCAGAGGGCTCTATAAGACCGCTCTCGGTGAAGCCCGCCACGACGTCACCTGTCCCTGGGTCACCGAGCACACCGGGGCCATTGACCATGGCACCGCGTACTGCGAGCCCGACGACGGATTTCCCTTGGGCGGGTTCAGCTGCCTTCACGGAAGCTGCGCGAGCCGGCACATCCGCGATCTGCTTGGTTATCTGGCGGTCCCCGTGGGCGATGCCCGGTGCAAGCCGATCATCCGGGTCATCGGTGGCGAGATCCACCGAGTCGTCGAGCGAGCCGAGGCCGAGCTGGCAGGTCGCGGCCGGCATTTCCAGGCGGGCGGCCTGATCGTCAGCGTGGCGACCCACCCCGAGACCCGCGATCCCCACATCCATCCCACGTCAAGCCCTGCGCTGACCGCCGAGCTTGCGCGTGCCGCGACCTGGGAACGCTACGACGCCCGCAGCGGTGCCTGGGTGCGCATCGACCCCCCCGTCCGCCATGTCGCGGTGCTCTACGATGTGCAGCGGTATCAGCACCTGCCACCCCTGGCCGGGCTGGCCCGCCAACCCTACTTCCGCGACGACGGCAGCCTGGTGACGAGTTCCGGGTACGACGAGCGGTCGCAGCTGTTCGGTGTATTCGACCCACGCGAGTTTCCGGTGCCGCGCAACCCTAACCGCGGGGATGCCGAGCGCGCCCTGGACACCCTGCTCGGTCTCCTCACCGAGTTCCGGTTCGCTGCGGCGCACGACCGCTCCGCCGCCCTCTCCGCCCTGCTCACCGCGACGGTGCGCCCGGCGCTCCCCGCTGCGCCTCTCTACCTCGCCACCGCTCCGGTGATGGCCTCCGGCAAGAGCTACCTCTGCAAGCTGATCACCGCCTTCGCCGGGCCGGGACCGAGCGCCCCCAGCAGCTACCCCGCGGACGGCGCGGAGGCCACCAAGGCGCTGCTCGCCCTGCTGCTGACGTCTCCCGCGGTGATCGAGTTCGACGACATGACCACCGACCTCCTGCCACACGGCGCCATGAACCGGGTGCTCACCGAGCAGCGCATCTCGGACCGCATTCTGGGTGAGACCAAGGTGGTGGCCGTGTCGACGCGCGCCACTTTCCTCGCCTCCGGCAATAACGTTGCCCCGGTGCGCGACATGCGCCGCCGCGTGATCACCATCCAGATCGACCCGCGCTGCCAGACCCCCGCTACCATCAGTTATCAGCACGGCCCGGTTGAGGAGGTGCGGCGGCACCGCGGGCGGTACGTCGCCGCGGTGTTGACGATCATTGAGGCCTGGCGCCGGGCGGGTTGCGCTCGGGCAGACGTGCCTTCGATTGCCACCTACGGTGGCGCCTGGGCCGATTACTGCCGCCACCCTTTGATCTGGCTCGGCCAGCCCGACCCCGCGACCGCCCTGCTCGAACAGCTCAAACACGACCCCGACGCCGATGTGCTCGGTCGCATGCTGAGCTTATGGGTCGAGCGGTTCGGGTATCAGGCGATCGCCCTCCGTGACGTGCTGGCGCGGATCGCGTTCCAGGACGAGCTCGAGGACGCCTTCAGGGAGGTCGCCGAGGAGAAGGGGTCCATCAATCGCAACCGCTTGGGGTGGTGGATCAAACGCCACGCGGGCCGCATCGTCGATGGCTTCAAGTTCTGCCGCGCGGAATCCTCGGGGTCGGGGAAACGGGTGCTGTGGTGCGTGCTGCGCGCCTGAGTTTACGGTTTCTCCGGTTTCTCGGTTTTTTCCCGGCCTGAACCAAAAACTGTCACCGCGCGACGACGATTGTTCAGTAAGCGACGAGGCAATTCCATGGCACGCAAACAAGACCCCCAACCCCTGATCCGGGGTACCTGCACCCATCGGCGCACCGAGCGGGACTACCCGTCCGTCCTGCTCGATACCGTCACCCTGGACGACTGGCGCGATGTGGTGACCGCGACCCCGGGGACTGGCCAAGAGCGGCGACCCGGCGGCCCGCGCCTGGCTGGCGCAATACCTGGTCGGGAAGCCGGAGACCCTGGCGCCAAGCCCGCTGACTGTCGTCGTGCAACAACTCAACGGCGCCGATCCTCTGGTTGAACGACTGGCGAAGCCGCACCTGGACCGGGTGCGTTTCCCGAACCCGCACCAGGACGACGATTGGGAAGATAGCCTCAAGGCGATGGTGGCGGCGGAGCTCGCGAAGAAGCTCCTGACAACGGAAACCACGACCACCCCCGTCGCAGCGGGTGCGATGGTCCACGCGGGTAGAGATCCGGCGGAGATGCGGGAGGGGCTTCCCGCGGGTACTCGCTCGGGTGGGCAGCCGACCCCCGCGCCTGGGGCGGTAACGGAACGAGCCGTTTCCCAAGCGATTTAGGAAAAATTAGGCACCGTGGGGGGTCTGGGCTCCGGGTTTCAGGGTGTGGCGAAGCCACTGACGACGTCGCGCCCGCGGCTGGACCTGAGCCTCCTGGCGAAGCGAGGAGCACTCGTCCCGGGGTTGCGGGCCCTCTTGGAGGCGACTCGACGGGGGCGCGCCTGGTGGAGCCTGCAGACCGAGGTGCGCCCCGGGCGCGCTGGCGCTGAGCTAAGGGTACGGGCTCGTTATCGGCAGTCAAGGGTGACGCAAGCCGTTATGGGGTGCTTCGCTGCGATAGTCAGAGACGAATACACATGACGCATCGATAGTTATAATGCAGCCTATTCCCAACAGGGAGGAACAGGCGCGTGACGACCACAACAGGCCGATTCGAGAAAGGTCG
The DNA here is from genome assembly GCA_964519095.1 of uncultured Chromatiaceae bacterium. GTDB lineage: Bacteria > Pseudomonadota > Gammaproteobacteria > Chromatiales > Chromatiaceae > JAEHCY01. The sequence continues at coordinate 4,540 of CAZFHV010000113.1, read as the reverse complement.
GTCGGGCAACCCCAGAGGCCGTCCCCCAGGGATCGCCAACCAGAAGCGCCTGCGTGAGGCCATCGCCGAGGATGTCCCGGGCATCTTGGAGGCACTGGTGGAGCGGGCGCGGGGTGGCGACGTGGCAGCGAGCAAGCTGCTCCTAGACCGCACGCTCGCGCCACTGAGGCCCATCGAGGAGAGTGTCACCTTACCCCTCGGCGACAACCTGGCGGAGAGCGGCCGGGCCATTCTCGCCGCCATCGGCACCGGCAAGGTGGCCCCGGATCAAGGGGCGCGGCTCCTAGCGGCTCTGGGCTCGCTGGTACGTGTAATCGAGGTCGCGGAGCTGGAGGCGAGAGTTACCAAGCTTGAAACTGAACGAGGGTTGGCGAATGACAACAACGCGGCTTGAGCAGAGGGTTGCCCGGCTGGAACAGGCCGCGGGCACGGGCCTTGGTGTGGTGATCGCCGGGGTGCCCGGGTACGACCTGCTGGGGGAGACCACCGAGCAGAGCATCGAGCGGCAGTGCCGCGAGCGAGGTATCTCCGGTGCGGAGGTGGCGGTGCTGGTGGCGTTCTACGGTATAGACGGCGGGTGAGGATAAGGTCGTAGGGAGGGTGAAGGCCGCGGCGGAACCCGACCGGGACCCCGTCCCATCTGGATCATCGCAGAGCTACTCGACCTCGAACCCCTGTTTGTCGAAGCGCAGCGTCCGGCAGTTCTCGGTGAGAGCGAGACCCTGCGGCAGTAAGATTCGCTGGCGCTCCCAACAACCACCCACAACGGCGAGAGCGGGCCATGGACGTCTTCGCGCTGCGCAACGCTCTGATTGCGAACTACGCCCCGTACATCCAGGGCTTCATCCGCATCCGGGCCACCATCGAGCGAGAGCTGCAGGAGGGCCTGCTCTGGCCGGACCCCCTGGTGCAGATCAGCCCGAGCTTCGAGCCGGGGGGCTGGATCGAGGATCTGGTCGGCGCGTGTTCCGGGCGCGCAAGGGGGAAGCGGATGAGGGTGTCGCTCCCCATCAGTCTCGAGCCGAGCAGGCGGAAGCTGAGGTGACCGGGGTCCCAGCGGGACGCCTGGTAGGTACCCCGATCCCGCAGCCGGACGATGCCTGCCCCGTACTCGCCCTCGACGTCTCCGTAGCCCAGATCGTGATCCTCCACCGCGATGGCGAGGCGGCGCACCCCGGGGCTGGTGGGGGGTGGTTTGCGCAGCACCCAGCTCTTGAGCACCCCATCGCGTTCCAAACGGAGGTCGTAATGATGGGTGCGGGCGAAGTGCTCCTGCACCACGAACCGAAGCCGGTCCCGCTCATGTCAGGGCGAGGAATTCCTCGAGGGAGGTGATCCGCCAGGCGATCCTCCGCAACGCCCCTCTCGGTTGCGCGACGGTTACTGCTTCCTGAGTTCGGCAGCGCGCCCTCGACCTCTGATGTCGATCAGGCCTGCGGCTCCGATGGCACGCCGGGCGCCAGTGCCTCCTCCACCCTGTGGCAGCCGGTGTCGAAGGCCCCGATGAGCTGCTGCTGGAAGCGCAGCACGTTCCGAACCAGGGCATGGGGATCCCCGCCGAGCCCGGCCAAGACCGAGGAGCGCGCATCGTGGAAACGCCCCGCCCGGCGCAGGAGATCCGCCCTGATCGCCTCGGGCACGCCGGCTCCTGCGGCGATCGGCTGCCCCCGGGCCGTCGCCTCGTCGATGAGTTCCACCGCCATCACTCGGCAGCGGGAAGCCCCCTCGGTCTCCCGCCGGTCGTCGCAGATCCAGGCCGCCTGGATGAGGGCCCAGGCGGCCTGGTCGTGGTAACCGAGCCCGCGGGCGATCAGCGACCAGCAGCGGAAGGCGTTGGCCTCACACGGGTAGGCGGGATCCCCCCGACCCTCCCGGTAGGCCGCAGTGCAGAGCAGCTCCCGGATCCCCTCGGGCGCCTCCTCGATGTCGGGGGCGCAGTAGCCGCATGCCGGACAAGCCTGGAGCTGGTAGACGATGGTGGAGCGCATCATCTCGGGTGGTCGGGTGTCGAGGTCGCAGGAGCCGAAGGTGTTGGTGCTGCCGACGCGTATGGCGGTGAACTTCGCCCCGCAGGCGCCGCAGGTCAGGGTCCGCTCCAATAGGGTGGTCATGCTCCGCTCCTATTCTGTCCCATTCGATGGGCCCGGTCGTTGACGCTGCCTGTCGGGCGAACCAGGCAGGAATGTGCTCCGCGCCGCCTCACGCGTGGCGGGAAACGGTTACCCCGCAAGATCCCCAGTTTTGAGCCCACCCTAGAGCGCAGCCTCCACGGCTTCTCGCGTCACGGGATCCTCGAACCAGACATACAGTCCTTTCATCGGTCGGGTGAGCAGGATCCGGTACCCCTGAGCGATCGATTCGCGTAGCTGCTGATGAGCGGGCCCGCCCGGGTCTTTTTCCCGCTTAACCCTCGCCACGCTGTTGGCGAGGCCTGTCTCGAACACAGGTTCCCTGTCCACCTGCCAGCCGCTGGGATTGGCGCGCAGGTCCCCCAACCACAGCAAGCCGACGTAGTCGAAGCCTCCGACCGCATAGGGGCAACCAACCTCGGCAAGGAGGTCGTCATTGATACGCGAACCGGGCCGGGCCTGGATGAAAAGCGTGTCGTCGCTGCCGTTTGGGACGCAATCCCAGGGACGACTCCAGTAACCGCCCGCGTCATGCTCGTGGAAGTCCATCCTGTGCCCCGGAAGGTCGTGGGGCTGGGCCGCGCCCTTGGTTTTCCAGTCGCGGGCGTAGCTCGCAAGGAGCCGCACCCTGGATCCTTCGCCCACCCGCTTGCGGAGTTCAGCCTCCATCGCGCGCAGAGAGTCGAAGATCCGGAAATCGAGATGACGACGCCAGAGCTTGGCCAACGGGCGAAGCTTCTCCGGCGCTCGCCCCCCAGCAGACCCTCAACCCAGTCGACGTACTCTTTCGAGCCCGCGCAGTGAAACTGGCTACCGGCGAGACTAACGTCGTCCTGAACGGTCGCCTCGAGTTCCTTCGCCCAGGTCCGAATATCGTCCGCGATAGTGTTCTCCCGATCCCGGAAAGATTGCTTGGCATCCAGGAAGAAAACGCTCACGGTGGAACAGCGGATGATGTGGTAGGCCTGAGGACCCAGGGTGGGTATTGGATGTGGAGGTTCCGCACACGAGCGTAACAGAAGCCGCCATCGGCTCCTAAAGCCAAAGCTGGGAAGGAGGTCCCAGGACGCAGGGAGCCGCCCAGATCAGGAGCTCAGCCGCTGAGCCTGCTGTGTCCTACCATCGAGGGCCCATCGTTGAGAGCGGACCAGCGTTGCCCCCGTCGGCAGTCGCCCGCCAGCCGTCGCACGTCGATCCCCCTGTGCCAGTGGCCCAAGAGGTCCACCATGTCCCGGGTTCGTGGTACATCTCCCGAACAGACCCGAGACAACGCCCTCTCCGACTTCCCACCGGATCAGTTCGCCATCGCAGTCACCTGTGGCGTCTGGCTCGATCGGTCTCGAGTGATCGAGGGGGTCACCATCCCGTCCCTTCGTAGTCGATTGCGGTGTACGGCCTGCGGTCGGAGGGTCAGCACCAGGATGCGTTTGCCCCGACCCCGGTGGATGAGCTCGGTGACCAGGATGCCCGCCGCCAGGGTCTTGCCCAGACCCACCGCATCGGCGATGAGGATGCGCTGGCGGGGCTGCCGCAGTGACTGCACGGCCGGGTCGAGCTGATAGGGCACCAGGTCCATGGCGGCCCGGTCGGCGACGTGGATACAGGCGTCGTTGGGGGAGACCTGACGTAGCAGGCTCTCGAGATAGAGGAGACTGGCCCGGTACTGCTCGGAGTCGTCCTGGACCAGCTCGGTCTGGGCGGGGTCGAGGACCCGCACCTCCTCTTCGAGCCGGGTGAGAAAGCGCGCTGCGCGGTCACGGACCAGCTCCGAGACCCCGTCGCAGGTGAGGAGCAGCCCACCGTCGGAGGCGTGGTCGACCCGTCGGACCACCCATTCCTCATCCCGGACCACCACCCGGGAACCGGGGGCCAGGGGTAGCTGGCGCACCACCTGTTGCATCAGCCGGTCCCTCCTGCCGGGTTCCCTTTCATCCGGCGGGGAGCCGCTTCACCCCCGCTCGCCGCACCCGAGTCCGTCTGCACCCAACAGCTCGCCCCCGGGAAATCGCGACGGCGCGGACGGGTGCACACCGGTCCCGGGCGCCGCATCCTCATTGCTGTGGAACACCAGCGCGGACACGCCGGGGGTGACCGCGTCAACCATCGCCGCTCGATGCGCTCCGCAAAAACCAGCCCTGTCACTCCCCAATCCCACTCGATCCAGCATGCCCCGGCACAATGCTAACCCACAGCGTGCAGGGTAGTCAGGCCCTCCGTCTGCCGCGATGCGAGGGTTCCTGCTAACCGGCGTGCCGATGCTCCCACGGCGTCTGCTGCTCCCCCGCCCGTTCCCAGATGCCGGCCTTGAGCCGTCGGGCCTCCCGCTCGGCCTGGTAGTAGGCATCCCCCTCGCAGAAGCTCCGATACACCGCGGCGTTGCCGCTTCTCACCTGGGCCAGGTTGAGGTTCTC
>CAZFHV010000112.1:0-11502 GCA_964519095.1 uncultured Chromatiaceae bacterium | reverse complement strand
AGGTTGTTGACGTTGAAGGCGGGGACGCCGTAGCCGTGCTCGGCGGCGTGGTCCAGCATCTGACGGAGCGAAATCAGGGCCATGGTGGCTTTCCTCGTTCGTTGGGTTGGCTACTTGGGCGCCTTGAGGCGCCCAGTCCTCGCGGGCGGGCACCCGCTGGCTAGCGGCCCGCTCGCTCCTCCAGCATGGCCACGGCGGGCAGGGTCTTGCCCTCGAGGTACTCGAGGAAGGCGCCACCGGCGGTGGAGATGTAGGACACCCGATCATAGATATCGTACTTCTGGATGGCGGCGATGGTGTCGCCGCCGCCGGCCAGGGTGAAGGCCTGGGTGCTGGCGATGGCCATGGCCACCGCCTTGGTGCCCGCACCGAACTGGTCGAGCTCGAACACCCCCACGGGTCCGTTCCAGACCACGGTGCCGGCCTTCAGGATGATGTCTACCAGCTCCTGGGTGGACTTGGGTCCGATGTCGAAGATCATGTCGTCGTCGGCCACGGCGCCGGCATCCTTTAGGGCGGCGGGCTCGTTGGCGTCGAACTGCTTGCCGCAGACCACATCCACGGCGATGGGAATGGTGGCGCCGCGGGCGGCCATCTTGTCGATGAGGGCCTGGGCGGTGGGCACCAAGTCGTCCTCGCACAGGGACTTGCCCACGTTCTTGCCGGTGGCCTTGAGGAAGGTGTTGGCGATGCCGCCGCCGACCACCAGTTGGTCGCACTTCTCGGACAGGGCCTCCAGGACGGTGAGCTTGGTGGAGACCTTGGAGCCGCCCACGATGGCGACCATGGGCCGGGCCGGGTTGGCCAGGGCCTTGCCCAGGGCATCCAGCTCCTCGGTCACCAGGATGCCGGCGCAGGCCACCGGGGCGAACTGAGCCACCCCGTAGGTGGAGGCCTCGGCGCGGTGGGCGGTGCCGAAGGCGTCCATGACGAAGACGTCGCACAGGGCGGCGTACTTGCGGGCGGTCTCCTCGAGGTTCTTCTTCTCGCCCTTGTTGACCCGGCAGTTCTCCAACAGCACCACCTCGCCCTCGCCGACCTCGAAGCCACCCTCCACCCAGTCCTTGACCAGCCGAACCGGCTTGCCCAGCTTGGCGGACATGACGTCGGCCACCGGGGCCAGGGAGACCTCCTCGGACCACTCGCCCTCGGTGGGACGGCCGAGGTGGGAGGTGACCATCACCCGGGCGCCGGCGCGGGCGGCGTGCTCGATGGTGGGCATGGAGGCGGTGATGCGGGCGTCCGAGGTGACCTTGCCTTCCTTGACGGGGACGTTGAGATCGGCGCGTATGAAGACGCGCTTGCCCTTGATGTCGAGATCGGTCATGCGGAGGAACTTGGCCATGGGCAAACTCCTTTAGGCTAGGGGCCCGATGCGCCACCGAGGGGATCGGCCGATCGGGCTGGGGCAAAAGATTCGCTTGGAAAAGGTCGACTCGGTTGGCCCCCCTCCCTGGGAACCCTCTCCAGGGGCTGCACCAGCGGCGAGGGGGCCGGCCCGCTGGTGGCGGATGCGGGACAGGTCTGGTGAGGGGCCTCCGCGATGGCGGGTGACGCGACCGTTGCGGGTCACCCGCCCCGGGGCTTTACTTCGCCACATGCTGCACGACGCGCAGCATGTTGCAGGTGTAGCCATACTCGTTGTCGTACCAGGCGATCACCTTGACGAAGGTGGGATCGAGCTGGATCCCCGCCTCCGCATCGAAGGTGGAGGGGGCGGAGTTGCCCACGAAGTCGGTGGAGACCACCTTCTCGTTGGTGTAGGCCAGCACGCCCTTGAGCTCGCCTTCCGAGGCCGCCTTCATGGCCTTGCAGATTTCCTCGTAGGAGGCCTCCTTCACGAGCTCGGCGGTGAGGTCCACCACGGAGACATCGGAGGTGGGCACGCGGAAGGCCATGCCGGTGAGCTTCTTGTTGAGCTCCGGCAGCACCTTGCCCACAGCCTTCGCCGCACCGGTGGAGGAGGGGATGATGTTCTCCAGGATGCCGCGGCCGCCGCGCCAGTCCTTCTTGGAGGGGCCATCCACGGTCTTCTGGGTGGCGGTGGCGGCGTGCACGGTGGTCATGAGGCCGCGCTTGATGCCCCAGTTGTCATGGAGCACCTTGGCCAGGGGGGCCAGGCAGTTGGTGGTGCATGAGGCCGCCGAGACGATGGCCTGGCCGGCGTAGCTCTTGTGGTTGACGCCGTAGACGAACATGGGGGTCTCGTCCTTGGCGGGGGCCGACTGGACCACCTTCTTGGCCCCGGCCTTGAGGTGGGCCTCGCAAGACTCGATGGTGAGGAAGAAGCCGGTGCAGTCGATGACCACCTCGGCGCCCACCTCGTCCCACTTGAGGTCGGCGGGGTCCTTCTCGGCGGTCAGGCGGATCTTCTTGCCGTTGACCACCATGTGGTTGCCATCCAGGGCGATGCTGCCGTTGAAGCGGCCATGGACCGAGTCGTACTGGAGCATGTAGGCCAGGTAGTCCGGATCGAGGAGGTCGTTGATGCCCACGATCTCCAGGTCGCTGAACTCGGCCTCCTTGTAGGCGGCCCGGAACACCATGCGGCCGATGCGGCCGAACCCGTTGATACCGACTTTGATAGTCACTGCGTTAACCCTCTTGGCTTACATGGATTGATTCGGAGTCCAGGGGTGCCTCGACCGAGACCCCCTGGCGGGTCGCCATCCTAGATGAGCGACTCCACGGCGGCCACTACCGCCGCGGTGGTGACGTTGAAATGCTGGTACACCTTGGGGGCCGGGGCCGACTCGCCGAAGCTGTCGACACCCACCACCTTGCCGGCGAGCCCCACGTACTTGCGCCAGTAGTCGGTGACACCGGCCTCCACGGCGACCCGGGCGCTGATCCCACCGGGGAGCACGGCGTCCCGGTAGCCCGGGTCCTGGGCGTCGAAGACGTCGGTGGCCGGCATGGAGACCAGCCGCACCCGGCGCCCCTTGGCGGTCAGCTCCTCGTGGGCGGCCAGGGCCAGCTCCACCTCCGAGCCGGTGGCGATGAGGATGGCCTCGGGCTCGCCGGCGCAGTCGCGCAGGACGTAGCCGCCGCGCCCGATCGCGGCGATCTGCTCGGGGGTGCGCTGGACGTGGGGCAGGTTCTGGCGGGAGAGGATCAGGCTGGTGGGCCCGCCCTTGCGCTCGATGGCGTACTTCCAGGCCACGGCGGTCTCCACCGTGTCGCAGGGCCGCCACAGGGACATGCGGGGGATCAGACGCAGGCTGGCCACCTGCTCCACCGGCTGGTGGGTGGGGCCGTCCTCGCCCAGACCGATGGAGTCGTGGGTGTATACGAAGATGGTGGGCAGCTTCATCAGGGCCGCCATGCGCACGGCGTTACGGGCGTACTCCATGAACATCAGGAAGGTGGCACCGTAGGGCTTGAAGCCCCCGTGCAGGACGATGCCGTTCATGATGGCCGACATGCCGAACTCGCGTACCCCGTAATAGAGGTAGTTGCCCGAGGCGTCGTCCTTGCCGACCCCGACCGAGCCCTTCCAGAGGGTGAGATTGGAGCCGGCCAGGTCCGCGGACCCCCCCAGGAGCTCTGGTAGGATCGGGCCGTAGCCGTTGAGGCAGATCTGGGAGGCTTTGCGGGTGGCCACCTTCTCGGCCTTGGCGTCGAGCTCGGCGATGAAGGCCCGGGAGCGCGCCTCCCAGTCGGCGGGCAGCTCGCCCGCGAGGCGGCGCTCGAGCTCCGCGGCCAGCTCGGGGTAGTCGGCCCGGTAGGCGGCGAAGCGCGCGCTCCACTCTGCCTCGGCCGCCGCGCCGCGCTCCCTGGCATTCCAGCCCTCGTAGATGGGGGCCGGGATCTCGAAGGGGCCGTGATTCCAACCGAGGGTCTCGCGCACCAGGGCCACCTCGTCCGCGCCGAGCGGCGCCCCGTGACACTCCTCCTTGCCCTGCTTGTTGGGGGAGCCCCAGCCGATGATGGTCTGGGTGCAGATCAGGGAGGGCCGGTCAATCACCGCCCGGGCCTCGGCAATGGCAGCGCGGATGGCGCCGGCGTCGTGACCGTCCACCTCGGGGATCACATGCCAGCCGTAGGCGGCGAAGCGCTTGGGGGTGTCGTCGGTGAACCAGGCCGGGGTATGGCCGTGGCCACGCACCTCGCCATCGATGGAGATGCCGTTGTCGTCGTAGATGGCGATCAGCTTGCCGAGCCCCAGGGTACCGGCGAGGGAGCAGGCCTCATGAGAGATGCCCTCCATCATGCAGCCATCGCCCAGGAAGGCGTAGGTATGGTGGTCGATGATCTGGTGGCCCGGTCGGTTGAACTGGGCCGCCAGCACCTTCTCGGCAATCGCCATGCCCACCGCGTTGGTCACCCCCTGACCCAGGGGGCCGGTGGTGGTCTCCACACCTGGGGCGTAGCCATACTCCGGGTGACCCGGGGTCTTGGAGTGGAGCTGCCGGAACTGCTGGAGGTCTTCCAGGGTCAGGGCGTAGCCGCTCAGGTGCAGCAGCGAGTAGAGCAGCATCGAGCCGTGGCCGTTGGAGAGGACGAAGCGGTCCCGATCCGCCCAGCGGGGGTTGGCCGGGTTGTGCTTCAGGAAGTCGTTCCAGAGCACTTCGGCGATGTCGGCCATGCCCATGGGGGCGCCCGGATGACCCGAGTTGGCCTTCTGGACCGCATCCATGCTCAGGGCACGAATGGCGTTAGCGAGCTCTCTGCGTGAGGGCATACGTCTCTCCTCGTGTCTTATGGGTATCGGATCCATCGGGGGTCCACTCAGCGGGCCCCATAGCGGTGGGCGGGGAGTTGGATCGGGACAAAGGAGTTGCTGGTGCGGTCCGCTACCAGTCCTGGACCACCGACACCCCCCTGCCGAGAGCAGGCCTCGCCCATAAAGTGCGTATTTTCCGCTACCCGACCGGGTGAGGAGAAAACAGTATCTCTTATGCCGCCAGAAAAGATTTATAAGATAACCATATTACAAAATAATTAACGAGCCACGGACCCTGCCCTCGCGCCGCTACTCGCGCCACTTGATGGAACAACCCATGCTTGGGACCTGCTCCTCCGGTCCCCGCCCCGTCTCCGCTACCTGCCGCATGGCCTCGTAGAGCTCCCGACGGGCGTCGGCGGGAGCGGCCTCCTTGCGACTGGCGTCGAGCCGGCCGCGGTACTGGAGTTCCCCGCGGGCGTTGTAGCCGAAGAAGTCCGGCGTGCAGACCGCCCCGTAGGCCTTGGCCACCGCCTGGGTCTCGTCGAGGATATAGGGGAAGGGAAAGCCAAACTCATCGGCGACCCGCTGCATGTTCTCGAAGCTGTCCTCCGGGTAGTCGCTCGGGTCATTGGACATGATTGCCACACAACCGACCCCCAGGGCCTGAAGGGCTTTGGCGTCCCGCACCAGGCGATCGCGCACCGCCTCGACATAGGGGCAGTGGTTGCAGATGAACATCACCAGGAGCCCGCGCTCGCCCAGGCACTGGTCGCGGGTCCAGACACGGCCGTCCACTCCCGGAAGGGCGAAGTCCGGTGCCGGCTGGCCGAAGTCACACACAGGGGTCTGTAATGAAACCATCGTCTCCACCTCCAAGCTCGGGGGTACTGGGTAAAAGGGAAATTGTCTCCCGAGCCGCTCCCCAAGACCAACGCATCTTTTCCTAGGCATGAGGCCGGCCGCCTCGATATACTAATTAGTTTAGTTGCCGGAGCGTCCGGCACCCTTTTTCGTTTTGCGGACCCCAGACCATGGCCAACGAGTACCTCTTCACCTCCGAATCCGTCTCCGAGGGTCACCCCGACAAGGTCGCCGATCAGATCTCGGATGCGATCCTCGATGAGATCCTGCGTCTGGACCCCAACCCGACCCTGGCGCGGGTCGCGTGCGAGACCCTGGTCAAGACCGGCGCCGCCATCGTGGCCGGTGAGATCACCACCGAGGCCTGGGTCGATCTCGACGATGTGGTGCGGGGGGTGATTCGTGACATCGGCTACACCAGCTCGAACGTGGGGTTCGACGGCAGCACCTGCGCGGTGATCTCCCTCATCGGCAAGCAGTCCCCCAACATCGCCCAGGGGGTGAACCGAGAGAAGCCCGAGGAGCAGGGGGCCGGTGACCAAGGCCTGATGTTCGGCTACGCCACCCGCGAGACCAACGTCCTCATGCCCGCCCCCATCACCTACGCCCACCGACTGGTGCAGCGTCAGGCGGAGATGCGCAAGGAGCACGTCCTGCCCTGGCTGAGGCCCGACGCCAAGAGCCAGGTGACCCTGCGCTACCGCGACGGCCAGGTGGTGGCCGCCGACGCCATCGTGCTCTCCACCCAGCATGACCCGGACATCGACTACCGCCACCTGCGCGAGGCGGTGATGGAGAACATCATCCTCCCGGTGATCCCCGAGAAGTGGATCCACGGCGACACCAAGTTCCACATCAACCCCACCGGCTCCTTCGTCATCGGCGGCCCGGTGGGCGACTGCGGGGTCACCGGACGCAAGATCATCGTCGACACTTACGGCGGGGCCGCGCGTCACGGCGGTGGGGCCTTCTCCGGCAAGGACCCCTCCAAGGTGGACCGCTCCGCCGCCTACGCAGGCCGCTACGTGGCCAAGAACATCGTGGCCGCGGGCCTGGCGGATCGCTGCGAGATCCAGGTCTCCTACGCCATCGGCTTGGCCGAGCCCACCTCCATCAACGTGGAGACCTTCGGCACCCACCACATCCCCGAGGAGCGAATCGCCGCCCTGGTGCGGGAGCACTTCGACCTGCGGCCCTACAGCATCATCCGCAGCCTGGACCTGGTGCGGCCCATCTATCGCAAGACCGCCGCCTACGGCCATTTCGGGCGCGAGGAGCCGGAGTTCACCTGGGAGCGGACCGACAAGGCCGCCCTCCTGCGGGAGGCCGCGGGGCTGTAGGGGGCTCGATCCCCCCTCCCCCGAGGAGCGCTGCAACCCCGGCGCGGGGCCAGGCTCGGGGGAGGTCTCCGTCGACAACGGCGCTCACTCTGATGATCACAGGAGCTGATAACCATGAGTGAGTTCACCGATTTCAAGGTCGCCGACCTGGGCCTCGCGGCCTGGGGCCGCAAGGAGATCGCCATCGCCGAGACGGAGATGCCGGGGCTGATGGCCCTGCGCGAGACCTACCGCGCGAGCAAGCCCCTGACCGGGGCGCGCATCTCCGGCAGCCTGCACATGACCATCCAGACCGCCGTGCTCATCGAGACCCTGGCGGAGCTCGGGGCCCAGGTGCGCTGGGCCTCCTGCAACATCTTCTCCACCCAGGATCACGCAGCCGCCGCCATCGCCGCGCGGGGCATCCCGGTGTTCGCCTGGAAGGGGGAGACCATCGAGGAGTACTGGTGGTGCACCGAGCAGGCCCTCGCCTGGCCCGACGGGGCCGGGCCCAACATGATCCTCGACGACGGCGGCGACGCCACCCTGGTGATCCACAAGGGTGTGGAGTACGAGCGCGCCGGCGCCGTACCCCAGCCCACGGCGGCGGACAACGAGGAGTGGCGCGCGGTGCTGGGGCTGCTCGGGCGCTGCTTCGTCCAGGACCCCGGCAAGTGGACCCGGATGGCGGCGGGGATCCGGGGCGTGACCGAGGAGACCACCACCGGGGTGCACCGGCTCTACCAGATGCAGGAGCAGGGCACGCTGCTGTTTCCCGCCATGAACGTCAACGACTCGGTCACCAAGTCCAAGTTCGACAACCTCTACGGTTGCCGCGAGTCCCTGGTGGACGGCATCAAGCGGGCCACGGACGTGATGATCGCCGGCAAGATCGCCGTCATCGCCGGCTACGGGGACGTGGGCAAGGGCTGCGCCCAGTCGCTGCGGGGGCTGGGGGCCAGCGTCTGGGTCACCGAGATCGACCCCATCTGTGCGCTCCAGGCGGCCATGGAGGGCTACCGGGTGGTGACCATGGAGGAGGCGGCGCCCCTGGCGGACATCTTCGTCACCGCCACGGGCAACGTGGACGTTATCACCCACGACCACATGGCCGCCATGAAAGATCAGGCCATCGTCTGCAACATCGGCCACTTCGACAGCGAGATCGACGTGGCCGGCCTGCGCCGCCACACTTGGGACAACATCAAGCCCCAGGTGGACCACATTGTCTTCCCCGACGGCAAGCGCATCATCCTGCTCGCCGAGGGGCGGCTGGTGAATCTGGGCTGCGCCACCGGGCACCCCAGTTTCGTCATGTCCAACAGCTTCACCAACCAGGTCCTGGCCCAGATGGAACTCTTCAACCACCCGGACCAGTACGCCCGGGAGGTCTTCGTCCTGCCCAAGAAGCTCGACGAGGAGGTGGCGCGGCTGCACCTCAAGAAGATCGGCGCCCACTTGACCCGGCTCACCCCGGAACAGGCGGCCTACATCGGGGTGCCCGTGGAGGGGCCCTACAAGCCCGGCTATTACCGCTACTGAGCAAGTCGACCGAGCGCGCGAGGCCCCTCCGGTGTCCCAGCAACCCGTCCAGCCGACCTTCAGCTTCGAGCTCTTCCCGCCCAAGACCGACGCGGGCATGGAGAAGCTCAAGGCCGGCGTGCTCCAGCTCGCCACCCTGGGGCCGCGCTTTTTCTCGGTCACCTACGGCGCCGGCGGCTCCACCCGCGACCGCACCTTCGAGACCGTCTCCTGGCTGCGGGGCCAGGGGCTGGAGACCGCCCCTCACATCTCCTGCATCGGCTCGAGCCGGGCGGAGATCCGCGAGCTCCTGGAGCGGTATCAGGCGCTGGGCATCCGTCGCCTGGTGGCCCTGCGGGGTGATCTCCCCTCGGGCATGGGGGTGGGTGCCACGGGCGACTTTCGCTACGCCAACGAGCTGGTGGCCTTCATCCGCGCGGAGACGGGCGAGCGGTTTCACATCGAGGTGGCGGCCTATCCCGAGTTCCACCCCCAGGCGCCCAACGCCCAGCAGGATCTGCGCAACTTCCGGCGCAAGGTGGAGGCCGGCGCCAACGCCGCCATCACCCAGTACTTCTACAGCGCCGAGGCCTACCTCCGCTTCGTGGAGAGCTGCGCGGACCTGAGGATCCAGATCCCCATCGTCCCCGGCATCATGCCCATCACCAACTACTCCCAGTTGGCGCGCTTCTCCGACGCCTGCGGGGCCGAGATCCCCCGCTGGCTGCGCCGGCGCCTGGAGGCCCTGGGGGACGACGTGGAGGCCATCCGCGCCCTGGGCCATGAGGTGGTGCTGAGCCTGTGCCGGCGCCTGCTCGCCGAGGGGGCCCCGGGCCTGCATTTCTACACCCTCAACCAGGCCGGCCCCTCCCTGCGCCTGTGGCAGGAGCTTGGCCTCCCCGCCGCCCATCCCCAGGCCGGTGCGGAGACGGGGACCGACGAGGGCTGCTGACCACCCGGGCCCTGCCCCCCACGCGAGTCCTCCACCCCATGAGCAACGCCGAGCTCAGCCGCCGGGACCTGGCCGTCCTTTGGCACCCCTGCACCCAGATGAAGGACCACGAGCAGTTGCCCCTGGTCCCCATTCGCCGCGGCCAGGGGGTCTGGCTGGAGGACTTCGAGGGCAACCGTTACCTGGATGCCATCAGCTCCTGGTGGGTGAACCTCTTCGGCCACGCGAACCCCCGCATCAACGCCGCCCTGCGGGAGCAAGCCGAGGAGCTGGAGCACGTCATCCTGGCCGGCTTCACCCACGAGCCGGCGTTGCGGCTCGCCGAGCGGCTGGTGGCCATCAGCCCGCCGGGCCTCGATCGGGTCTTCTATGCCGACAACGGCTCCACCGCGGTCGAGGTGGCCCTCAAGATGAGCTACCAGTACTGGCGCAACCGGGGGGCGTGCCACAAGACCCGCTTCGTCACCCTGGCCAACAGCTACCACGGCGACACCCTGGGGGCCCTGGCGGTGGGGAACGTGGCGCTCTTTCGCGAGACCTACGAGTCCCTGCTGATGGGGGTGCTCACCGCCCCCTCGCCGGACTGCTACCAGCGCGAGCCCGGCGAGAGCTGGGAGGAGCACTCCCGGCGCCGCTTCGCGGCGATGGAGCGGCTGCTGGCCGAGCACGCAGAGACCCTGTGCGCGGTGATCCTCGAGCCCTTGGTGCAGTGCGCCGGGGGTATGCGCATGTACCACCCCGTCTATCTCCGCCTGTTGCGGGAGGCCTGCGACCGCTACCGGGTCCACCTGATCGCCGACGAGGTGGCGGTGGGCTTCGGTCGCACCGGCACCCTGTTCGCCTGTGAGCAGGCCACCATCAGCCCTGACTTCCTCTGCCTCTCCAAGGGCATCACCGGCGGCTACCTGCCCCTGGCGGCGGTGCTCACCCGCGAGGGCATCTACCAGGCCTTCTACGACGACTACGAGCGGCTCACCGCCTTCTTCCACTCCCACAGCTACACGGGGAACCCCCTCGCCTGCCGGGCGGCCCTGGCCACCTTGGATATCTTCGAGCAGGACGGGGTGATCGCCGCCAACCGGGAGCTGGCGCGCCTCATGGGCGAGGCCGCCGCACCCCTGGCGGATCATCCCCGGGTGGCGGAGGTGCGCCAGACCGGCATGATCCTCGCCATCGAGATGGTGCGCGACAAGGCCACCCGGGAGCCCTACCCCTGGCAGGAGCGCCGCGGGCTGCGGGTGTTCCGGCACGCCCTCAGCCGGGGCGCGATCCTACGACCCCTGGGCAACGTCATCTACTTCATGCCCCCCTACGTCATCACCCCCGAGGAGATCCGCCTGCTGGCGGACGTCGCCGCCGAGGGCATCGCCCTGGCCACGGCAGACTGATGCGCATCCCGCGGGTCTGGGTCGAGCTCCCGCTCACGCCCCAAGGGCGGCTGACCCTGCCCGAACCGATCGCCCACCACCTGCTAGGGGTATTGCGTCTGCGCCCCGGTGAGCCCCTGATCCTGTTCAATGGCGACGGCCGGGACTACTCGGGCACCGTCGCCGTGGCGAACAGGCGCGGCCTGGAGGTGCAGCTCGGCGCGGCCAGTGACCTAGAGCCCCCCCCGCGGGTCGAGATCCACCTGGGAATCGGCATCTCCCGCGCCGAGCGCCTCGCCTTCGCCCTGCAGAAGGCCACGGAGCTCGGGGTGAGCTGCATCACGCCCCTCCACACCGAGCGCTCGGTGGTCAAGCTCGACCCCTCCCGCCTCGCCCAGCGGCAGACCCATTGGCGCGGCATCCTCATCTCCGCCAGCGAGCAGAGCGGCAGGCGTCGCCCGCCTGTGCTGGAGCCCGCCCAGTCCCTGCCCACCTGGCTGGCCAGCCGGGAGCCCGGGGGTCTGGCCATCGACCTCGACCCCACCGGTACCCACACCCCGCGGGACCTACCTCCACCCGAGGGGCCAGTCCGGGTCCTCATCGGCCCCGAGGGCGGTCTGTCACCCAGCGAGCACGAGGAGGCGGCAGGTGCCGGGTTCCTCGGTGTGCGCCTGGGGCCCCGCATCCTGCGCGCCGAGACCGCCCCCCTGGCCGCCATTGCAGCCATCCAGACCCTCTGGGGGGACTTCGGAGATGGCGACTAGCGTCATTCCTCAGTTGCCTCTCAGCTGCGCCAGGCGCGGCCAGCGCTCT
>CAZFHV010000111.1:0-11596 GCA_964519095.1 uncultured Chromatiaceae bacterium | reverse complement strand
AGCTCAACGAGGATTTCCAGAGCCACATCATTTCCGTCTGCACCCTGGATCGGGCGGCAGCGATCCTCGAGAACCTGCCGCCGGATACCCGCAGCGACATCATCGGCATGCTGAGCCCGGAGGTGGGTGACCAGCTGATGAACGCCCTGCGCCGGGAGACCCAGAAAGAGGTCCAGGACCTGCTGCAATACCTGCCGGACACCGCCGGCAGCCTCATGACCTCCAGCTTCCTGGCCCTGCCCGAGACCACCACGGCCAGCGCCGCGGTGCAGGCCGTGCGTGATCGGCCGACCCAGGAGTTCATGTACTACGTCTACGTGGTGGACGAGCACCAGCGGCTGGTCGGGGTCAGCTCCATCCGCCAAGTGCTGCTTTCCCCCGCCAACCGATTGATCCGCGACGTCATGGAGCCCCGGGTGCACACGGTCAACGTGGACACACCCCAGGAAGAGGCCGCCAAGCTGGTGACCCGCTTTGGCCTGATGGCCATCCCGGTGGTGAATGACCAGGGGGTGATGCGAGGCATCATCACCGTGGATGACCTCATCCACGTCATCCAGGAGGCCGATACCGAGGCCATGCTCAAGTCAAAGGGCGTGGACGTCGATAGCAACCTCAACATCCTTTCCCAGCACTTCCTCGGCGTGGCGAGGACCCGTATCCCCTGGCTGGCGGCGCCCTTCCTTGGCGGCCTTCTGGCTGCCTGGGTCCTCGGCCTCTTCGAGGGCACCATGGCGAAGGTCATCCAGCTCAGCTTCTTCATGCCCATGATCTTCGGCATGGCGGGCAACGTGGGCAGCCAGGCCGCGGTGGTGGCGGTGCGTGGTCTCGCCACCGGGGTCATCCAGGTCAGCGACTACGTCAAGCTCCTCATCAAGGAGACCAGCGTGGGGATCCTGGTGGGGGCCTTCTACGGCATCTGCCTGGCCGCCTACGCCGTCCTGGTGTTCCATAGCACCACCCTCGCCTTCGTGGTAGGCATCAGCATCCTCTCCAACATCACCTATGCCGGCATCATCGCCGCGACCTTGCCCTTGCTGCTGCAACGCTTGGGCTATGACCCGGCGGTAGGTGGCGGGCCCTACGTCCTGACCACCATCGACGTGCTGGGGGTGATCAACTACCTGGTCATCGCCGCGCTGGTCTATGGGTTTTAGTCGAAACGCACCTTCGATTGAGGAAGCACCGCTATGGTCATGATGGCTCAGGACACCCCCAAAGCGCCGGCCGTGCCCCAGGTCGATACCAAGATCTCCGATGCCATCCTGCGGCTGCATCGGCGGGGCTCGGCCACCCACCTCACCCAGCTGCTGAGCAAGCTCAAGCCGGCAGACATCGCCATTACCCTGAACGGCTTCGCGGAGCACAAGGCCAACGAGGTCTTTGCCTGCCTTTCGCCCCCGTCCCACGCCGCGCTGGTGCTGGAGGAGCTCGAGGAGCCCGTCCGGAGCTTCGTGCTCACCCATTGCGATCTGGAGCAGGTCGTCGCCGTCCTCAAGTCTCTGCCCGATGAGGTCCGAGAGCGGCGGCTCTCGGAATTGAGTGCTGAGACCGCCCAGCGCCTGAGAGCCGCCCTGCAGCCGCGACGGGCGGCGGTGCCCGAGGAGGAAGACTCGGGCCTCTATCCCGAGGACAGCGCCGGCACCCTGATGGACACCAACATCTTCGCCATGCCGGAGTCCACCACCGCTGCCGAGGCCATCGATGCCCTGCAAAGCCTACCCTCCCATGAATCGGTCTTTTACCTCTACGTGGTGGACGACCTCCAGCGCCTGACCGGGGTGGTTTCCTTGCGTAAGCTGATCCTGGCGGAGCCCGACAAGACGCTCAAGGAGTTCACCCACTCCCGGCTGATCAAGGTCCACGTCGCCACCCACCAGAGTGCTGTGGCGAGGGCGATCTCCCGCTATCGGCTCCTGGCCATCCCCGTGGTGGACGACCTGGGGGTGTTGGTGGGGCAGATCTTCATCGACGACCTGATCCATGTCATCCAGGAGGAGAACACCAGCTCCTTGATGAAGATGGCCGGCATCCACTCCACCGATGCCAACGTCCTGGCCCAGACACCCTTGCGCATCTTTCGTGACCGGGTGCCCTGGCTGATCACCGCCTTCGTGGCTTACCTCATCGTTTCGGCCATCCTGGACGGGTTCGAAGAGACCCTCGAGGCGGTGGTGCAGCTCGCCTTCTTCTTCCCCATCGTCATCGGTATGTCCGGCAACGCGGGCAGTCAGACCGGTGCGGTGGCGGTGCGTGGCCTGGCGTTGGGCACCATCCAAAACGCCCACTACCCAAGGCTGCTGGTCAAGGAGGTGAGCGCCAACTTCATGCAGGGGACCTTCTATGGCCTCTGCCTGGCGGTGGCTTCCTACATCATCTTCAGGAATGTCCAGCTCTCCCTGACCCTGGGGCCGGCGACCGCGCTCAGCATCACCATCGCCTCGGCCATTGCCCTTACCCTGCCGTTCTTCTTCAAGCGGATCGGGGTGGATCCGGCGGTGGCCGCCGGCCCTCTGGCCCTGGCCCTGATCGACATGGCCGGATCCATCAACTATCTGACGATCGCCTTCTTGGTGTTCCATCTCTAAGGGTCGAGGGGCGCTCGGCGCCGGACCGAAACGGGCCCTCCGCCCCGGGGCGGAGGGCTCCGGCGCGAGGGGTCAGGCCTTCGCGGGGCCCCGGGCGCCCCCGGCGATCAGGGTTGCTACGTCGAGGAACAGGTTCGGAAGGCCCAGGCCACGGGCGGCCGCCACGTATTTCGGCCGCCACTGGGGCTGGAAGCGCTCCTTGAAGGCGCGCACCTCGGCCAGGGTGTGGAAGTGCTCCCCGTAGCGGAAGGGCAGGGTGCCGATCTGCCGCCACATGGGTGCCAGGGGATGGGTGTCGAGGTCGGCGAGGGGGGCAAGACCCAGGTTGAGGGTGCGGTAGCCCTCCGCCGCGCCCCAGGCGCAGAGCTCGGTGAACAGGTAATCGAGCAGGGGTTGTGGCGCCTCGGGGCGGTAGCGGATCAGGTCGGCAGCGAGCTCCGTGCGCTCGGGGGTGGTCCAGAGGTTGGCGAAGCCGATCACCTCGCCCCCCGTGCGGATCAGGGCGCAGGGGCCCCGCGTGAGATAGCCGGGATCGTATAGACCCTGGACGAAGCCCTTGTCCCGCGCCCAGCGCTGGGAGAGCCAGGCCTCCGAGATCTCCCGCAACTGGGGCAGGAGCACCTTGATGCGGGCGGGATCGGCCACCTCGAAGCTCAGTCCCTCCCAGGGTTCCCGCTCTCCGATGGGTAACCCCCTGCCTTCCGCGAGGGACACCAGGGCCTCCTCGCCGATCTCCAGAGGGGCGAGTCCGAGGTCCCGGTACTGGGGCAGGGCCGCCTCGGCCACGTCATAGAAGGTCGCCCGTCCCCCTTCGCCTTCGCACAGCTCGCTGAAGTGCCAGATCAGGTCCGCTGCCCGGTCCGCCGGTCCCACCGGGTCCCCCAGGGCGATCCAGCTCCGCCCCCGGACCTGGTACATCAGGAAGGCGTCGGCGGCCTCGTTGAACAGCAGCCGCTTATCTCCGCTCAGGGCCAGGTGGCCTCGGGTGGACTCGGTGCGCCGGATGACCGCCAGCGCCCGCTCGAGCTCCGCCAGGTCCGGTAGCTCCGGCTGGGGGGCGGCGGGCTGTGAGAGGTGGGCCAGGGAGAAGCCGATCACCGCCACCACCGACACCAGCATGGCGCGCATGAAGCGGGCCACATCCCCCTCGTAGGAGACGAGCGACCAGAGCTCGCCCGAGTACTCCACCTGCTTGAACGAGAACAGCCCCAGCCAGAGGGTCCCGATCAGGGCCAGGGCCACCGCGGCGGCCCAGCCGGCGGAGAAAGGCTGCTCCAGGAGCGAGCCGTGGTGATCGAAGGCATCCCGCCCGAGCCAGAGGCCGCCCAGGATCAGGGCGAGCACCAGGGACTCCTCGTAGTCCAGCCCCTTGATGATGCAAGCGACCATGCCGATCACCAGCAACCAGAGGCTGAGCCGATAGGCCTCCCGCACCCGCAGATAGAGCTCCCGGGCCAGGATCAGCAGCCCAACCCCCGCCAGGCTGCTGAATAGGTGGGCCAGCTCCAGCATCGGCAGGGGCAGATAGGCGCGCAGGATCGCCAGGTGATCCGCCGTGACGTGGGTGGCCCCGGAGGCCAGCAGCAGGGTCCCCGCGAGAAACACCGCCACACCGAGGATCTGGGGGGTGATCTGGGTTAGAGAGTCCCCGGTGACCGCCACCCCCTGGCGGATGGAGTCGCGGTAGACGTGCATCTCGTGGGCCCCCGCCAGCATGGCGGCCAGGGCGAGGGGCAGCAGGTAATAGACCAGTCGGTAGGCCAGGATCGCCCCCAGCAGCACGTCCCGCGGGGCATCTGGCAGGGCCAGCAGCAGTACGGTCTCGAATACCCCCGCGCCCGCGGGGACGTGGCTCGCGATCCCCACCACGATGGCGATCAGGAAAATACTGAGAAAGTGGGGATAGGACACCCCCAGGTCTGCGGGCAGCAGGGTGTAGAGCACCGCCGCGGCGGCGCAGAGGTCGACACCCGCCAGCAGGACCTGATGGAAGGTGACCTCGGGGGCGGGCAGGGGGATGCGCCAGCCGCCGATCTGCAAGGGCTCCCGGCGCAGCACCCCCCAGGCCATGTAGATGACCAGCACCAAGAGGATCAGCGCCCCCACCAGGCGCGCCTGGGTGTTGGAGAGCTGCACCAGGGTGGCGGCCTCAGCGGGGGCGAAGGCCAGGGCTACCCCGCCCACGAAGGTGACGCCAATGCCGAAGGTGAGGGTGCAGATGCCCACGATGACCGCCACCTCCGCCGCGGTCAGGCCCGCCGCCGTGTACATGCGCAGGCGCACCATGCCGGAGGAGATCATCGCCATGCCCACGTTCTGGCCCACCGCCACCGCGGTGAAGGAGATCATGGCGATGCGCGGGTAGGGCAGGCGCCGGCCGATGTAGCGCAGGGCCAGGGCATCGTAGCCGGTCATGGAGAGGTAGCTGACGGCGGTGAAGAGGAGCGCCAGCCAGATCTGGCCCCGGGACACGGCCCGGAATTGCTGGAGCACCTCGTTGAGCTGCACATGGGCCAGCTCCCGGTGCAGCACCCAGAGCGCCGTCAGGAAGAGCACCAGACTCCCGGCGGCGAACAGCACATGGCGCACGCCGTGGAGCCACCGCAAGAAGGGATGCTTGGGGAGCTGACCAGGGGCCGGTACGCTCAGTCCAGCCGTTGCTTGTTCTTCGACCACCCTCAGATCCTACGCTTAGCCCTTGAGGCGAATCCCTGTCGGGGGCCGATGGGCGACGACGTCCCTCGGCACCTGGCCGCTCGATCCTGCAAAGGGCCCCTCCCGACACCCGCGAGCGAACGCCGGTACATTACTCGAAGCGCCCCGGCCGTGGCGAGACCCGCGCCCTCTCGCCCTTCGCTTCAAACTTCACCGGATTGACCTGGATCAGCATCGGCAGCCCGGCGCCCCGTGGCGGCCTGGTCCCGGAGGCCCTGGAAATGGGAGAGGGCGCGGGAGCGGCTAGCCTTCAGGTCCACCAAGGGCAGGGGGTAGGTCTCGCCCAGGTGTACCCCCGCGCTACGGAGCCGCTCCGCAGGCGCCTGCCAGGGACGGTGGACGAAGCGGTGCTCCAGGCCGTTCAGCTCCGGAACCCAGCACCGCACGTAGGCCCCTGCGGGATCGAAGCGCTCGCCCTGGAGGACGGGATTGAAAATCCGGAAGTAGGGCGCGGCATCCGCCCCGCAGCCGGCGGTCCACTGCCAGCCCAGGCTGTTGTTGGCCAGATCCGCATCCAGCAGGGTATCCCAGAACCAGCGCGCGCCCTCCTGCCAGGGGATGAGCAGGTTCTTGGTGAGGAAGGAGCCGACCAGCATGCGCACCCGGTTGTGCATCCAGCCGCTGGCCCACAGCTCCCTCATCCCCGCATCCACCAGGGGTACGCCGGTGCGCCCGCGCTGCCAGCTACCCAGGGCCTCCTCATAGTCGCTGGCCCAGGGGAAGGCGGCGAAGCGCGGGTCCAGGGGCTGCTCGGTGGTGGCAGGGAAGTGGTAGAGCAGGTGGTAGGCAAACTCCCGCCAGCCCAGTTCCGCGGCGAAGCGATCCGCCGGGGCCTCGCTGCCTGAGGCCAGCGGCAGGCCGGTCTCTCGCAGCAGGGCCGCGATGATCTGCCGGGGGCCGATCTCGCCGAAGTGCAGATGGGGCGAGAGCCGCGAGGTCCCCTCCTCCCCGGGCCGATCCCGCGCCGTCGGGTAGTCCGAGAGGCCCTCGGCCAGGAAGCGGCTCAGGGCCTTCCAGGCCCCCCGCTCGCCCGGCTCCCAGTGTTGATAGAAGCCCCGGTCCCAGGGGATCTTGGGCAGCAGCTCGAGGGATTGGAGGGGCGCCGACGGCACGCCTTCCGGAGGGGGCGGCAGGCGGGCGGGCCGATCCAAGAGGGGTTGATCTACCCCCTGCCTGAGCAGGGCCCGCCAGAAGGGGCCGAACACCCGGAAGCGTCCCCCTTGGGCGGTGCGCAGAGACTCGGGCTCATGCAAGAGCGCACTGTTGAAGCAGTCGACGCGGATTCCCCGACGCTCAAGGGTGCGGCACAGGGCCCCATCCCGCGTCACCGCCCAGGGCTCGTAGCAGCGGTTCCACAGCAGCCTGCCCGCACCGCTCTCCTCGATCAGTGCGAACAGGGCCTCTGCGCTGGTCTGGGCAGGGCGGATGATCAGCCGCTGGCCCAAAGTCCGGAGCGCCCCGTCCAGGGCGGCCAGGCTGTGGTGGAGCCACCAGCGACTCGCCGCCCCGGGTGCCCAGACCCCCATCTCGGCCGGCGTGTACAGGTAGACCGGCAGTAGGCGTCGAGACGCCAGCCCCGCTGCCAGGGCCGGGTTGTCGGCCAGGCGCAGGTCCTGACGGAACCAGAGGATGCTGGTCTCTTCCCGGGGCATGGGGTGGGCTCTCAGCTCTGTTTGCCGGGTTCACCGCGTTCACCGGCATCCTTGGGGGGTCTGCCGGTCCTGGTAGCGTCTCTCACCAAGGCGACCGCCGCGTCGATCCGCCTTCTGGTTGATGGCAAGGTCCTGGGGACCGGACCACGGGATCACTGGAGGCCGGGTGCCCTGACCATCTCCCTCCTGGGGCGGGGCCGAAATGAGCCCGGAGCTGGCGCCCCGGCGCTGGGCAACTCCTGATCCCCACCTCTCGGACAAGCTCCCGTCGGATGCGTTCGGTGCCGACCCGATTCAGCGCGCCCGGACCCCCAGCCCGCCGTCCCATTGCAGAGGCTTGTCGAGCCTGGCCAGGGGTGCCTCCGGCACCTCCCCAATCGCGACGCCAAACTTCCAATCCGGCGGGCAGATCGCGATATAGCGGGCGTAGCCGCCCGTCCCGCCCTTGAGCTTGGCATAGCCGATGGCCACCAGCGCCCCCGTCTCGGGGACCTGATCCAGGTTCGTCACCCCTTCCGCCTGCGTATAGCCGCTGTGGAGCAGCCAGGCCTCGCCTTCCAGGTTCGGCGTGGTGTCGGTGTCGAGGGGCTCGTGGCCGTGAAAGAGGATGTGACGCTGCTCGTGGAGAAACTTGAGGGCCTCGAGCTTCACGCCGGGAAAGACCCTGCGGCCTGCCAGATCGGGACTGGGCCAGTCCCTGGACCAATCGGAGCGCACGAACACCACGGACCCTTCGGGAATCCTGCCGTGCACCTTCTCCCAGGCCTCGATGTCGGCGACGGCGAGGTGATAGCCGGGGTCCTTGGCGACCTTCTCGACGATGGAGATCACCACCAGAGGCCGCAGCGCAAAGGTCGGTGGCAGCTCGTCGATGGCCGGGGAGTTTGGATCCCAGTGGGCGGGCGGGTCGAGCTGGGTCCCCAGTTGGTCGGTGGCGAGATCGTAGCGGGTGGCCACGAAGCCATCATCCTTATAGGTGTAGGGCATCCCGGTGTTGGGGTTGATCGAAGGACCAAAGGTGGAGGGGCGAAAACCCGCCCACACCGGCATGGACGGGCTGATGCTATGGGTCAGGTCCAGGTACTTGGCCTTCTTGAAGGACTGGTCGTAGACCTGCCACAGGGCGGGTGCCGGCGGGGGTTGGGCGAAGGCGCTCCACAGCATGCCGAGGATCGCGACACCGCTCGCCGCCAGCAGTAGCCCCGAACGCTGAAAGGGGATCATAGGGGGTCCTCCGCGGTTATCCCTGGCTGGCGTCGGGCGGCAAGGAGGCTCGTCGATGTCCAGGGCTGATTCTCAATCCAGAAACGATGCGCATCGATCCTGGTTGGGGGGTACCTTGCTTGATGCGGTTCCCCCGGATCAAGTCCGGGGTCACCGGCATCCTACAGGGAAAGGTCCCTCGGATATGCTGAGGGTGCGGGCATAGGGGGCCAGATCGCCCCACCGAGCCCAGCCCCCGCCCGGTCCCGCTGGTGGCGTGCCCTCGCAGGCAGGGTGGAGGCGGGATTGCCCGAGGTAGGGAGGGGTCAGGCACCGTCGAGGCCCGGAAACACCGTGCTCGCACACCGATTGGCAGCGGATGGCCTTGTGATACCATTCCAGGATCAAAACGATTGATACCCCTAAAAACCACCTCCGAGGACGGCCATGAGCGCGCTCATCGAACAGTTCAAACTCTCTTCGGGCCTCTACGGGGGCAACGCGGCCTTCATCGAGGACCTCTACGAACGCTATCTCGAGGACCCCAGCGGGGTGGCACCCGCCTGGCGGGACCGCTTCGACGCCATGCACCGGGAGGCGGCCAACGAGATCTCCCACGCTCCCATTCGCGAGAACTTCCTCCGCCTGGCGCGGGAGCGGCGCTTCGAAATTGGGGTGCGCGCGACCGAGGGATTCAGCGCCGTGGCGGCGGAGAAGCAGGCTTCGGTGCTGCGGCTGATCAACGCCTACCGCTACCGGGGTCATCAGGCGGCGCACCTCGACCCCCTGCACCTGGGTGAGCGCGCCGAGGTCCCGGATCTCGACCTCGCCTTCCACAACCTCACCCCCGCGGATATGGAGCAGGTGTTCCACACCGGCTCCCTGTATGCGCCCGACCGCATGGCCCTCAAGGACATCCACGCCCTGGTGAAGGAGGTGTACACCGGGAGCGTGGGCTCGGAGTACATGCACATCACCGACACCCGCGAGAAGCGCTGGATCCAGAAGCGGCTGGAGGGCTATCGCTGCCGTCCCTCCATCGATGCGGAGGGCAAGCGCTGGATCCTCACCCTGATCACCGCCGCCGAGGGCATGGAACGCTATCTCCACGCCCGCTACGTGGGGCAGAAGCGCTTCTCCCTGGAGGGCGGCGAGAGCCTGATGCCCATGCTCGATGAGCTGGTGCAGCGGGCGGGTACCCAGGGGGTGGAGGAGCTGGTCATCGGCATGGCCCACCGGGGCCGCCTCAACGTGCTCATCAATCTGCTGGGCAAGCCGGCGGCGCAGCTCTTCAAGGAGTTCGAGGGCAAGGTGGACATCGAGGCGCGCCAGATGGCGGGTGACGTCAAGTACCACCAGGGCTACTCCGCCGACGTCCCCACCCCGGGCGGGCCGGTGCACGTCACCCTTGGGTTCAACCCCTCCCACCTCGAGATCGTGGACCCGGTCATCGAGGGTTCGGTGCGCGCCCGTCAGGAGCGTCGCGGCGATCTGGCCCACGACAAGGTGCTGCCCCTGCTGATCCACGGGGACTCCGCCTTCGCCGGGCAGGGGGTGGTGATGGAGACCCTCAACCTGTCCCAGACCCGCGGTTACGGTACCGGCGGGACGGTACACATCATCATCAACAACCAGATCGGCTTCACCACCAGCAACCCGCTGGATACCCGCTCCACCCTCTATTGCACCGACGTGGCCAAGATGGTTCAGGCGCCGGTGTTCCATGTGAACGGTGACGACCCCGAAGCCGTGGTCTTCGTCACCCGTCTGGCCCTCGACTTCCGCAAGGAGTTCCACAAGGACGTGATCATCGACATGATCTGCTACCGCCGCCACGGCCACAACGAGGCCGACGAGCCGTCGGTGACCCAGCCGGTGATGTACCGCAAGATCCGCGCCCATCCCACGGTGCGGGCCATCTACGCGGGCCAGCTCGTGGACGAGGGGGTGATCAGCGACGCCGACGCCAAGCGTATGCAGGATGAGTACCGCGCGGCCATCGAGAAGGGTGAGTCGGCTCCCCGCGACCTCCAGCCGGGTCTTCCGCACCCCTTCTCCGTGAACTGGAAGCCCTACAAGGGCACCCGCTGGGATCATCCCTGCGATACCCGCGTGCCCCGCGAGCGTCTCCAGGAGCTGGCGCTAGCCATGCTGCGGCTGCCCGAGGGTTTCGAGCTCCACGCCCGGGTGGACAAGATCTGGTCGGAGCGGCACAAGATGGCCACCGGCGACCAGATGGGGGACTGGGGCTTCGCCGAGACCCTGGCCTACGCCACCCTGGTGGCCGAGGGTTACCCGGTACGCCTCTCCGGGCAGGACTGTGGGCGGGGCACCTTCTTCCACCGTCACGCGGCGCTGCACAACCAGGTGGACGCGGAGGTCTACGTGCCTCTGCAGCAGGTCGCCCCGGACCAGGCGGACTTCACGGTCATCGACTCGGTCCTCTCCGAGGAGGCGGTGCTGGCCTACGAGTATGGTTATGCCACCGCCGAGCCCAATGCCCTGACCCTCTGGGAGGCCCAGTTCGGCGACTTCGCCAACGGGGCCCAGGTGGTCATCGACCAGTTCATCACCTCCGGCGAGACCAAGTGGAGCCTGCTCTGCGGCCTGGTGATGCTCTTGCCCCACGGGCTGGAGGGGCAGGGGGCGGAGCACTCCTCGGGGCGGCTGGAGCGCTATCTCCAGCTCTGTGCCGAGGACAACATCCAGGTGTGCGTGCCCACCTCCCCAGCGCAGATGTACCATCTGCTGCGCCGCCAGATGGTCCGCCCCTACCGTAAGCCCTTGGTGGTGATGACCCCCAAGAGCCTGTTGCGCCACCGCATGGCCACCTCGTCCCTGGAGGAGCTGGCGGAGGGCCGTTTCCATTCGGTGATCGGCGAGATCGATCGCCTGGATTCCCCCCTCGTGGAGCGGGTGGTGGTTTGCTCAGGGAAGGTCTACTACGATCTCCTGGAAGCGCGCCGGGCCAGGGGTCTCAACAATGTGGCCCTGGTGCGTCTCGAGCAGATCTACCCCTTCCCCAACCAGGAGTTCGATGCGGCGCTGGAATGCTTCCCCGCATGCAAGGAGGTCATCTGGTGTCAGGAAGAGCCGCAGAATCAAGGGGCCTGGGAGCTGGTCAGGTACCGGCTCAAAGAGCTCTCCCGTAGCGGCAAGCAGGTATACTTCGTCGGTCGCCCGGCGTCCGCGGCACCGGCCGTTGGCTATCTGGCCGTGCATACAAGACAACAAGAGCGGTTGATCAACGAGGCCCTCAGCGGCCGCATCAACCCGCAGCAGAACCAAAGGATCCCCCTATGAGCCATGAAGTTCGCGTTCCCACCCTACCCGAATCCGTTGCCGACGCCACCGTCCTGACCTGGCACAAGAAGCCCGGCGAGGCGGTGCGCCAGGACGAAAACCTGGTCGACCTGGAAACCGACAAGGTCGTCCTGG
>CAZFHV010000110.1:0-11694 GCA_964519095.1 uncultured Chromatiaceae bacterium | reverse complement strand
CCCATGCCACCCATGCCCGACATACCGGACATGCCACCCATACCGCCCATGCCCGACATACCGGACATGCCACCCATGCCCGACATACCGGACATGCCTTGTGCGCCGGCGGTGGTCATAGCGCCCATAGCAGCCACCATCGCCAGCGTGATCAGGGTCTTCTTCATAAAAGGTCTCCTCAAGGGGTTAGGTTGTGATAAAGCTGCTGATCCTAAGCAACAACTGGGCCAACCTATCTCTGGGCGGCGCCCGACTGGGCCAGCTGCTTTTGCGGGGGGAAAACATCGGGATCAGCGCAGAAAATCCTAGCAACTGGGGATCGCCCCAGCAAGGCGGCCACCGCCCTTGATGAGGCCGCTGCGCCCGCCCCGAGCCTACCCGCTGCCAGGCTGGCAGAGGGCATTTGCCTCACCAGAAATGCAGGTTTCTCAATCACTAACAGGTGATGACGCCGCAATGACGAGCGGCGACCCCTCACCCCGCGAGGCGGCCGAGCAAGGGTCCTCGCGGGCCTATCGGAGAACCCGACTCAGGGCAATTCCCCTCCCCGATCCATCTCACAGCAGTGCGGGGCCGGGGTGGAGCCTTCCGGGGCCAGCACGGCACCGCGGATGGGGTTGGGCCGGAACAGGGTGCAGCCCTTGAGGCCCAGGCGATAGGCGGTGCGGTAGAGGGACGCGACCTCCCCGAGCCCGATCGTCTCCGGCAGGTTGATGGTCTTGGAGATGGCGTGATCGACGTAGGGCTGCAGAGCCCCCTGCATCTGGAGGTGGGCCTCGGGTGGCAGATCCCTAGCGCCCTTGAACCAGGCGGGACGGGGCGCGTCCTCCCCCGCGACCTGGTGCCAGCACCCCAGGGCATAGTCCTGGAGCTCGAAGTTCCGCATCGTATCCCCGTCCCGCACCATCCGCTCGTAGCGAAAGTCGAACACCGGCTCGATGCCGCTGGAGACGTTGTTGGCCAGCAAGCTGATGGTGCCCGTGGGGGCGAGACTGATCAGGTGGCTGTTGCGAATCCCCCGGGCCTGGATGCCCTGGCGAATATCCTCCGGCAGGCTGGCTGCGAACGGACCCTGCAGGTAGCGGCTTTGATCGAGGAAGGGGAAGGACCCCTTCTCGGCCGCCAGCGCGATGGAGGCCCGGTAGGCCCGGTGGCAGAGGGTGCGAAGGGCGTCCGCGGCGACCTCGCGGGCCGCTTGCTCTTGGTAGCCCAACCCGAGCATGAGCAGGGCGTCACCGAGTCCGGTGACCCCCAGGCCAATCCGGCGGCTCCCCTGGGCCTCCGCCTGCTGTTTTGACAGGGGATAACCTGAGAGATCGATCACATTGTCCAGGAGGCGCACCGCGATGGGCACCAGCGCCGCGATGGCGTCGAGGTCGAGGCGGGCCTGGGGGGTGAAAGGGTTCCTGACAAAGGCCGTCAGGTTGATCGCACCCAGGTCGCAGGCCCCGTAGGGCGGCAAGGGCACCTCGCCACAGGGGTTGGTGGTGGCGAGGTTTTCGCGGTACCCAAGGTTGTTCCAGCGGTTGATGCGATCGATGAACAGCACCCCGGGCTCGGCGCTGTCGTAGGCGGCCTCCACCAGTTGCTGCCAGAGTCGCCGGGCGGGCAGCCGGCGCCAGACCCGGCAGGGGACGGCGGTGGCGCGGCCGGACCAGGGGCGGAGCAGGGTCTCGCCGCGTCCGTCCGCGGTGGGATCGTTGGGGAACACCAGTGGCCAGTCGTCGTCCCCTTCCACCGCCTCCATGAAGGCGTCGGTTACCAGCACCGAGAGATTGAAATTGCGAAGTGCACCCGGGTCGCGCTTGGCGGCGATGAAGTCCTCGATGTCCGGGTGGTCGCAGCGCAGGGCCCCCATCATGGCGCCGCGTCGGCTGCCGCTGGTGAGGAGGGTGGCGCACATGGCGTCCCAGATGCGCATGAAGGAAACCGGCCCCGAGGCCAGGGTGCCGGAACGCCGGGCGGCTGCCCCCCGCGGGCGCAGGGTGGAGAAGTCGTAGCCCACCCCACCGCCCTGCTGCAAGGTGAGCGCCCCCTCCTTCAGGCCCTCGAAGATGCCGTCGAGGGAGTCCTCCAGGGTGCCCATGACGAAGCAGTTGAACAGGGTCACCTGCTTGCCGGTGCCCGCCCCGGCCAGGATGCGCCCCCCGGGCAGGAAGCGGAAGCCCTCCAGGGCCTGGTAGAACCTGGTTGCCCAAGCCTCCTGGTCGGTGGGCTCGACGGAGGCCAGGGCGCGGGCCACGCGCCACCAGCTTTTCTCGATGGAACCATCGAGGACACCGGCTCGGTCGGTAGCGCGGTACTTGGTCTCCCAGATGTAGCGGGATATGGGGGCGACGAAGGCGTCGTCGGACATCGCCGCGCGGGAGTTGGACCGGCGGGCCAGGGGCCCGCCGGCTGAAGGTGGTCTAGTCCTCGGCCCGGTGGAAGGCGTCCATGAGCTGTTTCTGGATGTTCGGGGGCACCGCCTCGTAGTGGCTCAGCTCGATCATGTAGGTGCCATCGCCGCCGGTGATGGACTTGAGCCGTGACTCGTAGCCTTCCAGCTCCGCCAAGGGCACCTCACCGTTGATGGCGACGCGCCCGTTGCCACGGGCTTCACTGCCACTGATGCGGCCACGGCGGCTCGAGAGGTCACCGGTGAGGTCCCCCATGGCGTCGTTCTGGGCCACGATCTGGATCTTGACGATGGGCTCCAGCACCACCGGCCGGGCCTTGATGATGGCGTCGATGAATGCCTTGCGGCCGGCGGTGGCGAAGGCGATGTCCTTGGAGTCCACCGGGTGGCTCTTGCCGTCGTACACCGTCACCCGTACGTCCTGGAGGGGATAGCCGGCAATGGCACCCTCGCCGAGGATCTGCCGCACCCCCTTCTCCACCGAGGGGATGTACTGGCCGGGGATGGTGCCCCCCACCACCGCGTCCTGGAACTCGAACCCAGCCCCCCGCTCCAGGGGCTCGATGCGCAGGAACACCTCGCCGAACTGACCCGCCCCACCGGTCTGCTTCTTGTGCCGGTGGTGGCCCTCGGCGGGTGCGGTGATGGTCTCGCGGTAGGGGATGGTGGGGGGATGGGTGTCCACCTCCACATGGAACTGCTCGCGCAGCCGGTGCAGGATCACCCGCAGGTGCAGCTCCCCGAGCCCCCGCATCACCGTCTCATTCGCGGCCGCGTTGTGCTCCAGGCGGAAGCAAGGGTCCTCGGACTCCAGCTTGTGCAGGGCGTCGCCCAGCTTCTGCTCGTCGCCACGCTTGGCGGGCTTCACCGCCAGCCCGAACAGGGGCAAGGGGCACTCCAGGGAGCGGAGGTGGTGGTGATCCTCGTCGTGGGAGTCGTGCAGCACCGCGTCGAAATGGATCTCGTCGATGCGCGAGACCGCCAGGATGTCGCCGGGCACCCCTCGGGTGACCTCGATCAGCTCCGCGCCGTGGACCCGGTAGAGACGGCTGGCCTTGAAGGCCTTGCGCGCGTCACCGATGTAGAGCTGGCTGTCCGGGGTGATGGTCCCCTGGTGGATGCGGAAGATACCGATCTTGCCGCGGAAGGGATCGTTGATCACCTTGAACACGTGGGCGACGGCGTGGAGGTTGGCCTTGGGCTCCACCTGAACCGCCACCGCCTTGGCCCCTTCGCCCTTCATGAAGGGCGGCGGGTTGCCCTCGGCGGGGTTGGGCATCAGCCGGGCGAGGATGTTGAGCAGCTCCGGAATGCCGGCCCCCGTGGTGGCGGAGACGAAGCAGATCGGCATCAAGTGGGCCTCACGCAGGGCCGCCTCGAAGGGGTCGTGGAGCTGCTCGGGCTGGAGGTCTTGGCCCTGCTCCAGGTAGAGCTCCATCAGGGCCTCGTCCACCTCCACCACCTGGTCGATGATGTGGCCGTGGGCCTCCTCTACCGAAGAGAAGTCGGTGGGCTGACCGCTGGGCTGGAAGTAGCAGTCCACCACCTTGGTGGCGTTGTCCGCGGGCAGGTTGATGGGCAGGCACTCTGGGCCGAAGGTCTGGCGGATCTGCTGGGTCAGCTCGGCGAGGTTGACGCCGGGGGCGTCGATCTTGTTGACGATGAGGATGCGGCAGAGGTTGCGCCGGTCCGCCGCCTCCATCATGCGCTGGGTCATGGACTCGATGCCGGCCTGGGCATTGATCACCAGGGCCACGGTGTCCACCGCGGGCAGGATGCCGATACTGCGTCCGAGGAAGTCCCCCAGCCCGGGGGTGTCGAGCAGGTTCACGCGCACCCCCTGGGTGCTCAGGCTGGTGATGCCCACGTCCAGGGAATGGAGCTGCTCCTTCTCCAGGGAATCGAAATCGCACACCGTGGTGCCCCGCTCCACGGAGCCTGGGGCAGGGATCACGCCCGCCGCGGCCAGCAAGGCCTCGACCAGGGTGGTCTTACCGGAACCGCTGTGACCGACTAGCGCGATGTTTCGGATGTCCGCGGTGGAATGGGTAGACATCAGGCCTCCCTCGTGTCGTCTCTAAGGCAGTGGGGAATAGAGGCGCGCCGCGAGCGCGGCTTAAGCCCGCCAGGGCCGCGCCAGTATAGCAGCAACCGTTTGCCAGTGGTCCGGGCCGCTCGGCCCGCCCAGGCGGCGACCGCGGCCCCGGCCAGCCCCTGGGGCTCTTGCATCGGAGCGCACTGCCCTTCAGCCGAAGTGGGCGGCTGTGTCCCGCTCGATGGCCTCCCGAACGCGGGGCAAATGCTCGAAGCCCGAAGGGTAGCTCAGGCGTCGCAGGGGGATCCGCCCCGCCAGTTGGGCCAGGCGCGCCAGGCGGTCGGGCTGGAAGCCCGACGCTGTGACCAGGCGCGGGATGAAGGACTGACGCACCCATTCGACCACCGCGGTCGTCGGCGGAAGGGGGCTGATCTGGATCTCGGTCCCGCCGCTGGTGGGATCCCTTCGTTCGGGCAGATAGAGGCAGGCGAGGGGCAGGGGCTCGGCGCAGAACCGGCCGATGCCCCCTGCGCCCACCCGCACCCGCCGCTTGGTCAGCTCGGGGTGGACCAGGGGCAACCCATGAAGGCCACCGACGAAGTGGGCCGCCTCGGTGGGCCACATGCGCATGCTGGGATAGCCGGGGCGGCCGATGGGTGTGGGCCCCCCGGTCTCCACCGCCAGGACGTCATCGGTGAGCAGCCGATGGCCCCCCTGCAGCAGGGTCGCTGCCAGGGAGGTCTTGCCCCCGCCGTTGCTGGCGAGAAAGCCCACCGCCCGCTCGCCGATGACCACCGCGGAGGCGTGGAAGGCCAGGATCCCCCGCCGCTCCAGCCAGTAGCTCAGGACCGTGCCCAGAAGCTGGATATCCACCCAGAAGGCCTGCGCGGGCTCTCGCAGCTGGCACTGGATAAGGTCGGCGGTCAACAGGAAGTCGGCGACTCCCGTGAAGCGCAGCAGGTCCCCCCCCTCCAGGCGATGGAGCAGGAGCCGACTCCGGCCGTCCGCCGTGCGGCTGGGGCTTTGGTACCTCAGGGTGTGGGCCTCGGGCTCGCCACCTGGCAGGGGCCCCTCGCCACAGAGGAACCTGAGATCCGGCGCACCGCTTGCGAGCGGCAGGGGGTTGGCGAAGGGGAAGTCGCTGGCCAGGCTGAGGCCGAACAGCCGGTAGCAGGGCAGGGGCTCCGGCGGGGCGGTGCCGGGGTGCGACGCGGTCCCTGGGTCGCTCAGAACAGCCTCGGCAGCAGTAGGATCCCCCACACCGCCACCGCGAGGACGATGGCGAGGAACACCGCCGCGGAGCAAATGTCCTTGGCGCGGCCGGAGAGCTCGTGGTGCTCGGTGCCGATGCGGTCCACCGTGGCCTCGATGGCCGAGTTGAGCAGCTCGGTGGTGGGTACCAGCAGAAGGCTGGTGAGCAGCAGGGCCCGCTCCACGGGGTCCTGCCCCGCCCACAGGGCCACCGGCAGCAGGGGCACCACCAGGTAGACCTCCAGGCGGAAGGCCTCCTCATGCTCGAAGCAGGAGCGAAACCCCCGCATGGAGTAGCCGAAGGCGTTGATCAGGCGCCGCAGACCCCTGGCGGTCTGGTTACCCACCCTGGGGACTCCAGCGCAGATCGAGCTCCCGGGCCGCACGCACGTCGTCGAGCCGCTTGACAGGCATGCGGTGGGGGGCACCGCGCACCAGCTCCGGGTCCTCCTCGGCCTCCCTCTGGATCTGCTCGAGTGCCGCCACGAAGGCATCGAGCTCCTCGCGGGTCTCGGTCTCCGTGGGCTCGATGAGCAGGCACTCGGGCACCAGCAGGGGGAAGTAGGTGGTAGGGGCATGGAAACCCAGGTCAAGCAGGCGCTTGGCGAAGTCCATGGTGCTCACGCCCAGGGTCCTGGCGGTGCGCCGGAGGGTGATGATCAGCTCGTGGCTGGCCCGGCGCCCCGAGTAGGCCGCCTCGAACCCGGCGGCGCTCAGGCGCGCGAGCAGGTAGTTGGCGTTGAGGGTGGCGTGCTCGGCCACTCGGCGCATGCCCTCGGCCCCGAGCATCCGGGCATAGACGTAGGCCCGCAGCAGGATCCCCACGTTGCCGGCGAAGGCCGATAGCCGCCCGATGCTCTGGGGGCGATCCCGCTCCGTCACCCAGCGATAGTCCTGGCCGTCGCGCTCCACCAGCGGGACCGGCAGGAAGGGCTCGAGGCGCGCCGAGACCCCTACGGGACCGGCACCCGGACCGCCCCCGCCATGGGGGGTGGAGAAGGTCTTGTGGAGGTTGACGTGGATGACGTCGAAACCCATGTCGCCGGGGCGGACCTTGCCCAGGATGGCGTTGAGATTGGCACCGTCGTAGTAGAGGAGCCCCCCCGCCCGGTGCACCCGTTCGGCGATCGGGCCGATCTGCCGCTCGAAGACCCCGAGCGTCGAGGGATTGGTGAGCATGATCCCGGCGGTCTGGGGACCCAAGGCTTGCTCCAGGGCCGCCAGGTCCACGTCCCCGTCGGGACCGGTGGGGATCTCCCGCACCCTAAAGCCCGCCATCACCGCCGAGGCGGGGTTGGTGCCGTGGGCCGCATCGGGCACCAGCATCTCCAGGCGCTCGCTGGCCCCCTGGGCCTGGTGGTAGGCGCGGATCATGGCCACCCCCGCCAGCTCCCCCTGGGCGCCCGCCGCGGGGGTCAGGGACACCGCCGCCATGCCAGTGACCGACTTGAGGATCTCTTGGAGCTCGAACAGGCAGGCCAGCACCCCCTGGCTATGCGTCTCCGGGGCCAGGGGATGGCGCGCCACGAACCCCGGCAGCATGGCCAGCGCGTGGCAGCCGCGGGGGTTGTACTTCATGGTGCAGGAGCCCAGGGGGTAGAAGTGGGTGTCGATGGAGAAGTTGCGTTGCGACAGGCGCGTGTAATGGCGCACCACCTGCAGCTCCGTCACCTCCGGCAGGGCCGCGGGGCGGCGCCGCCGGAAGCGCTCCGGCAGGTCGTCCAGGGGCTGGCGGGCGAGGGGGGCCTGGGCGACCGCCCGGCGCCCCCCGCGGGAGTGCTCGAAGATCAGCACCTCAGGACTGCCTGGGGTCTAGCCGAGGGCCTTGAGGGCCGCATCGTAGTCCGGCTCCTGGGTGATCTCCGGCACCAGCTCGGTATAGAGGACCCGGTTGTCGGCGTCCAGCACCACCACGGCGCGGGCGGTGATGCCCGCCAGGGGCCCATCGACGATCAGCACCCCGTAGTCCTTGGCGAAGGCCCGGGAGCGCATGAGCGAAAGGGGGATCACGTTGTCGATGCCCTCCATGCCGCAGAAGCGCCCGGAGGCGAAGGGCAGATCGGCGGAGATCACCAGGGCCACCGCGTCTTCCCGCCCGGCCATGGACGTATTGAAGCGATGGGTGGAGGTGGCGCACACCGGGGTGTCGAGGCTGGGGACGATATTCAGGAGCTTCTTCTTGCCTGCGAAGCTCGCCAGGCTCTGGTCGCTGAGGTCCTTGCCCACCAGCGAGAAGTCGGGGGCGGTGGAGCCCACGGCGGGCAGGTCGCCGTTGGTGTTGCAGGGATTGCCTTTGAGAGCGATCTGGGCCATGGAGTACTCCTTCAAAGAAGAAAAGGCTTAGAGGGAAGGGGTTGGGCCGAATGAGGTTCCGGAGAAAGGTCGCCGCGTCAAATCTTGGGCGACACCGGGCAGCGAGGCTGGGTGCGGGTGGCGATCACCCGGGCGAGCCTCTCCCGATAGCGCTCCAGGTCCTCCTCGGTGTGCAGCTCCGTGGCGCACACCAGGAGTGCCCCTTCCAGCTCCGGGTAGTCGCGCCCCAGGTCGTAGCCACCGAGCAGATTGTGCGCGGCGAGGGAGCGCAGCACCTCGACCGCTGGCACAGGCAACCGCAGGGCCCGCTCGTGGAACACGGGGCGGTCGAACAGGGGCTCGACACCGGGGATGGTGCAAAGCTTTTCGGTCAGGCGCCCGAGATTGGCGTGACAGGCCCCCGCCACCCGTTCCAGGCCCTCGGCCCCCAGCAGGGCCATGTGGAGGGTGGCCGCGGTCACCATCAGCCCCTGGTTGGTGCAGATGTTGGAGGTGGCCTTGGAGCGGCGGATGTGCTGCTCCCGGGCCTGCAGCGTCAGGGTGAAACCGGGGTTGCCGTCCCGATCCAGGGTGCGGCCCACTAGGCGTCCGGGGAGCTGGCGCACCAGGGGGGCCTTGCAGCAGAGGAAGCCGAAGTAGGGCCCGCCGGAAGACAGGGGAATCCCCAGCGGCTGGCCCTCCCCGCAGGCGATGTCCGCGCCCTTAGCGCCCCATTCGCCCGGGGGGGTGAGGATGGCCATGGCCAAGGGGTTGACCAGCCCGATCACCAGCATGCCCTGGGCATGGGCCCAATCGGTGAGGGCATCGACCTCCTCCAGCACACCGAAGAAGTTGGGCTGGGGCACCACCAGGGCCGCGAAGTCCTGACCGGCGTAGGTACCCAGGGACCCCGGGTCCAGATGGCCGCTGCCGGGGTCGTAGGGCAGCTCCACCAGCTCGATGCCCTGGGCCGCCACCAGGGTCCGCACCACCTGGCGATAGGCCGGGTGCACCGAGGCGGGCATGAGGACCCGGTGGGAGTGGGAGCTGCGATTGGCCCGCACCGCCATCAACACCGCCTCCCCCAGGGCAGAGGCTCCGTCATAGAGGGAGGCGTTGGACACGTCCATGGCCAGCAGCGCCGTCATCATGGACTGGTACTCGTAGAGCACCTGGAGGGTGCCTTGGCTGGCCTCCGCCTGATAGGGGGTATAGGCGCTGTAGAACTCCCCGCGACTCGCGAGCTGCCAGACCACCGCCGGGATGTGATGGGCGTAGGCCCCCGCTCCGAGGAAGCCCAGGGGCTGTCCGTCCTGGCGGCTGCGCTCGGCCATGAGCCGACCGATCTCCATCTCCGAGAGGGCGGGGGGGATGCCTCCCAGGGCCCCTGCGTGGAGCTCGGGGGGGATCTCGTCGAACAGGGACTCGATGCCGGGGACGCCGATGGCCCCCAGCATGGCGCTCACCTCATCCGGGGTGTGGGGGATGAAGGGCATGCCCCGCTCAGCCCTGCTCGGCGTCCACCATGGCCTGGTACTGGGCCGCATCCATCAGGGCCGCCAGCGCCGCGGCGTCCGCAACCTTCAGGCGCAGGATCCAGCCCTTGCCGTAGGGGTCCTGGTTGATCAGCTCCGGGGTGGCCGAGAGGGCCTCGTTGACGGCGACCACCTCCCCAGCCAGGGGGGCGTAGAGGTCGGAGGCAGCCTTCACCGACTCCACCACCCCGCATTCCGCCCCTACCTCCAGGGACTTGCCCAGGTCCGGTAGCTCCACGAAGACCAGGTCGCCCAGGAGGGCCTGGGCGTGATCGGTGATGCCGACCGCTACGGTCCCCGCACCCTCGTCGCGCACCCACTCGTGGGTGGCGCTGTACCGGAGCTCTTCAGGCAGGCCGCTCATGGTTCCTCCGCATGGATTTCAGTGACGCTCACAGTGGGATGCAGGCTTTGCCCTGACGCACGAAGGGCGGCTCGACCACCCGGGCGCCGACGCCCTTGCCCCGAATCTCCACCCGACATTCCTCGCCAATATCCGGGGTGACCCGGGCAAATGCAATAGAACGGCCCAGGGTAGGGGCGAAGCCCCCGGAGGTCACCTCGCCGATCACCCGCCCGTCCCAGAGCACGGGCTGGTGGTTGCGCAGCACCCCGGGACCGGTCAAGAGCAACCCCACCTGGCGGCGGGTGCCGGGGTCCTGGCGCTGGGCCTCAAGGGCGGGGCGGCCGATGAAGGCCCGCTCCGGTGGGTCCCAGGCCACCGTCCAGCCGAGCCCGCTCTCCAGGGGCGTGGTGGTCTGGTCCATGTCCGCCCCGTAGAGGTTCATGCCGGCCTCCAGGCGCAGGGTGTCCCGGGCGCCGAGCCCACAGGGCGCCACCCCGGCGGCCAGCAGGGCCCGCCACAGGGCAGGGGCCTCGCCCGCTGGTAGCTGGACCTCGAAACCGTCCTCGCCGGTGTAGCCGGTGCGTGCCACCAGCCAGTCCCCGGCCTCGGCGGCGAAGAAGGGGCCCAGCTCGGCCGCAGGTCCTTGCAGGGCCTTGGGCAGGAGCGGCAGCACCGCCTCCCGCGCCCGGGGACCCTGGACCGCCAGCATGGCCAGGTCCCCGCGGGGGCGGATCTCCACGCGATCGCTCCCGATCTGCCCCCCCAGCCACTGGAGATCCCCCTCGGCGGTGGCGGCGTTCACCACCAGGCGGTAGCGGCTCTCGCCCAGGCCGTAGACGATGAGGTCGTCGATCACCCCGCCCTGGGGGTTCAAGAGGCAGCTATAGAGGGCCTTACCGGGGGCCCGTAGCCGGGCCACGTCGTTGGCAAGGACGCGGCGCAGGTAGGGTTGGGCATCCGGGCCGCTGAGGTCAACCGCCCGCATGTGGGAGACATCGAACAGTCCCGCGGCGCGCCGCACCGCATGGTGCTCCTCCATCTGGGAGCCGTAGTGCAACGGCATGTCCCAGCCGGCGAAGGGCACCATGCGCGCCCCCCGCGCCAGGTGCTCCTCATAGAGCGGTGTGCGCAGACCCATGACGACCCTCTCGACAAGATTCCGGTCCCTACCCGCTGCACCCAGCGCCGCGCTCGGGCCCGACCCAGAGCCTCCCTCGACCCCTCCGAAGGCGGGATGGGCACTATAGCGGCTCCCCGCCACTGGTGCCAACCGCGGACGGCCCCCGTCGGGGACGCGTTGCCTGCCATCCCGGCCGGGAGTATCCGCCAACCCATGGTTTCCAGGAAGGACAAGCTGCGCGGCGAACACCCAGTGCCGTCAACTCACCATGGCAATGAACCGAGAGCAGTTTCGGAGTGACTCGTCGTTGCCGGACTTCTTGCAGCGCTATGGAACCGAAGAGCAATGCGAAGAGGCGCTGATCCTGGCACGCTGGCCTGCGGGTTTTGTCTGTCCTGCCTGCGGGGGGAAGGGGGTGCGCACGAGCTTCCGTCGCGGGCATCAGCGCTACTGGCAATGCGCTGGGTGTCAGCACCAGTGTAGCCTCACCAGCGGCACAGTGTTTGAGGCCACCAAGTTGCCGCTGCGGCTGTGGTTCATGGCGATGCAGCTCCTCACCCAGGCCAAGAACAATGTCTCGGCCCTCGAGCTCAAGCGCCAACTCGGGGTGTGCTATCGAACCGCTTGGTTGATCAAGCACAAGCTGATCGAGGCCATGGGGTTGCCGGAGAGTCGCCATTTTTCGTGAATCCTGAAATGGGTCCGATCCGATTTCAG
>CAZFHV010000109.1:0-11712 GCA_964519095.1 uncultured Chromatiaceae bacterium | reverse complement strand
GTCGGGATCCTGGTCTCTGCCGACACCCCTGCGGGTGTGTAGGCGACCAGGTGGCGGATGTGGGCGAGGAGATCGATCAGGGCTTGGGAAGACTCCACAGGG
The DNA here is from genome assembly GCA_964519095.1 of uncultured Chromatiaceae bacterium. Lineage (GTDB taxonomy): Bacteria > Pseudomonadota > Gammaproteobacteria > Chromatiales > Chromatiaceae > JAEHCY01. Next base: position 11,610 of record CAZFHV010000109.1, on the reverse strand, counting down.
GTGCGGTCGATTCGCGGGGACCGGGGCGGATAAAGGGGCACGGGCGCGGCTGGCGGTATCGCCTTCGACCCCTGCCAGGGTCAGCCTGCTCCGAAAGATCGCTCGGGACCCTCCCCGTCCGCAGCGCCGACCGGGTGTCGTTTCCCGATCGGCGCCTGGAAGTTTAGAACTTCAGGGCCACCGCGGCATAGAAGGAGCGGCCAGGCCCCGGCACCGGAGTGCCCCACTGGGGCTCGTTCGGGTAAGGGGGAATGGTCATGGTGGTGCCCTGGCCCAGGTAGGCGCCACCCAAGGGGAGGTCGTAGGAGCGGTCGAACAGGTTCTCGATCCCGGCCTCCAGGCTCCAGGTCTTCTCCTGATAGCGGCTGCGCAGGTTGAGGAGCCCGTAGCCGCTGGTCTTCATCTCGTTGCGGACCTCCGAGACCTGGTCCTTGGCGGCCACGAATTCCGCTTCGAGGGTATTGGTCCAGGGACCGAGCTCCTGGCTGAGGGCGAGGCGGGCGTTCAGCGGCATGATGTTGTAGAGGTTGTCGTCCGTATCCCGATTCTTGCCGCGGGTATAGCTGGCTATTCCCCGCAGCCGGAAATCGCCGTAACCCGTATTGCGTGCCAGGAGATAGGTGGCCAGGAGGTCCACGCCGTAGAGTCGGGCGGACTGGTTGAAATACTTGAGCACCGTGAAATTGTCGACCACCGGGACGACCCGCGGTGCGTTGGTGGTGGGGTCCCATTGGACGGCGTCGATGTAGTCGTGGACGTAGGTCAGGTAAGGCGTCACCCGCACGCCCCACTGCTCCTGATTCGCGTCATGCCAGTCGGCGGTCAGGCTCAGGGTCCGCGCCACCTCGGGGTTGAGATCCAGGTTGCCCACGTAGCCGTTGCCGTCGCCCACGGAGTTGTTCATGAAGGCCGCCATCTGCCAGGTGGACCAGGTGTAGCGCTCGTAGAGATTGGGCGAGCGGGTCTTCTGGGCCAGGCCGATCTCGTAGGTCTGGGTGGTTTCGGGGGTGAAGCGGCCGATCCAGGAGAAATCCCAGTTGAGATCGGTCTTGCTGCGGTCGGAGTCGTTGAATAGGGCCGCATCCCGGGTCTGGTTGCCCATGCTCATGCCACCGGGAGTGCCGGTTGGGTAGTCGTTCACGTCATAGCCGTGCACCGGGCCCGAATCCATGGCGACGGCTTCGAGGCGGATGCCCAGGATGTGGGTCCAGCGGTCTTTGGCGGTCTCCCACTCGCCGAAGAGGGCGTAGCGGTCGCGCTGGCCATCGTGGATGTTCCAGAAGGTATAGGGCCACATACCGGCGCCGGAGGGCGACCACCAGTCGTCGAGGCGGTAGGCCTGGTAGTCGGCGCCCAGGCGCAGGAGGTCCGCGTCGCTCAGGGGGATCTCGGTGCTGACCGAGAGTCCGCCGGTCTTTCCGTCCGTGTCCATGGGCATCCCGGCCGCGCAGGTTGGGGAAAGCGGTGCGCAGGGTTTGCCGTTGAGGGCGGCGGAGCCCCCCGAGGCGGCACCGTACCAATAGCGCTTGTCGGGGCCGAAATCCATGTCGTGCTGGGTGCGCTCGTAGTAGGCGCGGGCCTTGAGGGTTCCCCAGCCCTGCCTGCCGGTATAGCCCAGATTGAATTGGTTGCTGAGGTTGTCCGTCATGTCCATCCGCTGGTTGGGGAAGTTCTCGTAGGGGATGTGCTGTCGCCCGAAGGTGAAATCCACCAGATTGCGCTCGTCCTTCCAGGCGATACTGGCGGACTGGTTCAGGGTTTCATAGGCACTGGAGCCCACCTCGTCCCGGGGCAGGGTGTGGCCCTCGCGACCGGTGAAGCTGTAGTCCTTGAAGTTCCCGCCCGCCTTGTAGTTGTCGGATTTGGCGTAGGAGCCCCTGTAATTGAGGCTCAAATTGTCCGTGGCGAAGGTGCCGGAGAGGTTGCCGCCCCAGTTGTTGCCGTTGCTGCGAAAGAAGGTCCCCGCCTCACCCTTGGTGAGCTGTTCGCCGGCCCTGGCGAAGGCCGGGGGGGCGGACTCCACCAGGATGCTACCGCCGATGCTGTCCCCACCCAGACTCACGGGGGTGACGCCCGCGTAGACCTGCACCTTGGCCACGGCGGTGGGGTCGATGTAGGAGAGGGCCGGGTTCATGTGGTTGGGACAGCTGGCGATCAGGTCCATGCCGTCCACCTTGGTGCGCAGGCGGTCATCCGCCAGGCCGCGGATCACAGGCAGGCTGGAGACGCCCCCCGCGCCATAGGCGCTCACGCCCGGGAGGTCCTTGAGCAGGCTCGCCGTGTCGCTGGTGCGGGCGCGTTGGGGCGTGATCTCCGCGGGACCCAGGGTGTAGGGCTCGGCAGCGGCCGCCGCTTCTTCGGGGGCCGTGACGATCACTTCCCCCAGCGTGGCCGAGTGGTCCTCGGCCAGGCCTTGCGCGGCGTAGAGGGCGATGAGTGCGGCAAGGGGCTTGAGGCGAGCTTGCATGGCGTCAGACTCCGGTGGTGAAGTAAGCCCTTCAGGGTCGGTCGGGCCAGGGGCCCATGGGGGACGGGGCGCCCGAGGGCGCCGTTCTCACTGGGTCAACCAGGGATCCCGTGCGGCGCCGCGGCGATCACTCCGACGCCTCAAGCGGCGCCAGGGCCGCGCCGCTCTCTGGGTCAGGACCGCTGGGATCAAGATCTCCTGAAACGCAATTGGCGGGCCAGGTCGACACGTCCAGTAAAACAGTGGGTTACATCTGCTCACCGGAGCGGGGACTGGGGGATTTCACCCAGTTGCCGTGGGAGTCACCGCAGGAGGTCCGCACCCCACATCGGCTGGGAGGGTCCGTCTGGATGGCGGGGGTACCCGCCCGGCTCGCGAAGGCGAAGGATCCCCGCTACGACCCTTCGGAGCTCTTGGGTCACACCGACGTCATACCGCCACTGGGGACCCAGGTCGGGGCAACCGATGCCCCGTTCGAATAGGAGACAAGGCCATGAGCATCGACGAGCCCCTCATCGGGCGAGAGGGGCGCACTGCGGAAGGGGAGTCCCTGGCCCCCGAGCGGCAGGGGTCCCCTGCGGATCCAGCCAGGGCCGGCGAGGGGAGCCCGGTTGGGCCCGACCCTGCAATCCCGGGGTCGCCCCAGGATCTGCCGTTGCTTCGGCGGGCCCTAACTGGCCGGGACGGTGCGGGTAAGTCCCTATTCCAGTCGTTCGCGGTGACGCCGCAGCTGGTGACCTTTTCCACCCGCCCGGGGCTGGCCTTCTACGAGCTCTACGCCACCGAGGGCATACCCCAGCTCCGGGGGCAAGAGGCCGATCCCATGCTGACCAAGAAAGGGTCCTTCCCCGGCCCCGGCGGAACCCTCTTCCGATTGGTCCTCTTCCCGCCGAAACCCCCGGAAGGGGCCGAGCCCGATGTCGCCGGCTACGGCCACTATCTCAAGGAGCTGGACGAGAAGGTCCCGGGCATGGCCGGGCACTTCGAGGCGGACGTGCCGGGTATGCATACCTCCGACAGCCTGGATTACGGTGTGGTGGTGCGGGGTGAGATGATCCTGGAGCTCGACGACGGCCAGACCGTCCACCTGTGTCAAGGAGACACGGTGGTGCAGAACGGCACCCGCCATCGCTGGCGCAACCCCCTCGCCGAGCCCTGCCTGATGGCGTTCGTCCTCATCGGGGGGAGGCGAGAGACCTAGGGCGGCGGCATGCCCTCGGCGCGCCGCACCGGGTTGTCCGCCGCCTGGCGTATGGGAGGTTACTCAGGCTACCACCAGCCGAGCCGCTGGTTCTGGCGCCAGAGTGCGTAGTCGGGACCGTACAGGTAGAGGTCCCGGATGTAGTTCTTCGTCCAGGACGAACCCCAACGGTAGGCCGGGTCATGGGCGTAGGAATAGCGCCAATCGCCGTAACCGGGGGCGCCCCACCAGTAGCCGCTGGCTGTCTGCAAGGGAACGCCCGCCAACAGTGCAGCCACGCCAACGGCTACCAGTAGCTTGTGCAGCCTCTTCATGGTCCACATCCTTTTCAGGCATTCCCGCAAATACTTATAGACCATTTTCATCGGCCTGGCTGGCAAGGTGGGTCTCACCGGGCCCGGGCACCGGGGGTTCCCCCGAGACTGCCTATCCGGTACCGGCCAGGGGGATTCCCTACGTATACTTGGGGCTGACCTCCATCCCAGAGCCGTTCGAGACAAGGAGCCAGCCATGCCCAACACCCAGTGCCTGACCCCCGCCATGCTGCAGGTGGGCATGCGCCACAGCGCCCTCTTGTCCTTTACCCACGAGGAGGTCGCCCGCTACTGCGCCCTCAGTGGCGATCACAACGCCATCCACAGGGACCTCGCGGCGGCCCGGCTGCGCTTTCCCGAGGTCCGCGACATCGTGGTACCCGGCGGGCTGGTGCAGATCGCCATCACCGGGCTGTTCGGCACCCAGTTTCCCGGCGACGGCTGTCTGGGTCTCGCCTTCGAGCCGGAGCGCTTCCGCAAGCCGGTCTGTCCGGGGGACGAGCTCAGGGTCACCCTCGAGCTGACCAAGATCCGCGGCGCCCTGCTGGAGATCGACGTCGCCCTCGACGATGCGGAGGGCAACCGGATCAGCGGCGCCAAGGCCAAGCTCCTGGCTGCCGATGAGGCCTATCGGCAGTGGTGGGAGGCCGCGAATCCCTAGGGGTGGTAGGGGTCCCGGGGAGCCGCTCGGTATCCTAGCCCCGGCGACCCGCGGTCTGATCGCTGCCTAAGGAACCGGCGGGATGTTGCACAGGTCGGACAGGTCGATGCGGACGTTGCGGCCCCGGTGCAGCCACACCGCCTGTGCGCAGTCATTCATGCCGAAGCGCCAGCCGAAGAGGTACTCGCCGGGGTCGAGGGCGAAGCTGTAGCTCTCGCCGTTGCCGAGGCCGTAGATGTCGGTGTCATCGATCCGGAACACCATGGGGAGGGGGGCCCCCACGGGGGACTCGACGCGATGCAGGGTCACCTGGACCGGGTGGGCACTGGTGGGCGTGGGTGGCGGATTGATGGGGCCCGTGCTCGCGCAACCAACAGTCAAGAGCAGCGGCAACAGACGAAAGGCCTTCACGGGGATCATCTCCAATGCCAGGGGGTGGGGGCTCCGATCATGGAACGGAGGTGTCGGGGTGTAAAGCGGGGGGCTCCGCCTCCCGCGCATCCGGGCGCACCGGGACCGGGAGCCCCCGGCGGGCAGGGCAGGGGACGTCTCAAGCCGGCGCACCGGCCGGTTCGTTCCTGGCCCGGAAGGCCTCCAGGCAGTGGTTCAGCTTATCGAAGAACCGCCCCGCGCCGATCGCCTCCGTCAGGCCATGACGGTCGAGCTCCGCCCGCAGATCGCCGCTCGCGTGGACGAGCCCCAGGGTCACCCCCTGTTTCGCCAAGTCCTGTTGCAGCTCCCGCAAGACGCCGCCGGCGGAATAATCCAGCCCGGTGATGGCTCGGGCGTCGATCACCAGCCACTGGACCGGCTCGGGCGCATCGCGCACCAGTGCCTGGGCCTGCTCCGAGAAGTGGCCCGCGTTGGCGTAGTAGAGGTCCGCGCCGAACCAGTAGACCATCAGGCCCGGCTCGGCGCAGCGGGCATTGGCGATGGCATCCGGATGCCAGTGGTGGCTGTCGTCGCGCACCATGACCGCGGTGTGGGGCCGGTAGCCGTGGCGCACGTGATCCAAGAGCGACAGCAGGATGGCGAGCAGGATGCCCTGCTCCACCCCCAGCACCACCACCGAGGCGGCGGTGATCAGCGCCAGGATCCACTCACCCTGGGACTTCTGACGCAGGTCGTTCAGTCCCTTGACGTCGACCAGGTGTACCGCGATGGTGAACACGATGGCCCCCAGGGCGGCGACGGGCAGGTACTGGAGCGGACCGGTGAGGAAGAGTAATACCAGCAACACCACCAGCGCCGTGGAGAGATGGGCCATCTGGCTAGACCCTCCGGAGCCCTCCACCATCGCGGTCTGAGTGGGGCTACCGTTGACCACGAAGGTGCCGCTGCAGGCCGCCGCCGCGTTCGCCGCGGAGAGCCCGAGCAGATCACGGTTGGAGTCGAGCCGCTGGTGGTGGCGCGTGGCATAGGCGCGGGCGGTCACCGAGCTCTGGGCGACGATCATGATGAAACAGGCTCCGGCGGTGGGCAGGAGCTTGTGGATCAGGTCCCAGTCGAGTGGCGGCAGGGCGAGGTGGGGGAAACCGCCGGTGACCGGCCCGATGGTCTCGATGCCGTAGCCGGACAGATCCAGGCTGGCGCTCGCGGCGATGGCGGCCACCACCGCGATGAGCGCACCGGGCAGTCGGGGTGCCAGGTGCCGCAGGACCAGGATGGTCCCGATCACCGCGAGGGATACCAGCAGCGTCGGCCAGTGGGTCTGGGGCAGCTCGCGGATGAGGGTCAAGAGCTGCTTGAGGGGTTGATGGGTGTGCATCGGCAGACGCAGCAGCTCGTTGAGTACTGCGATGCCGACCTGAAACCCCACACCGGTCAGGAACCCGATGAGCACGGTCCGCGAGAGGAAGTCGGACAGGAACCCGAGCCTGAGCAGCCGCGCCACCAGGAGAAACCCGGCGGTGAGCAGGGCGACCAGGCTGGCCAGCGCCAGGTACTGGGCGCTGTTCGCCGGAGCCATCCCCGTGAGTCCCGTGGCGAGTATGGCGGCGGTGGCCGAGTCCGCGGCCACCACCAGGTAGCGGGAGGAGCCCAGGGCCGCGAAGGCCACCAGGGGGAGCAGCAGGGTGTAGAGCCCGCTGATCACCGGTGTGCCCGCGATCTTGGTGTAGCCCAGCGCCTGGGGAACGTTCATGGCCGCCAGGGTGAACCCCGCGAGGGCGTCCCGCATCGCCGCCGCCTTCTCGATCGGCAGCAGGCCCTGGAACAGGCCCAGGCGGTGCTCGGGGCCCGACGGATTGGTGTCTTTCATTCAGACCTCCTCGAAGGGTTCGCTCGGCACCCGAGCCACAGGGGCGACTGCGGGGCAGGCCGGAGACCCCGACCGGCGTAGCTTTGTGGCCGTCGGCTGGCCGCGCCCCGCTCTCAAGTACTCTAACCCCGGTGCCACTGCGCCGGGGTCAGTGGGCCCGACGGCCGTTAGCTGCGCCCCCGCGCCGCGAAGCAACCTGGGGATTGCCGCGGACAGACGACGATAGGGGTGGCGCGCTGCCCGCAGCCCGTTGTCGCCGGTCACTGGAGGCTGGCCACGAAGCTCGTGGTGAAGGTGGAGATGCGCTCGAACCTCAGGGTTCTGCCCCCCATTGGCCAGATCCCCGAGACGCCGCTGCGGATTGCCACCTGAGCCGGCTCCGGCGGAGTCTCGCCCATCACCCGCTGGGTGAGGGTCACCACCGGGGCGAGCAGCATCCGCAGGGCCGCCTGGATGTCGCCGGGAGAGCGTATCTCCAGCTCGACCCGGAGCTGGGTGACGGAGTCCTCGGTGCCCTGGGCCAGGAACTGGAGGGTGTCGGGGGCCCCATCGCCCAACGGCAGGGTCTTCTTGAAGCTACTGCACACGAAGGCGCCGAACCCCGTGGGCTGGTAGCCTCCGGCGGCTGGCAGGCCCTGCTCGGCGAGGAGATTGCAGGCAACCTGGGGTTTGAGCGGCAGCCCCGTCGGCGCCGGCGGTGCGGCGCTGATCCCGGCAGCGGACCCTGGCCCGGTGGGCGCCGGCGTTGCGCAGCCCACCAAAGCGGAGACGAAGAGCGAGCACCCGAGGATCGGCAACCAGCATCTCCTCAGGAGTCCTCCAGTCTGTCGGTCGTTGGCGCCCCGTCTCCGGGCCTGGCCCACGGCGCAGGGGGCGATCTACCGGGGATGCCCCGCCCGGGACCGCCGGACTTGGGCGACGACTTGCAAGAGCATGGCCGCTGCCAGCCGCGAGAGGCGATCGTCCGCGCGATTGGGCAGGGCGATGGGCACCCGCGCACCGAGCACGACACCCGCGGCCAGGGCGTCGGCGAGATAGGCGAGCTGCTTGGTGAGCAGGTTGCCCGCTTCCAGGTCAGGCACCACCAGGATGTCCGCCTGCCCCGCCACCGGCGAGAGGATCCCGGTGGTTCTGGCCGCGTCCAGGGAGATGGCGTTGTCGAAGTCGAGGGGGCCGTCCAGCACACCGCCACTGATCTGTCCGCGATCGGCCATCTTGCAGAGCACCGCCGCGTCCACCGTGGCACGCATCCTGGGGTCGACGGTATCGGTGGCCGCCAGGATCGCCACCCGCGGCATCGGGTTGCCGAGGCCCTGCACCAGGTCGATGGCGTTCTGGATGATGTCGCGCTTGTCCTCCAGGGTCGGCTCGACGTTGATGGCGGCGTCGGTGATGAAGATCGGCTTGGGGTAGGCGGGCACGTCCAAGACGTACAGGTGGCTCAGGCGGCGCTCGGTCCGCAGGCCCGAGTCCGGGGCCAGCACCGCCTCGATGAGCTCGGAGGGATGCAGGCTCCCCTTGAAAATGGCCTCGACTTTTCCTTCCCGCGCCAGCCGTACCGCCACGGCTGCCGCCTCATGACTGTGGGCCACGGCGATGAGCTCGATGCCCGAGAGGTCGAGCTCGGCGAGCCGCGCCGCCTCGCGCACCCTGGCCTCCGGTCCCACCAGTATGGGCCGGATGATCCCCTCTTGGGCCGCCGCCAGGGCACTGCCAAGGGATTCGGGGTCGCAGGGATGGACGATGGCCGTGGGTACGGGGGGCAGCTCCAGGACCTTCACGCGGGCCGCGATGTGCCGGAAGCGCGCCTCCCGGTCCTCGAGGCGGACCTCGGGCAGGGCGATGCGTGGGCGCCGCACCTTCTCCCGCGGCGCTATGACCCGTGCCACCCCCGACACCACCACCTCGCCGTCCTGGTTCACGCATTCGGTCGCGAGGGTGAGGCGCCCCTTCGCCTCATCCCGCTCCGTCGCCCTCACCCGCACCGTGACCTGGTCGCCCACCGCGACGGGGTGGCGAAAGCGCAGCTCCTGGCCGAGATAGATGGTCCCCGGGCCGGGGAACTGGGTGCCGAGAACGGTGGAGATCAGGGCGCCGCTCCACATGCCGTGACCGATCACCTCGCGGAACAGGCTGTTCTTGGCGTAGTCCACATCCACGTGGGCGGGGTTGATGTCACCCGACATCACCGCGAACAACATGATGTCCCGCTCGGTGAGGGTGCGTGTCAGGGTGGCGCCGTCACCGAGGGCGATCTCATCGAAGGTGCGGTTCTCGAGGTATTCCATGGCTGAGCTCCGTGGGTCCCCGCAATGGCATCTCACTGGGATGCTGTCTCGGGAGCCTGGGGATTACTCGCTCTAATATACCCAGTCCCGGACCTCGGCGTAGCGCCCCTTCGGGGCGACGCACTCATCGGCAGCATCGCACAGTGGGCCCCGGCCACCGGGGCACCATCGGTCCCTGCGACCTCCGCCGAGGCTGGCGGCTTGGAGGGCCGCGCGGCATGAACCGGGATAGAGGCAGCAAGGGCGTCGGCGTCTGCATAGGAACTTCCAGGTGGCCCGGGTGCTAGCCAACGGCTGGCGCAAACTGTCAAGTGCCGGGCCGGTGGAGCCCGCACAATCAGCGGTGCCCAATAGGGGAGGGGGTCTGGCGCGGGTGGCGCTGGACGTTGGCGAGTTCGGCCCAACGGGTTGCGGTGCCGAGTGGGGGCGGAGGACCGGCACGCCGTGGCAGCCTCGTGGAGCCCGAGCGACTCGTTGAGACCTTGTTGCAACAGCCCCAGCTATACTGGCGCGTGACAGCGAACCAAACCGCTATATCAATCAACCCAACCGGAGGTCAGTGTCCCATGAGTAATTTGGTGGTGATTGCCTACGACGACCCCTTCAAGGCGGAGGAGGTCCGCACCCGGCTGCGCAAGCTGCAGCAGGAGTACCTCATCGACCTGGAGGATGCCGTGGTCGCGGTCAAGGATGACAAGGGCAAGGTGAAGCTCAGCCAGATGTACAACCTCACCGCCATGGGCGCGATGAGCGGAGGCTTCTGGGGCACCCTGATCGGGCTGATCTTCATGAATCCCCTGCTGGGGCTGGCGGTGGGCGCCGGGGCCGGTGCGGCCAGCGGGGCGCTCGCGGACGTGGGCATCGATGACAACTTCATGAAGGAGCTGGCCAATGGCTTCACCAACAACAGCTCCGCCCTCTTCGTCCTGGTGCGAAAGGCCACCCCGGACAAGGTCCTGGCGGAGCTGCAGGGGAGCGGCGGCAAGGTGATCAAGACCTCGCTGACCCATGAAGAGGAGGAGAAGCTCCAGGCCGCCCTGTCCGCGGCGAAGACCTCCGAGGCGGTCGGCTAGCCGGTCCGAGCGGGGTAGGGCGCCCGAAGCCCTACCCCCCGCGGCCCATCGCCCCGGGCGCAGCGGCGCCGCAGGCAAGACCCCACCCTTGAGACTCCCAGAGGTACCCGAGATGCAGGTTTTCAAACCCTTTACCCCACCCGACCGCCCGCTGCTCGTCCTGGCGGGGTGCGCCCTGGTGCTCGCCGGCTGTGCCCCGGGCTCCGCCTACAACGAGAGTTCCGCCCAGGACCGGTTCTTCGACAAGATCGCCAAGGACTGCTCCGGCTATTCCATGGGCAACGAGTCGGTCTACGAGCTGGTGAATAGCCCAACGGGCGGCAGCTATTTCCTCGACATCACCAGCAAGCTCTACTACGGCGAGACCTCGCCCAAGCAGTATCAGGACGACATCAACAGCTTCTACCCGGGCACCACCCAGGCGGCCATCGACTGCATCCTGGCGCGGATCCCTCAGGAGCCCCCGCCCAAGCCGGGGCTACCCCTTGGCCTGGGACCCATGCCCCAGGTGTATGGCCAATGAGGCCCGCCGACCTGGGCAGGCCGTTCAGAGAAGGCGCTTCCGTTCGTCGGTCTTCACCCCATTTGGGAGGTTCTCATCCATGGCTAACCCTCTGTTAGAGCAGATCTCCCCGGCGCGCCGGTCCCTTCCGGCATGGGCCTTGGGCATTGGTGCGGCCTTGCTGCTTGCCGGGTGCGCCTCCACCGGCAAGCAGGTGCAGGGCTGGGACGAGGTCACGCTGGCACCGGGCGATACGGGCCACTGCAACTCGCGACCCTGCCGTGTGAACTTCCAGATGCCGCCGGGCAGCGGCACCTACGAGGTCACTGGCAACGAGACCAGTCTTGGCCGGTATGCCGCGGGCCAGACGGCGTTCCTCGGTAGCTTCTGGGGCAGCGTGGGCATCGAGGTCAAGGGCATTAACGTCCCCCAGACCTATGTCTACATTCCGCGGACGGAGTGATCGGCTGGCCGGCGCTCTGGGCAGGCCGCCGCGAGACCGCGGTCGATCGGGCCCTGCGGGGCTGGCGCGGGAACATGGCGTCAGACCCCGTCGTATCTTCACTAGGAGAGGTATCCATCCATGGCCACCATCGAGCAGATCGAGCTGGCGCGCTACCAGCGCGAGATCCTGGACGATGTCCGGCATCTGGTGCAGAAGTACAGCCGCATCATGGGCTGGGAGGTTCCCGAGCTCGACGAGCAGGCCGCCCGCCGCCGGCTGTTCGAGGTCCTGCGGGCGGCGGTGACCCAGGTCGAGGGCGAAGGCTAGCCCCAGGAACCGGGCGCGGGCCTAGCAGCCTGTCGGACTTCACCCCTTTTCGAACGGGTAAAATACGGGCAG
>CAZFHV010000108.1:0-11780 GCA_964519095.1 uncultured Chromatiaceae bacterium | reverse complement strand
CCGATATTTCAGTGACTTGGCCTTGAAAGGGCAAGGTCAACTGCCGATTCTAGGTCCTACGGTGGCTGGACCCGTACCTCCGCGGGCAGTGCCTCGATGAGGTCTCTCGCGAGTTGGTGGACGAGATCGCCCGGACCAGGAAGGCGGAAGGGGTCGCAAACGCCACGGTAAACCACACGAGCCAAGTCGTCCGGGTCATTCTCCGGCGGGCGGAGCGGGAATGGGGTTGGCTGGAGAAGGCCCCTGCCCTGCGCTTCCTCCCGGTGCCGAAGCGGCGGGTACGCTGGCTGACGCGGGACGAGACGGATCGGTTGTTGGAGGCGCTCCCGGAGCACTTGGCGGAGATGGTTCGCTTCACCCTAGCGACGGGGCTGCGGGAAGCGAACGTCACCGGCCTGGAGTGGTCGCAGGTGGATCTGGGGCGGCGGGTCGCATGGATACACCCCAACCAGGCCAAAGCGCGCAAGGCGATCCCGATGCCACTGAACGCCGACGCAGTTCTGGTTCTGCGGCGCCAACTGGGCAAGCATTCGACTCGGGTGTTCGTCTACAGAGGCAGCCCGATCCAAAAAGCAGGGGGTGCGGGCTGGCGTCGCGCGCTTCGGTTGGCGGGGATCGAGGATTTCCGCTGGCACGACCTGCGGTATACCTGGGCATCCGGGCACGTGCAGAACGGAACGCCAATTCACGCTCTACAGGATCAGGGGGGCTGGAGCGACATCCGCATGGTACAGAAGTACGCGCATTTGGGTGCCGAGCATCCGGCGGAATACGCAGAGCGGATGAGCCAACCCCATGCCGTCGGTACAAATTTGGCACACAGGTCGGTGGCGGGCAAAGAAAAAGCGGTTAGGTAATCACCGTAACCGCTTGTTCTTTATGCTATTTACTGGTCGGGGCGAGAGGATTTGAACCTCCGACCACCTGAACCCCATTCAGGTGCGCTACCAGGCTGCGCTACGCCCCGGGAAGCGCGGAATGCTATGCGGATCCCCGATCCTTGTCAAACGACCCGGCCTCAGCGGCGCAGGATGTGGAGCACCTCTTCGAGCTCCAGGCGCATCTGGCGGATGATCTGGTGGCTCTGGGTGAGGTCCTGTTTGGCGGAGTCGCCCGAGAGCTGTAACCGCGCGCCGCTGATGGTAAAGCCCTGATCGTACAACAGGTTGCGGATCTGGCGGATCATCAGGACGTCGTGGCGCTGGTAGTAGCGCCTGTTGCCCCGTCGCTTGACGGGGTTGAGCTGCTCGAACTCCTGCTCCCAGTAGCGGAGCACATGGGGCTTGACCCCGCACAGCTCACTGACTTCGCCGATGGTGAAGTAGCGCTTCCCCGGGATGGGGGGAAGCTCGGCGGTGCTAACGCTCGCTTCCAGCATAGGCTTCTACCCTTGCTTTGAGTTTCTGGCCCGGCCGGAAGGTGACCACGCGCCGAGCCGAGATGGGGATCTCTTCCCCGGTCTTGGGGTTGCGCCCTGGGCGCTGCTTCTTCTCTCGCAGGTCGAAATTGCCGAAACCAGAGAGCTTGACCTGCTCCCCCGCCTCGAGGGCGGAGCGGACCTGCTCGAAGAACATCTCGACGACGTCCTTGGCCTCGCGCTTGTTGAGCCCGAGCTGCTCGAAGAGCTGCTCCGCCATCTCTGCCTTGGTCAGTGCCATCGCTTAAGCTCTTTGTTCGGCGTTAAAAGCTGCCTTCAACCGATCCAGGATGCGCTGCAGCACGGCATCCACATCCTCATCCGTAAGTGTCTGAGAAGACGCCTGCAAAATCAATCCCAAGGCCAGGCTTTTTCGCCCCGAATCTATCCTCTCGCCGGTGTAGACGTCGAACAGCGAGATCCGCTGCAGCAGATGGGGAGCAGCGGCCCAGATGCATTGACTGAGGTCGTGGAAGCTGAGGCCCCGGTCCACCACCACGGCGATGTCGCGACGGATGGCGGGGTACTTGGAGAGGGGCTTGAAGGCCGGCAGCACCCCCTCCCGAAGGGCCGCCAGACCCAGCTCGAACAGGAAGGCCTCGCCGCCCAGGTCAAGCCGGGTGCGCAGGGCCGGGTGGAGCATGCCGATCCAACCCACGGGCTCCCCCCCGCGCAGGATCCGGCCACTCTGCCCCGGATGGAGGGCGGGATGGCTGGCGGGCTCGAAGCTGAAGGCCGCAGGGCTGCCGGTAAGGGCCAGCACGGCCTCCAGGTCCGCCTTGAGGTCGAAGAAGTCCACGGGCCGGACCGTAAGGCCCCACTGCTCCTCCTGGGCGCTCCCACACACCAGCGCGGCCAGGAGCGGCTGCTGACGCAGCTCCCCGCCCTCGCTCACGAAGTGCAGCCCGCTCTCGAAGATGCGCACCCGCTCCTGCTGGCGGGCCTGGTTCTGGACGGTTGTCTGGAGTAGCCCCGGCCAGAGGCCCGTGCGCATCACGGACATGTCGGCGGAGATGGGGTTGGCGAGGCTGATCCCCTGCCGGTGGGGGTCCACCAGGGCCTGGAGCTCGGGGCTCACGAAGCTGTAGGTGACCACCTCGTGGAAGCCCCGATCCACCAGGACCTGCTTGGCGCGCTGCAGGTCGAAGGCCTCCTCGCGGGGCGCCTGGGTGACGGCCGCCGCCCGGGCGTGGGTCATGGTGATGTTCTCGAAGCCGTAGATGCGGCCGATCTCCTCGATGAGGTCTGCCTCGATGGCGATATCGAAGCGGCTGCTCGGTGGAGTGACCAGCCAGCCCTCGGCGGTGGGCGCGAGGGCCATGTCGAGTCGGGTAAGGATGTCCTCCACGCCGGCGTCGTCCACCGCCACGCCGAGCAGCCGGGCGATACGGCTGCGGCGCAGGGGCACCGGGGGCCGCTCGGGGAGCTGCCGGGGGACGACGACCTCTTGGATGGGCCCCGGCTGGCCGCCGGCGATGTCGAGCAAGAGGCGGGTGGCCCGCTCCACCGCCCGCGCCTGGAGCTCGGGGTCCACCCCGCGCTCGAAGCGGTGGGAGGAGTCGGTGCGCAGTCCATAGGCCCGCGCGCGGCCGAGGATGGCGCTGGGGGCGAAGAAGGCGCTCTCCAGCAGGATGTCGCGGGTCTCCCCGGTCACCGCGGTGGGCTCCCCGCCCATGATCCCGGCGAGGGCCACCGGGCGGTGGGCGTCGGCGATGATCAGGGTATCGGGCCGCAGCTCGATCTCCGCGGCGTTGAGCAGGGCGAGCCGCTCCCCGACCTGGGCCCAGCGTACCTGGATCTCCTCCCCCAGGGTCCCGAGATCGAAGCCGTGCATGGGCTGCCCCAGCTCCAGGAGCACGTAGTTGGTGACGTCCACCACCGGATGGATGCCCCGCAGACCGCTGCGGCGTAGCCGCTCGAGCATCCAGAGGGGGGTCTTGGCGGCGGGGTCCAGGCCGCGGATGATGCGGCAGACGTAGCGCGGGCAGCCCTCCTCCGCCAGCAGCCGCACAGGGAAGCGGTCGGGGATGACCGCAGGGACGGGCTCCATGGCGGGCCCCCGCACCGGGCAGCGGTTGATCACCCCCACCTCGCGGGCCACCCCGGCAAGGCTGAAGCAGTCGCCACGATCGGGGGTGACGTTGAGCTCGATGGCCCGGTCATCGAGCTGGAGACTGGCCCGCACCGGCTCCCCGATCGGCGCATCGGCCGCCAACGGCAGGATGCCCGCGGAGGACTCGGCCAGGCCCAGCTCCGCTGCCGAGCAGATCATCCCCAGCGACTCCACCCCTCGCAGCTTGGCGCGTTTGATGCGCAGGCCACCGGGCAGCAGGGCCCCCACAAGGGCCACCGGCACCTTCATGCCGGCCGCCACGTTGGGGGCACCGCAGATGACCTGCAGCACGCCCCCCGGCTGGCCGGCTTCCACCTGGCAGACCCGCAGCTTCTCCGCATCGGGGTGGGGTGCCACCGAGAGCACCGCCCCCACCACCACCCCAGAGAAATCGGGGGCCACGGGCTCCACCGCGTCCACTTCCAGTCCGGCCATGCTGAACTGGTTGCAGAGGGTGTCGCTGTCCACCCCGGGGTCGACCCATTCCCGGAGCCAGGATTCGCTGAATCTCATCTCGCTAGCCTCGCGACCGCTAGAGGTGCCCTAACCGAAACCGACCCGAGCCCTTCCCTTGAGGAAGCGCCCTAGGCGAACTGCCTGAGGAACCTCAGGTCATTTTCAAAAAATAAGCGCAGGTCATTGATCCCATAGCGCAACATCGCCAGGCGCTCCACGCCCATACCAAAGGCGTAGCCCAGGTAGCGCTCACTGTCGATCCCGACGTGGCGGAACACCTCCGGGTGGATCATCCCGCAGCCCAACACCTCCAGCCAGCCGGTCTGGCTGCACACCCGGCAGCCCTGGCCGCCGCACATGACACACTCGATGTCCACCTCCGCCGAGGGCTCGGTGAAGGGGAAATAGGACGGCCGGAAGCGCAGGCGCAGGTCCCGCTCGAAGAAGTTCTGCAGGAAGTCGTAGAGCACCCCCTTGAGGTCGGCGAAGGTGGCCTCCTCATCCACCAGGAAGCCCTCCACCTGGTGGAACATGGGCGTGTGGGTGAGGTCTGAGTCGCAGCGATACACCCGCCCGGGGGCGATCACCTTGAGCGGGGGGCGACTCTGCTCCATCACCCGGATCTGCACCGGTGAGGTATGGGTGCGCAGGAGCAGGTGCTCGTCGAAGTAGAAGGTGTCGTGCATGGCCCGCGCCGGGTGCTGGGCGGGGATGTTGAGGGCCTCGAAGTTGTGGTAGTCGTCCTCGATCTCGGGCCCCTCCGCCACCTGGAAGCCCGCCCCGATGAACAGCCGTTCGATACGCTGCAGGGTGCGGGTGACCGGATGAAGCCCACCGGGGGCCTGGCCGCGGCCGGGCAGGGTGACGTCGATGCGCTCGGCACTCAGGCGCTCTGCGAGGGCCTCCTCCTCCAGGACCGCACGGCGGGCGTCGATGGCCTCCTGGACGGTACGCTTGCCCCGGTTGATGGCCTGACCCGCCAGGGGCCGTTCCTCGGGGGGCAGGCTCCCCAAGGCCTTGAGCAGGGCGGTGAGGGAGCCGGCCTTGCCGAGATAGCGGACCCGGACTTGGTCGAGGGCCGCGGGGTCCGCCGCCGCGGCGATGTCGCGGGTCGCCTCCCGCTCCAGTTGGGCGATGTCGAGCCCGGAATCCGCTGACATGGCTGTCACCTGTCTCGCTGTCGCTGCCCCGCGAGCGGGGTCGCGGAACAAAAAAGGGGAAAGACCGACGGCCTTCCCCCTCGTTCTCGCCCGGGCGGCCAGGGGGCCGCCGGGCCTCGGATCAAACGGAGAGCGCCGCCTTGGCCTGCCCGGCCAGCGCGGCAAAGCCCGTGTCGTCGTGCACGGCGATGTCCGCCAGCATCTTGCGGTCGATCTCGACCCCCGCCTTCTTGAGGCCGTCGATCAGCCGGCTGTAGGAGAGGTCGTGATTCCGTGCGGCGGCGTTGATGCGCACGATCCACAGCCCCCGGAACAGCCGCTTCTTCTGGCGACGGTCGCGATAGGCATACTGGCCGGCCTTGATGACCGCCTGCTTGGCCACTCGGTAGACCTTGCTACGGGCACCGTAATAGCCCCTGGCCTCGCTCAGCACCTTTTTGTGGCGGGCGTGTGCTGTGACCCCGCGTTTCACTCTGGGCATGGCTCGTTCCCGGTTTCGTCAGATCAGCAATAGGGGATCATCCGCCGGGCCGCGCGGTTGTCTGCCGCGGCCAGATAGGTCCCGACACGAAGCTGGCGCTTCCGCTTGGGACCCTTCTTGGTCAGGATGTGCCGGCGATGGGACGAGATCCGCTTGAACAACGAACCCCCAGCGGTGCGTTGGAACCGCTTGGCCGCCCCGCGGTTGGTCTTCAACTTGGGCATTAGCTACTCCGCATTCATCTCGGTTGTCATGAACGGCCTCGACCACCGATACGGTGGCGGTAGACCGCTATTTCCGCTTGGGACCCAGCACCATGACCATCTGGCGTCCTTCCATCTGGGGCTGCTGCTCGACGGCGCTGTGCTCGGCCAGGTCTTGCTCGATGCGTTGCAAGAGCTCCAGCCCCAGCTCCCGGTGGGCATGCTCGCGCCCCCGAAAACGCATCGTGACCTTGGTCTTGTCCCCGTCATTAAGGAAACGTACCAGGTTGCGTAGTTTGACCTGGTAATCCCCTTCGTCCGTCCCGGGACGAAACTTCACTTCCTTCACCTGGACCTGCTTCTGTCTCTTCTTCGCCGCCCCGCGCTGCTTTTTCTGCTCGAAGAGATACTTGCCATAGTCCATCAGGCGACAGACCGGTGGGTCGGCCGTGGGGACGATCTCCACCAGATCCATGTCTTCGTCCACCGCCCGGTCCAGGGCGTCTTCCAGGTCCAGGATTCCGATCTGCTCACCATCGACCCCGATCACCCGCACCTTGCGGGCGGTGATCTCGTCGTTGAGGCGAGTCTTCTTTTCAGCGGCGATAACCCTTTC
This sequence comes from uncultured Chromatiaceae bacterium, assembly GCA_964519095.1. Classification (GTDB taxonomy): domain Bacteria; phylum Pseudomonadota; class Gammaproteobacteria; order Chromatiales; family Chromatiaceae; genus JAEHCY01. The sequence goes on along the minus strand of CAZFHV010000108.1, from coordinate 5,334 downwards.
CTCCCTCTAGAAACAAACAAACCCCGTCATGCAAAAAGCACCGCGGAACGGTGCTTTTTGCAGCGGGCCGGGCGTCAGTTGAGGCGCTTGGCGACCTCCCCCAAGAGGCGTTCTGCCAGCGCCGGCAGCGGCATGGTACCCAGGTCCTCACCCTTGCGGGTACGGACCGCAACACTGCCCTCCGCCCGTTCCCGGTCACCCGCGACGAGCAGATAGGGCACCCGCTGCAACGTGTGCTCGCGGATTTTAAAGCCGATCTTCTCGTTTCTCAAGTCCGCATCCACGCGAATTCCTTTTTCGCGCAAGAGGTTGGCGACTTCCTCCACGTAGGGTCCCTGCCGGTCGGTGATATTCATCACCACCGCCTGCACCGGCGCGAGCCACAGGGGCAGCGCCCCGGCGTAATGCTCGATGAGGATGCCGATGAACCGCTCGATGGAGCCCAGAATGGCTCGGTGCAACATCACCGGCACCTTGCGACTGTTGTCCTCGGCGGTGTACTGGGCCCCCAGGCGCTCCGGCATGGAGAAGTCGAGCTGGATGGTGCCGAGCTGCCAGACCCGGTTCAGGCAGTCCCGCAGCGAGAACTCGATCTTCGGGCCGTAGAAGGCCCCCTCGCCGGGCTGGAGCGTCCAGGCGAGCCCCTTGCGGTTGAGGGCCTCTTCCAGGGAGTGCTCCGCCTTGTCCCAAAGCTCGTCACTGCCTACCCGCTGGGCGGGACGGGTGGAGAGCTTGACCAGGACCTCGTCGAAGCCGAAGTCCCGGTAGACGGCAAACAGGAGATCGATGAAGTCCGAGACCTCCGGGAGGATCTGGGCCTCGGTGCAGAAGATATGGGCGTCGTCCTGGACGAAGTTGCGCACCCGCATCAGCCCGTGCAGGGTGCCGGAAGGCTCATTGCGGTGGCAGGAGCCGAACTCCGCCAGCCGCAGGGGCAGGTCGCGGTAGCTGCGCAGCCCGTGGTTGTAGATCTGGATGTGCGCCGGGCAGTTCATGGGCTTGATGGCGAAGGTGCGCTCCTCGGAGCTGGTGGTGAACATCAGCTCCTGGAACTTGTCCCAGTGCCCCGAGCGCTCCCAGAGGCTGCGGTCGATCACCTGGGGGGTGTGCACCTCTTGGTAGCCGTAGTGGCGCAGCTTCTCGCGGATGTACTCCTGGATGGTCAGGTAGACCCGCCAGCCCTTGTCGTGCCAAAAGGCCATCCCGGGGGCCTCTTCCTGGGTGTGGAAGAGGTCCAGGGCCCGACCGAGCTTGCGGTGGTCCCGCTTCTCCGCCTCCTCGAGGCGGTGGAGGTAGTCCTTGAGCTCCTCGGGGGTACGCCAGGCGGTGCCGTAGATGCGCTGCAGCATGGGGTTGCGGGAGTCCCCGCGCCAGTAGGCGCCCGCCACCTTCATCAGCTTGAAGGTCCGCCCCAGCCTGCCGGTGCTCGGCAAGTGGGGACCCCGGCAGACGTCGAACCAGTCCCCCTGGCGGTAGATGGAGACCTCGTCGCCCTCCTGGATGAGGTCGCGAATGATCTCCACCTTATAGGACTCGCCGATGCCGGCGAACAGCCCCATGGCCTCGTCACGGTCCCACACCTCGCGCACCAGGGTTAGGTCCCGCTTGACGATCTCGTGCATGCGGGCCTCGATACGCTCCAGGTCCTCGGGGGTGAAGGCCTCCTCGCGGGCGAAGTCGTAGTAGAAGCCGTCCTCGATGGCGGGGCCGATGGTCACCTGGGTGCCCGGGTAGAGCTCCTGCACCGCCTGGGCCATGACGTGGGCGGCATCGTGGCGCATGAGCCCGAGTGCCTCCTCGTCGCGGTTGGTGACGATGGCAAGGTCCCCGTCGGCGTCGATGAGGTAGCTGGTATCCACCAGCTTGCCGCCCACCTTGCCGGCAAGCGCGGCACGGGCCAGGCCGGGGCCGATCGACTCGGCCACCTGCTGCACCGTCACGGGCCCGGGGAAGCTCCTGCGGGAGCCATCGGGAAGCCTAATCTCGAGCATGATTCGACACTCACCATCGAACGAGGCAGGGGTCCGACCCACCAGGCCGCTCCATCGAGCGAACCGAACCAAAGCGACAGGCGCAGGGCGCCCCGGTCGGGTGACCACCAGGAAACTTTTTATAATAACAGAGCGGGTTCGGCGCGTTCGAGAAGGCTTCGAGCCCGAGGCGACGCCCGCCCCAACGCCGCCGTCTTCCCCGTGCGCAGTCCCCGGGGCAGGCGATCGGATGCTTCAGGCCCGCGGATGGTGGCTTTGATAGAGGCTTTTCAGGCGCTCGCGGGCCACGTGGGTGTAGATCTGGGTGGTGGAAAGGTCGCTGTGGCCCAACAGCATCTGCACCACCCGCAGGTCCGCGCCGTGGTTGAGCAGATGGGTAGCGAAGGCGTGGCGCAGGGTGTGGGGCGAGAGGGCCTTGGTGATGCCGGCCACCCGGGCGTGGCGTTTGATGAGGTACCAGAAGGCCTGGCGGGTCATCCCCTCCCCACGCCGGGTGGGAAAGAGGTGGGCACAGGGCCGACTTTCAAGAATCTCACGGCGGGGGCCCCGCAGGAAGGCGCCGATCCAAAAGAGGGCCTCCTCCCCCAGAGGCACCAAGCGCTCCTTCCCCCCTTTCCCCACCACTCGCACCAGGCCCTGGGTGAGGCTCACCTGCTCCGGGCGCAGATCCACCAGCTCCGAGACCCGCAGGCCGGTGGCGTAGAGGACCTCCAGCATGGTGCGGTCCCGGTGACCCAGAGGGTCAGACCCATCCGGTGCCGCCAAGAGGGCTTCCACCTCCGCCTCCGTCAGGACCTTCGGCAGGGGCCGACCGAGGCGTGGCGGGTCGATGCGGACGCTCGGGTCCTGCTGGATCAACCCCCGGCGCAGCATCTGCTGGTAGAACTGGCGCACACAGGAGAGGAGTCGCGCACTGGAGCGGGGCTTGCGGTGCGCTCGCGCCAGCACCGCGAGGTACTCCAAGAGGTCATGGCGCTCGGCGGTGAGCAGCGACTTGGAGCGCTCCGCCTCCAGCCAGCGGGCCAGCAGCCGCAGGTCGGATTGGTAGGCGGCGAGGGTATTGCGGCTGAGGCCCCGCTCCATCCAGATGGCATCGGCGAAACCCTCGATGAGGGCCTCGTCCGGCGCGGGCTCGCTCACCCGATCGTCACCCCCTCGTGGCGCAACAACCAGCCCTTGGTAGCCAGATCGGCCCCGCTGTAGCCGCCGAGCCCCCGCTTGGCGACCACCCGATGACAGGGGACCAGGATCAGGCAGGGATTGCTGCGACAGGCGCCCCCGACGGCGCGGGGGCTGGCCCCGAGCTCCCGGGCCAGATCGCCATAGGTCCGCACCGTCCCCGGGGCGATGCGCCGCAGGGCCGCCCACACCCGTTGCTGAAAGGGCGTGCCCTGAAGGTCCATGGGCAGGTCGAAGACCTCCGGGACGCCGCCGAAGTAGCGCCGCAGCCGGCGGATGGCCTCATTGATGCCCGGGGTGGGATAGCCGGCATCCCAGGCATCACAGCAGAAGCGCACCCGCGAGATCCCGTTCGCCGTGGTTTCCAGGCGCAAGAAGCCCAGCGGTGTCCCCAGCATGCCCCATCCGGATCCAGGCTCTGCCATGACCATGCCCCCTCTAGACCCCCGCGGAACCTCTAGGACCGTCGGGCTGGCGCACCGGCCGCCCGGCGTATGTACCCGTCACACATGGATTTTCCGCCGCGATGCACGCCCCTCGGGCCCGATCGCGGCGTTCCGCCTCCTCGCCATAGAGTCCGCTATGCCTCGTCGGCGCGCCTTGCGCTCAGACCCGATTCGCGCACCTCGCTTACCGCAAAACCCATGCGCGACGGGTATACTCTTGCTGGCGGCAGCAGCCGCTTTCCCACAAGCTACCATTCCCGGGGGGGAAAATCATGCAACGCATCCTGATCTCGGCGGCCCTGGCAGCCGCGCCGCTCCTGGCATCCGCAACCTCGCTGGACAACGAAGCCTTCACCGTGCGCTCTACCCAAGACCTGGTGAACCTCTGCAGTGCCAAGCAGGGTGATGCCCTCTATCCGGATGCCAATATGTTCTGTATCGGGTACATCGCGGGGGCCGCGCACTACCACCGGGAACTGACCAAGGGACCCATGATCAAACCGATCGTGTGCCCCTCTGAGGGGGTCACCCGCTCCGAGGCAGTGGCGATCTTTCTGGACTGGGCCAAGCGAAATCCGGCGTCCATGGGCCTTCCGGCGGTGGAGGGATTACTGCGCGCGGGGGCCGAGAAATTCCCTTGCCCTGCACCTGAGCCGGCCAAGTCCAAGACCAAGGCCAAGTCCAAGTAAGAGGGGCCAGCACGTCCCACCACGTCATCCGCCCTCGAACCCTGAGCCTAGACGGAGACCCTCACTATGAAACGTCACTTGATTGTCCCTTCCCTCTTGCTTGCAGCAGCAGCTCTCAGCGGCTGCGCCGGCATGAGTGAGACCCAGCAACGTACCCTGAGCGGCACCGCTATCGGTGCCGCAGGCGGTGCAGCCATAGGCGCCATTTCCGGCCATGCGGGCACGGGTGCCGCCATCGGCGCCGCCGCAGGCGCGTTGGGCGGCTACATCTACGACCAGCACCAGAAGTCCCAACGCTACCAGGGGTATCAAGGCTACTGAACCCGATTCCCCCTGAGGGGCCCCTCCCCTCCGGATCCAAGATCCTGCCGCCGGGCCCCGCCCGGTGGCGGGCCTCTTTAGACCTCGCCCCTGCCGCCCGTTACCTTTGGCTCGGCCCTTGGCCGACCATCCGCTGCCTGAGCATTGGCCAACCACGCCTCGACCTGGTCCTTGACCCGATCGCACAAGCCACAGTCCCGGCAGGCCGGCGAGCTTCGGGTCGCCAGCGGGAAACCCACGGCGAGCAACTGGCGCAGATCGGACCAGTCCGTTGGCCCCGTCTCACCAACGCCTCCCGCGCGCTCCAGCCGGCCCTGGGCCCGCTCTGTCAGCTCCAGGACCAGCTCGTTGAGCTCCTGACAGTGCTCCCGCTGTTCCAGCTCGCCGACGAGCGCGCCGACGAGATGCACCAGGTCCCGGTGCAGCCGGTCCACCAGCGGCTCGCCGGTGGCGTACTTGGTTTTCCAGCGAATCCGTCTCATCAAGACCCTCCCGTGAGGGCGTTCACACCCGAGGCTGGGGGAAACTGACCGCCCAGGACATCAATGCAGGCGCCGCCCCTCGTCTTGCTCCGCCTCGGGAGGTGTCGGGCCCCCCGGCTCGAAGGGCCAGTCGTCGGTCTCGGCCTCCCCCTCCCAGCTGTACTTGGGCTCCGGGGGCGGGGGATCGAGGCGCCTGAGCAGCACCGCGAGCGACAGCCCCAGCAGG
>CAZFHV010000107.1:5798-11860 GCA_964519095.1 uncultured Chromatiaceae bacterium | reverse complement strand
CTCTGGCGGCGTGACTCACACCACCGAGCCTCCGAAATTCTCGGGGCGGTTCAGTTTTCATCTACACTCCAACAGGAGCCCTTGGGCGAGTCAGAGCTTGCCCGTTGGCGGGCGATTTAGGAGTGTCGCGTGGCGCTGAACCGTATTCATCTCCATCGTCGGGAGCTGGTTTTTCTCGGCTGGTTGGGGGCAACGCTGGTCCTGACCGGCGGATACCTCATCAGCGGGCAGGGGCTAGTGGATCGGCAGGGGAGCGGCTGGCGCCGGATCGACGTCCGAGCACTGCAGCAGCGCATCGACGGCGGGGATCTGCGGGAGCAGGAGGCGGCCTGGTATCGCCCTGTGGCGGGCAACCCATCGGGGAGCCCACCGTGAGCGAGGTCCAGTGCGAGCTCTGTCCCCGCGCCTGCGTCATCCCGGAAGGGGGGGCGGGGGACTGCCGTGTAAGGGTGAACCTGGGGGGTAAGCTGCGGGCCACCACCTATGGGCGCCCGTCGGCGATCCACGTCGACCCCATGGAGAAGAAGCCCCTCTACCACTTCCGCCCGGGTAGCTCGGTGTTCTCCATCGCCACCGCGGGCTGCAACCTGCACTGCCTCAATTGCCAGAACTGGCAGCTCTCCCAGCGAGGCGGCGAGGAGATGGAGCAGATCTACCACGCGGATCCGGCCGAGATCGTGGCCCTGGCGCGATCGGAGGGCTGCGAGAGCATCGCCTACACCTACTCAGACCCCATCGTGTATTACGAATACACCGAGGACACCGGCACCCTGGCTCGCGCCCAGGGGATGCGCAACGTCTTCATCACCGCGGCCTACATCAACCGTGAGCCCCTGCGCCGCCTCTGCCGAGTGCTGGACGCCACCAACGCGGACCTCAAGGCCTTCGACGATGGCTTCTACCGCCGCGTGTGCAGTGCCACCCTCAAGCCGGTGCTGGAGGCCATGGTGACCTTCCGCGAGGCAGGGGTTTGGGTCGAGGTGACCAACCTGGTGATCCCCACCCTCAATGACGACCTGGCCATGATCCGGCGCATGGCCCGCTGGATCCGCGACGAGTTGGGCGCCGGGACCCCGCTGCATTTCAGCCGTTTCCAGCCCCAGTACCGGATGCGCAACCTCCCGCCCACCCCAACCGAGACCCTCAACCGGGCCCGCGCCGAGGCCCTGGACGCGGGTCTGCGCTTCGTCTACGTTGGCAACGTGCTCGGCCACGAAGGCGGCACCACCTACTGCCCAAAGGACGGTACGGCACTCATTCGGCGGGTGGGGTTCACCGTGACCGATAACCGCCTGACGGCCACGGGGCGCTGCCCCACCTGCAATGAACCCATACCGGGAGTCTGGCAATGAGACGGCCCCCGAAAGCCTCATCACCCCCCTTGGGACGCCGCAGCTTCCTGACCCGGCTCGCGGCGCTGGCGCTCGGCCTGGGCATCGTCCCCCTCTTTGCCAAGAAGGGCCGTGAGCCCGGACTCTCTCTGAGGGAGGCGGATTTCTACCGCCCCCATCACCGGGCAGGATGAGGAGCCGGCCGATGGTTGATCTTCTCAGGCGCGGATTTTGTCTCCTCTTGGGTTGGCTCTTGGCACTGGCCGTCCCTGGGTTGCTCGCTGCCGAGCGGGTGCGGGAGAGTGCGCTGGCGGGGAGCTGGTACCCGGCGCAGCCGGAGGCGTTGCGCGCCTTGGTCGATCAACTGCTAGAGGAGGCGAAGCCGCCGGTCCCACGGCCGGAAGGTACCCTGCGCGCCCTGATCCTGCCCCACGCGGGCTACGCCTACAGTGGCCCTACGGCGGCCACGGGGGTGAGCCTGGTACGGGGCGCGAGCTACCGACGGGTGCTGGTGATCGCCCCCTCGCACCAGAGGCGTTTCTCGGGTCTGTCCATTGCCCCGGTGGATGCCTTCGAGACCCCCCTGGGGCGGGTGCCGCTGGACACGGAGGCCGTCGCCGGACTGCGGGCCTCGCCCCTGGTGAGCGCCGACCCCGCGGCGGACCCCCGCGAGCACGCCATCGAGATCGAGCTGCCGCTCCTGCAGCGGGCACTCCAACCCGGCTGGCGTCTGGTACCGGTGCTGGTCGGTGAGATGGGGGAGCGGGACTATCGCACCGCAGCCGAGCTGCTGCGCCCTTTGGCGGACGAAGGCACCCTGGTGGTGGTCTCCAGCGACTTTACCCACTATGGCGGCCGCTTCGGCTACCTGCCATTTCCTGCGTCGGCAGAGCTGCCGGAGGACATCCGCCGCCTCGACGAGGGGGCGTTGGAGCTGATCAAGGCCCGCAACCCCTCGGGCCTGCTCCACTACCAAGAAGAGACCGGGATCACCGTCTGCGGCATCCGGCCCATCGCCATCTTGCTGCACCTGTTGGGGGAATCGGCGCGGATCGAGCCGGTGGCCTACGCCACCAGCGGGGCCATCACCGGGGACTGGCGCAACTCGGTGAGCTATGCGGTGGTGGCCGTCACCCGCGAGGCGCCGCTCTCGGCGGCAGATGTCCCGGCTTACGACCGGAGCGCCCAGACCGAGCAGTCCTCCCTGACAGAAGGAGAGCTGAGGTTGCTGCACCGCCTGGCGGTGGCCGGGGTGAGCTGGGCGGTGCTCGGTGAGGCGGCGGTGAATGGCGATGGCGCCCTGGACCGACTGATCGATGGCCTGCCCCCGGCGCTGCAGCGGCCCTCGGGGGCCTTCGTGACCCTGAAACGTCAGGGTGCCCTGCGCGGCTGCATCGGCTACATCGGCCCGCGCAGCCCCCTGTTCCAGGCGGTTCTCGAGAACGGTGTCAATGCGGCCCGCAACGACCGACGCTTCCAACCCGTCGCTCCCGATGAGCTGGGGGAACTGGAAGTGGAGGTGAGTGTGCTCACCGAGCCTCGGCCCATCCCGGACCCGGAGCAGTTTCGCGTCGGCGAGCAAGGCGTGATCCTCAAGAAGGAGGGACGCCAGGCGGTGTTCCTCCCCGAGGTGGCCACCGAGCAGGGGTGGGGGCGGGAGGAAACCCTGAGCCATCTGGCTCGCAAGGCCGGCTTGCCCGCGGACGCCTGGCGCAACGGCGCCGAATTCCAGGTATTCGAGAGCAAGAAGCTCACCGCTCCCTATCCGTCCGCATCCCCGTCGACAGAGATCGCAGAAAGCCCTTAGAGCCCGACCTCACCGCGACCCCTTCGGTAGCACCGCACCGAGGGACGGCGCTATGATGCGCGGCCAGATCCAGTGCGGTGTGCATCCTTCGCCCCCTCCGGGTACCCGCGGGGGGCAGCTGGCCCCAATCCCTGTCGATTGAGCGAGACCTCTGTCTCTAGACCGCTTCATGGACGGCCCCCTACCGAGCGGCCAAGCACCCCGCCTTTTGGTGGCAGCCCTAGCCGCCATCCTCTGGTTTGCCCTCCTGGGTTACCGTGACCTGGTGGACCCCGACGAGGGCCGCTATGCGGACATTCCCCATACGATGGTGGCGAGCGGCGATTGGGTGACGCCCCGCCTCAACGGGTTGAAGTATTTCGAGAAACCCCCCCTGCAATATTGGGCGACGGCGGTCAGCTTCGAGCTCTTCGGTGAGAGCAACGCCAGCGCCCGCCTCTGGGTGGCCCTGATCGGCTTCGCAGGGGCCCTGTGGGCCTGGTACCTGGGTACGCAGCTGTTTGGCCGGGACGCGGGTTTTTTCGCCTTTCTTATCACCCTGAGCACGCTGCTATACGCGGCGGTCGGTCACCTGCTCACCCTCGACATGAGTCTGAGCGTCTTCCTCTTCCTAGGGGTGGGATCCCTGCTGCTCGCCCAACGCGAGGACACGCGGCCCGAAACGACGCGCCGTTGGATGCTGCTCGGCTGGGCAGCCCTGGCGCTCGCGGTGCTAACCAAGGGGCTCGTAGGGGTGGTGCTCCCGGCCGCGGCTCTGGTCGTCTACAGCCTCTGGCAGCGGGACTGGGCGCTCTGGGGCCGTCTCCATCTCGGCAAGGGGTTGCTGCTGCTGGTCGCCATCACGGCTCCCTGGTTCCTGCTGGTGAGCCATCGCAATCCCGAGTTCCCCGACTTTTTCTTCATCCGCGAGCACTTGGAGCGCTATACCACCGCCCTGCACGGGCGCGAGGGACCCGTTTGGTATTTCGCGCTGGCCCTCGTCTGGGGTGTGCTGCCCTGGTTGGTTCCCACTTGGTACAGCCTGGTACGACCCGGTTTCCGCTGGTGGGCCCATCCGGGAGCGCCATTCGATCCGGAGCGGTTCTTATGGGCCTTTATCCTGTTCGTCGTTCTGTTTTTTTCCCTGGGTCGGTCCAAACTGATTCCCTACGTCCTGCCGGCGTTCCCCGCCCTCGGGCTGTTGCTCGGCAAACAGCTCGCAGTCCACCGCTCCCTCGTCTCCGTCGCCCTGGTCCAGGCGGCCTTGGGGACACTGGGCTTGCTGGCGGGCTGGAGAAGCGACCTCTGGGCAAGTCCCAAGATCCTCAATGCCGATATCGCCGCTATCCAGGAGGCGCGACCCTGGCTCCTTGCCGCGGGCGCTTGTCTGCTGACGGGAGGGCTCAGCGCGCTCGCTTTACGCCGCCGGTTCGAGGGGGCACTGGTGGCCTTGAGCTTGTCCGCGATCCTCGGCTTCCAGGTCCTCGGATGGGGTTTTCAGGTCTTTGGCCCCTCCCGCTCCGGCCGGGCCCTGGCGGAGGTCATCCGGCCCTATGCAGAGCGGGGCGCCGAGGTTTACAGTGTGAGCGCCTATTTTCAGTCGGTCAGCTTCTATCTCGGCAGCCCCCTGATCCCCGTCATGTATCGGGGCGAGCTCGCCCTGGGGATCGAGCAAGCGCCCGAGCGCGCCATTCCTGATTGGGAAGGGTTTGTGGAGCGCTGGCGCGCCGCCGAGTCAGGGCGCGCCATCGCCATCTTCGAGACAAGAGAGTTTCCGGAACTTGCCGAACCTGGATTACCCATGCGCACCCTCTACCAGGACCGTAGAAAACTCGCGGTGGTGAAACCATGAATCTGGTCAGCTTCCTCCTTATCCTCACCGGGGTGCTGCTGAACGCCGTCGCCCAGCTCGCCCTCAAGGCCAGCGTGCGCGATCTGGGTGCCATCCAGCTGGAGCTCGCGGGCTCCCTGCCGGTGGCCCTGCGCCTGGCGGGGGAGCCCTGGCTGTGGGTAGGCCTCGGTTGCTACGGCGTCAGCGTGGTGGTGTGGATCCTGGCGCTCTCCCGGGTGGATGTCACCATCGCCTATCCCATGCTCTCGCTCGGCTACGTGGTGAACGCCGTCGCCGCTTGGGCCCTTTTCGGGGAGGTGATGAGCCTCTCGCGCATCCTCGGCATTGGGGTCATCATCCTCGGGGTGGTGATCCTGGCACGCAGTTGAGCGCCCTGAAACCAAGCTCATTGCCTTTGTCTCTCTCGCCCTGATTGGGGAACCCGACCATGATCCCATTCACCCGACCCACCATCGGCCCTGAGGAACAGGCGGCGGTGCTTGAGGTGCTCGACTCCGGCTGGCTCACCACCGGCCCCAAGTGCCAGGCCTTCGAGCAGGCCCTCGCCGACTATATCGGTGGCGGGGTGGCGGTGCGGCTGTTCAACTCGGGAACCAGCGCCCTGGAGGCCTCCCTGTTGGCCTGCGGCATCGGTCCCGGCGACGAGGTGATCGTCCCGGCCATGAGCTTCGTGGCCACCGCCAACGTGGTGGTGCGGGTGGGCGCCCGGCCGGTTTTCGCGGACGTGGATCTGGTATCCCGCAACCTCTCGGCGGAGGCGGCGGCCCGCGCCCTCAGCCCCCGCACCCGGGCGATCCTGCCGGTACACTTCGCCGGTCGTCCGGTGGATCTGGATCCCCTCTATCGCCTGGCCGAGGAACGGGGTCTGGTGATCATCGAGGACGCGGCTCAAGCCATCGGCACCGCCTACAAGGACCGCCGGGTGGGGGCCGCGGGGAACCCGGTATGCTTCAGCTTCCATCCGAACAAGAACCTCACCACCATCGAGGGCGGGGCGGTGGCGGTGCGGGACCCCCAGTGGGTGAAGCGGCTGGAGCGCATCCGCTTCCACGGCATCGAGCGGGATGATCGCAGCAACCTGAACGTGCCGGAG
>CAZFHV010000107.1:0-5788 GCA_964519095.1 uncultured Chromatiaceae bacterium | reverse complement strand
GATGTGCACGCCGCCATCGGGCTGGCCCAGTTGCCCAAATTGGAGGGCTTCAACCGACGGCGCCAGGCGCTGGCGCTGCGCTATCTGGAGCGACTGCCTCGTTCGGAGCTCCTGGTACTGCCGGCGGATACCCCAGGCCATAGCTGGCACATGTTCTGCGTCTGTGTGGACTTCGCGGCGCTGGGGACCAGCCGCCATGGCTTCCTGGAGGACCTCAAGGGTGCGGGTATCGCCGCCGGCATCCACTACCCCGCCATGCACCTGTTCGGTCTGTATCGGCAGCTCGGCTATGGGCCGGGCGACTTCCCCGCCGCGGAACGCATCGGTGAGCAGACTCTCACCCTCCCCCTCTTCCCCACGATGGAGGACCAAGACGTGGACCGGGTGTGCGAGGTCATCGATGGCTTGTTGAGAGGGGGACGCCGATGAGCGCGGTCGCGGACATCGAGGTCTCGGTGGTCATCCCCGTCTTCAACGAGGAGGCGGTGCTCCCCAAGCTGTTCGCGCGCGTCTACCCCGTCCTGGATGGCCTTGGCCGTAGCTATGAGCTGGTCTTGGTGGACGACGGCAGTCGCGACCGCTCCCCCGGCCTGCTGCGCCAGCAGTATCAGGCACGGCCCGACGTGACCCGCGTGGTGTACCTGCGAGCCAACGCCGGCCAGCACGCCGCAATCCTTGCGGGGTTCGAGCAGTCGGTGGGCCGACGGGTGATCACCTTGGATGCGGACCTGCAGAACCCCCCCGAGGAGATCCCCAAGCTGCTGGCGGCCCTGGACCAGGGCCACGACTACGTGGGCACCATCCGCCGCCAGCGCCGTGACGCCAAGTGGCGGGACTGGGCCTCCAAGGCGGTCAACCGGCTGCGGGAGCGCATCACCAGCATCCGCATGACCGACCAGGGGTGCATGCTGCGGGCCTATGACCGGGATATCGTGGACGCGGTGCTGGAATCCCGCGAGAGCCACACCTTCATCCCCGCCCTGGCCTACCTCTACGCCGGCAGCCCCACCGAGGTGGTGGTGGAGCACGAGGAGCGCGCGGCAGGCCAGTCGAAGTATCCCCTCTACAAGCTGATCCACCTCAACTTCGACCTGCTGACGGGGTTCTCCCTGGCCCCGCTGCACATGTTCTCCCTCATCGGGATCTTCATCGCCCTGGTGTCCTTCGCCTTCGTGTTCTTCCTGGCGGTACGCCGCCTGGTGGTCGGACCGGAGGCGGAAGGGCTATTCACCCTGTTCGGGATCCTCTTCTTCCTCGCCGGCATCATCCTGTTCGGCATCGGTCTGCTCGGGGAATACGTGGGCCGGATCTACGTCCAGGCCCAGGGGCGCCCCCAATTCCTGGTGCGCACCGTGCTAGGCGGTGCCGAGACCCCGCAATCCCCGGGGGACGCGCACCCATGACCGAGAGACCCCAACGGGCCCTGGTGTTCGGCTACCACAACGTGGGGGTACGGGGGCTCGCCGTACTCCTCAGCCTCGGGGTGGAGGTCCCCCTGGTGGTGACCCACCGGGACAACCCGGCGGAGCGGATCTGGTTCGACAGCCTGCTGGAGCTGGCGGACCATCAGGGCATCCCCGCCATCACACCCGAGGACCCCAATACCCCGGAGGTCGTGGCCCTTGCGGCCCAAGCCGATCCGGACTGGATCTTCTCCTTCTACTACCGTCACATGCTCAAGGAGGCCCTGCTGGCCCTCCCCAAGCGGGGCGCCTTCAACCTGCACGGCTCGCTGCTGCCCAAGTACCGCGGCCGGGTACCGGTGAACTGGGCGGTCCTCCACGGGGAACGGGAGACCGGCGCCAGTCTGCATCGCATGGTGATCAAGCCCGACGCCGGCGCCCTAGTGGACCAGCAGGCGGTCGCCATCTTGCCCAATGACACCGCCCAGCAGGTCTTCCAGAAGGTGACCTGCGCCGCCGAGGCGGTGCTGCTGCGGACCGTCCCGCGCATGCTGGCCGGCGAGCATGAGGAGCGGCCCCTGGACCTGGCCGCGGGGGGCTACTTCGGCGGCCGCCGCCCCGAGGACGGACGGGTGGACTGGCGCCAGTCCGCCTGGCAGGTCCACAACCTGATCCGGGCCGTGGCCCCGCCCTACCCGGGGGCCTTTACCGAGGTCGCTGGAACCCGTTTGGAACTGCTGGGCAGCTATTACCGGGGCGAGGCGGCACGCGGACCAGAGGCCCGCCTCTATTGGGAGGATGGGCACAGTTATGCCGACTGCGCCGATGGTCAGCGGCTGCGCCTCACCCAGATCCGCCTCGATGGCCAGACGCTCGACGAGGCCCGGTTTATGGCCCGTTTCGGCCGGGCATCGGCCCCCCTGAAGGCTTAGGTCCTCTGGCGCCATGGCGGGCCCAGTCATCTCCAAAGCTCCCCACCAGCCCCGGGGAACCGGTGGCAGCTTGGCTGGTCTGCATTGTTGCTCCCGCTCTAAAACCTCCCCCCATACCCCAAACCTGCTGCCGTGATGGTCTCGGCACGCTGCATTGAGAGGCTTGACCCATGCGAATCCTGATCCTGGGCGTGAACGGCTTCATCGGCCACCATCTGTCGCGTCGCATCATCGACACCACCCCCTGGGAGGTGTTCGGCATGGACATGCAGACCGAGCGGGTGCGGGGGCTGCTGGAGCACCCCCGGTTCCACTTCTGCGAGGGTGACATCACCATCAACAAGGAGTGGATCGAGTACCACATCAAGAAGTGCGACGTGGTGCTGCCCCTGGTGGCCATCGCCACCCCCAAGGTCTACGTGACCGACCCCCTGCGCGTCTTCGAGCTGGACTTCGAGGAGAACCTCCGCGTGGTGCGCCAGTCTGTCCGCCACAAGAAGCGGGTGCTGTTCCCCTCCACCTCGGAGGTCTACGGGATGTGCGCCGATGCGGCGTTCCACCCCTATGAGTCAGAGCTCGTGCTTGGCCCCATCACCAAGCCGCGCTGGATCTACTCCTGCGCCAAGCAGTTGCTCGACCGGGTGATCGCCGCCTACGGCGACAAGGAGGGCCTCGACTACACCCTGTTCCGGCCGTTCAACTGGATCGGCTCGGGCCTCGACAGCCTCCACGCCCCCAAAGAGGGCAGCTCCCGGGTGGTGACCCAGTTCCTCGGTCACATCGCGCGCGGTGAGCCCATCCGCTTGGTGGATGGCGGGCGCCAGCGCCGCAGCTTCACCGACGTCTCTGACGGGGTCTCGGCGCTGATGCGCATCATCGAGAACCCCGATGGCCGTGCGAGCGGCAAGATCTACAATGTCGGCAATCCGGACAACGACCTCTCGGTGCGGGAGCTTGCGGAGCTGATGCTGGCGATCGCCATGGACTTCCCGGAATATCGCCGCGGCGCCGAGAAGGTCCAGCTCCTGGAAGTGGCCTCCGCCCAGTACTACGGCAAGGGATACCAGGACATCCAGACCCGCGTCCCCTGGATCGGCAACACCCGCGAGGAGCTCGGCTGGGAGCCGAAAGTGGCCATTGCGGACGCGCTGCGCAACATCTTCGAGGCCTACCGGCACGAGGTCGCGGCGGCACGGGCACTCATCGACGAATAGGCCTGGGTGCCACCGCGGCATACCCCGATGCACATCGCCCTCAAGGTCGACGTGGACACCCTACGGGGTACCCTCGAAGGGGTGCCGAACCTGTTGCGGCTATTCGACCGTCATCAGGTCCGCGCCACCTTCCTCTTCAGTCTCGGCCCCGACCATACGGGCCGCGCCCTGCGACGCATCTTTCGGCCGGGGTTCCTCGCCAAGGTGCGACGCACCTCGGTGACCAGTCATTACGGCCTGCGGACCCTGCTCTATGGCACTCTCTTGCCCGGGCCGCACATCGGACGGCGCGCCGGGGCGATCATGCGGTCCACGGCCACGGCGGGGCATGAGGTAGGCATCCACTGTTACGACCACATCCGCTGGCAGGACTTCGTGGCCCGCAAGGACTTCGCCTGGACCCGCCAGGAGATGGAACTGGGCGCCCGTGCATTCGAGGAGGTATTCGGCTTCCGGGCACGGGTCCATGGCGCCGCCGGCTGGCAGATCAATACCCATGCCCTCGCCCTTGAGGAAGAGATGGGGTTTGACTACGCCAGCGATGTCCGCGGCCGCTTTCCTTTCCGCCCCCTCATGGACGGGGCCCCCTCCCGGTGCCCCCAGATTCCCACGACACTGCCCACCCTCGATGAGCTGATCGGCCGCGACGCCATCACCGAGGAGAACTGCCCCGAGGCGGTGATTGAAGCGTCCCGCCAACCCCTGCCCCATGGCCACGTCTACACCCTCCACGCCGAGCTCGAGGGTATGAAGCTCCTCCCCGTCATGGACCGACTGATCGGCGCATGGAAGGATTCCGAAGCCCAGCTCCAGACTCTGGGTGAGATCCATCGGTCTCTCGAACCCGGCCAGTTGCCAGTCTGCTCTGTTACCTGGACTGAAATCCCGGGGCGATCGGGCGTGCTCGCGACGCAAGGCCCCATCGCAAGCCCCGCGCGCACCTAAGCCTCACGGCGTCTATTGTCCGCGCCTCCCCTGCCGGGGCGACCACATTACCCAGCGCAAAAAAAGCCCCGACAACGTCGGGGCCTTGCACTTAATTTCCTGGCGGTGACCTACTTTCACATGGGGAGGCCCCACACTATCATCGGCGATACACCGTTTCACTTCTGAGTTCGGGATGGGATCAGGTGGTACCAGTGCTCTATGGCCGCCAGGGAAAAGGGTGGGCTGGGAGCCGAGGCTACCAGCCAGCATTCGGTTAGATCGCTTCAAGCGCGGATGAGATTGCGAGATCGCACCCAAAGTCCTTGGGTGTTATATGGTCAAGCCTCACGGGCCATTAGTACCGGTTAGCTTCACCCATTACTGAGCTTCCACACCCGGCCTATCAACGTGGTGGTCTTCCACGGCCCTTCAGGGGGATCGAGTCCCCAGGGAGACCTCATCTTGGGAGGGGTTTCCCGCTTAGATGCTTTCAGCGGTTATCCCGTCCGTACTTAGCTACCCGGCAGTGCCACTGGCGTGACAACCGGAACACCAGAGGTACGTCCACTCCGGTCCTCTCGTACTAGGAGCAGATTCCCTCAAGTCTCCAACGCCCACGGCAGATAGGGACCGAACTGTCTCACGACGTTCTAAACCCAGCTCGCGTACCACTTTAAATGGCGAACAGCCATACCCTTGGGACCGACTTCAGCCCCAGGATGTGATGAGCCGACATCGAGGTGCCAAACGGTGCCGTCGATATGAACTCTTGGGCACCATCAGCCTGTTATCCCCGGAGTACCTTTTATCCGTTGAGCGATGGCCCTTCCATACAGAACCACCGGATCACTAAGGCCTGCTTTCGCACCTGCTCGACGTGTCTGTCTCGCAGTCAAGCA
Source organism: uncultured Chromatiaceae bacterium (assembly GCA_964519095.1). Classification (GTDB taxonomy): domain Bacteria; phylum Pseudomonadota; class Gammaproteobacteria; order Chromatiales; family Chromatiaceae; genus JAEHCY01. Next base: position 413 of record CAZFHV010000107.1, on the reverse strand, counting down.
CCCTTTTGCCTTTGCACTCAATGCGCGATTTCCGACCGCGCTGAGGGTACCTTCGCGCTCCTCCGTTACTCTTTGGGAGGAGACCGCCCCAGTCAAACTACCCACCACGCACTGTCCCTAACCCGGATAACGGGTCGAGGTTAGAACTTCGAATAGGCCAGGGTGGTATTTCAAGGTTGGCTCCACCGGAACTGGCGTCCCGGCTTCACTGCCTCCCACCTATCCTACACAAGCCGATTCAAAATCCAGTGCGAAGCTGTAGTAAAGGTTCACGGGGTCTTTCCGTCTAGCCGCGGGAACGCTGCATCTTCACAGCGATTTCAATTTCACTGAGTCTCGGGTGGAGACAGTGCCGCCATCGTTACGCCATTCGTGCAGGTCGGAACTTACCCGACAAGGAATTTCGCTACCTT
>CAZFHV010000106.1:8611-12012 GCA_964519095.1 uncultured Chromatiaceae bacterium | reverse complement strand
CGAAAAGGTCAGGGCCTACTTTAGGCATCCCGCTGCTGCCTATATGCGGCAGAGGCTATTTAAGGGCCGGGTTAATAGAATAAGCCGTGATGTAGGCGGCCTTACCGCTCTAGAGATTTGCAGCCTTTCTACCTGGAACGCGGCACGGGTTCAGAGCCGAGATACGGGGCGAGGTCAGCGCGCAGGGGGAGGGCGCGAGGCACCCGCCTCCCGTGCGCTCAGGCACGCCGCCAGCTGGTGCCCTGGGGGCCATCCTCCAGCAGGATCCCGGCGTTCTGCAGCTCATCGCGTATGCGGTCGGCCTCGGCCCACTGGCGGGCCTTGCGGGCCGCGGTGCGCTGGCCGATCAGGGCCTCGATCTCCGGGGCCGTGAGCCCCTCGCCCGCCGCTCCCTCCAGTCCCTGCAGATACTGCTCGGGATCGCCCTGCAACAGACCGAGGATGCCCCCCAGCCGCCTGAGCTCCGCACCCAACCCCGCCGCCGCATCGGCGTCCGTCTGCCGCAGCCGGTTGAGCTCCCGGACCAGGTCGAACAGCACCGCCAGGGCCTCGGGGGTGTTGAAGTCGTCGTCCATGGCCGCGAAAAAACGCTCCCGAAACGCCGCCCCACCGCTCGGCTCCGCCGCCGGCAGGCCGCGCAGGGCCGTGTAGTAACGGGTGAGGGCGGCGCGGGCGTTCTGCAGATTCTCCTCGTCGTAGTTGAGGGGGCTGCGGTACTGGCTGGTGAGGATGAAGTAACGCACCTCCTCGGGGCGGTAGCGCTCCAGGATCTCGCGCACGGTGAAGAAGTTGCCCAGGGACTTGGACATCTTCTCCTCGTTGACCCGCACGAAGCCGTTGTGCATCCAGAGGTTGACGAAGGGCTCGCCGGTGGCCCCCTCGGACTGGGCGATCTCGTTCTCGTGATGGGGGAACTGCAGGTCCGCCCCGCCGCCGTGGATGTCGAAGTGATTGCCCAGGCAGACGGTGGACATGGCGGAGCACTCGATGTGCCAGCCGGGTCGGCCCGGACCCCAGGGGGAATCCCACGCCGGCTCCTCGGGCTTGGCGGCCTTCCAGAGGGCGAAGTCCAGGGGGTCGCGTTTGGCCTCTCCCACCTCCACCCGCGCCCCGGCGCGCAGCTCCTCCGGCTCCTTGCCGGAGAGGCGGCCATAGCCGGGAAACTGGCCCACCGCGTAGTAGACGTCGCCGTTGTCCGCTAGGTAGGCGTAGCCCCGCTCGATCAGCCGCTCCACCATGCCGATGATGGGGCCCAGATGCTCGGTGGCCCGGGGCTCGAGGCTGGGGGGCAGCACCCCGAGGGCCGCGGCGTCCTCGTGCATGGCGCGGATGAAGCGCTCGGTGAGGGCGGTGAAGGGCTCGCCGTTCTCGTTGGCGCGGCGGATGATCTTGTCGTCGATATCTGTGATGTTGCGCACATAGGTGACCTGGTAGCCCAGCTCACGCAGGTAGCGATACACCACATCGAACACCACCATCACCCGCGCATGGCCCAGATGGCAGTAGTCGTAGACGGTCATGCCGCACACGTACAGGCGCACCCGCCCCGGCTCGATGGGCTGGAGGGCTTCCTTCTGACGGGTGAGGCTGTTGTGGATCTTGAGCATGGGCGGAGGGATCGAGGGGTCAGAGAATGGGCGCGGATGGTAGCCGAAAGCCCCAGCCGCCGACAGCCCGGCGGCCTCCAGGGAGGGTTCAAGTGCCCTCGCCGAGCCCGTATGATGGAAGTTTTACTCGCGACGGAGCACCGGACATGCGCAACTGGTTAGCGATCGGTTCCGCCCTGGCGGCCCTCACCCTCGGCAACCCGGCCCTGGCGGCCAACCCGCGGGTGCTGATGGAGACCAGCGCCGGGAACATCACCCTGGAGCTGGACCCCGAGAAGGCGCCCAAGACGGTGGAGAACTTCCTGGCCTACGTGGACGCGGGCCAGTACAACGGCACGGTGTTTCACCGGGTGATCGACGGCTTCATGATCCAGGGCGGGGGCTTCACCGAGGACATGAAGCAGAAGCCCACCCGCGAGCCCGTCCCCAACGAGGCGGACAACGGCCTGACCAACCAGCGGGGCAGCATCGCCATGGCGCGCACCGCCGATCCCAACTCCGCCACCGCCCAGTTCTTCATCAACCTCAAGGACAACGCCTTCCTCAACCACACGGCCAAGACTCAGCGGGGCTGGGGCTATACGGTGTTCGGCCGGGTGGTGGACGGGATGGATACGGTGGACAAGATCGCCAAGGTGCCCACCGGGACCCATCCCAGCGGCCACGGCGACGTGCCCAAGACCGCCGTCGTCATCCAGAAGGTCACCCGTCAATAATTCGCCACGAGGACCCGCGGCCCATGATCAAGCTCACTACCAACCACGGCACCATCAGCCTCGAGCTCGATGCCGAGCGCGCCCCCAAGACCTGCGCCAACTTCGAGCAATACGTAAGCGACGGCCACTACGACGGCACCCTGTTCCACCGGGTGATCGACGGCTTCATGATCCAGGGCGGGGGCCTGACCGAAGACATGATCCCCAAACCCACCCGCGCCCCGGTGGAGAACGAGGCCGCCAACGGCCTCAGGAACCGCGCCGGCACCATCGCCATGGCGCGCACCTCCGCGCCCCACTCCGCCACGTCCCAGTTCTTCATCAACGTGGCGGATAACGGCTTCCTCGACCATCCGGGTCAGGACGGCTGGGGCTACTGCGTCTTCGGCCGCGTGGTGGAGGGCCTGGAGGTGGTCGATCGCATCAAGGGCGTGGCCACCACCACCCGTGGCGGCCACCGGGACGTCCCCGCACAGAACGTCATCATCGAGAAGGCTGAGATCCTCCCCTAGGAGATTTCAGCCCGGTGGAGAGCCTGTTCATCTCGGACCTCCACCTCGCCCAGGGGCGTCCCGCCAGGGTGGGACGCCTCCTGCGCCTGCTCCGGGAACGGGCGCCCCGCGCCGAGGCCCTCTACATCCTCGGCGACCTCTTCGACGCCTGGATCGGTGACGACGACGAGACCCCCCCCGCGCCCGAGGTGATCGCCGGCCTGCGTGCCCTCGTCGATGGGGGCACGCGGGTCTACTTCATGCCCGGGAACCGCGACTTCCTCATTGGCCGGCGTTTCGCCCGCCAGAGCGGTTGCCGCTTGCTCCGGGACCCCACCCTGGTGACCCTCTACGGCGAGCCCACGTTGCTCATGCACGGGGATCTCCTCTGCACCGACGACGTACCCTACCAGCGCTTCCGCCGGCGCGTCCGCAACCCCCTGGTGCGATGGCTGTTCCTGCGCCAGCCGCTCGCCAGCCGCCGCGCCATCGCCGAGGACTACCGCCGCCGCGGCCAGGAGGCCGTCGCCGAGAAGACCGAGGCCATCATGGACGTCAATGCCGAAACCCTGCGCCGATTCATGACC
>CAZFHV010000106.1:0-8601 GCA_964519095.1 uncultured Chromatiaceae bacterium | reverse complement strand
CGGGATTCGGTCGGCCCGAGATCGCCGGCCGGCCAAACAGGGTGCGAGCCGCCTCATCCACGGCCACACCCACCGACCCGCGGATCACCTCCTCGAGGTCGACGGCCGCGAGGCGAGACGCCTGGTGCTGGCGGAGTGGCACGAAGATCGGGGTGAGCTGCTGTGCCTAACCCCCGCAGGAGTGCGGCGGGAGACCCTCAGCTAGCCGCCTACCCAGAGGGGCCGGCCGAGCGGGGCGATGGGGCCCCCTCCCCCCCGCGAGCCTCCGGGCCGGCCTCCGGGGACCTGATCCTCCTCTGCCCGAACCCTCGGATCCTCGCCCCCACCGGCTTTTCGAAGAAGTAATAGGAGAGGTGCGCAATGGCCCAGGTGGCGAGAAATGCCCCAAGGACCTTGATGGGGTCCGGTGCACTCACCTCTTTGACGAAGAACAGGACCAGGGGATAGTGGATCAAATAGAACCCATAGGAGACCTTGCCAATGGCGACGAGGAACCTCCGGCTCAAGATCGACACACCGGGCAAATTGAGGGCCGCAGCCAGAAAAAGGACGTAGACGAGACCCCAGGTAATGGGATCGAGCCAAGTCTGAACATAGACGTGCTCCCCCCACACCAGACCCTGCGCGGCGCGGATCTCCGGGAAGTTGACCAGGAGCAGCCCCAGGGAGAGGGCGCCCGCCGGGGCCAGGTACCTGGCGACCCACCGGCTGTGTCTGATCTTGTCCAACGACAGCGCCGTGGCCACGCCTATGAAAAAGGCATAAGCGTAGGCCGATACAATCTTCGGGAAGCCTGCGCCCGCGAGGTAGATGAGGACCGAGGGGACCAGGGTCAGCACGGCATAAGCAAACAGGAAGTAGGCACTGACGCCCCTCTGGTACAGCGCCCAGAAGACGACGAACAGGGCATAGAACTGCACCTCCACGGGGATGGTCCAGAACACGTACTTGGCCTCGAGCATCAAGAGCGCCTGGACCACATGCTTGACCTTGTAGAACTTGTAAGGATAGAAGGACTCGGGTGAAACGAGCTGAGTGATGATGACCGATAGGATCAGCAGCAGGAAGTAAAGGGGCACGATGCGCCCGATGCGGGCAAAGACGTACCGATTGAGGTTTGCCCGATCGAAGGGCTCATGGATGTAGAGGTGAGCCATCAAGAACCCGCTCAAAACGAAGAACAGCATCAAGCCAGCCTGTCCGAATCCGTGTCCCAAGTAACTGGGCAGGATCGACTCGGTGGCCGCGTGCTCGACGAAGACGAGTAGCGCCGCCAGCCCTCTCAAGCCGGTGAGGCTGTGGATCTGCTTCATGGTCTACCTCAGGCTGGGCAGGGGCGTGGGGGAACGGCCCCCTCGCCTGCGTGGCGCTACTAGGGTATCCGAAAGCCCTCCCCGGGGACGAGGCCCGCCGCCGCTACTCGGAGAACCGGCGCCTCGCCCGCCGAAAACGGCCACCGCCGCCGCGCTTGGTGGTAGAGTGAGCGCCCTTCCGACCCCGGCTCTGTTTACGCCCCCTGCCCTCCTCGTACCCTGCACGGGGCGTCCCAAGGAGGCGCGGTCATCCCGAGCCTGGCGGCAGGTCACGAATCCATGTTTGGGACAATGCGACACCTGGCCGGCCACGCCGGCACCTTCAGGGGAGACCCGAGATGGCGCAGCGGCGCCTAGTCCGGGAGCTCAGCCCGCGCTCGGCCGCCCTCTTGTGGACCCTGCTCCGGGCCCTGCCGCCGCGCTGGGCCTCAGCGGGGCTGGGACGGATCGCCCGGGCACTGGGTCCGCGCCTGCTGCGCTTCCGCAACATCAAGAAGAACCTGCGGGCGGCGTTCCCGGAGCACCCCGAGGCGGAGATCGAGCAGTTCGCCCTGGGGGTCTGCGAGAGCATCGGGCGGGTGGTCGGCGAGCTCCCGCACCTGGGTGACATCGGTGCGGGTCGGCGCGGGACGAAGTGGCAACTCGCTGGCGAGGAGAACCTCGCCTACGCCAACGATGGCCCGGCGGTCTTCGTGGGCGCCCACACCTCCAACTGGGAGGTAACGGCCTTCGCGATCGCCCGCCTGCCCCGGCCCATTCACATCGTCTACTCCACGGTGGGCCAAGGCGTCATCGACGGCCTCATCCTGCGTGCCCGCAAGGAGACCGGCTGCGACTACATCGAGAAGGAAAAGGCGGTACGCCTGGCAATGGATGCCATGCGCAAGGGGGAGAGCGTGGGGATGCTGGTGGATCAGCGCGTCACCTCCGGCGTGGAGGTAGACTTCTTCGGCCAACCGACCCTCGTCACCGACCTCCCCGCGCGGCTGGCGATCCGTTTCTCCGCTGCGGTCATCCCCACTGACACCCGGCGCCTCCCCTGCGGGGAGTTCCTCGTGACCCTGCACCCCCCCTTGCTCCCGGATGCCAGTCTGCCCCTCGACGAGCAGGTGCGCGATCTGACCCAGCGCATGAGCAAGGTCATCGAGGCGGTGATCCGACGCGATCCGGCAGCCTGGTTCTGCACCAAACGGCGCTGGAAGCAACCCCGCGTGACAGAGGCATCCGCAGGCGGGGCGCCGCCAACCGCCAGCGAGGCCTGATCATCGGCCTGGCCCGGGCGGCCGGGGGCCCTACCCCGCCGATTGCCCCCGCTCGGGGACCCGCTCGGCCAGGCGTTTCAGCACCTGGGCGCAGGCGACCAGCCCAAAACTGGCGGTGACCGTGACCACCGAGCCGATGCCCCCCGCACAGCTCAGGTCGCGATGGCCCGCGGGTGGCTGCCGGCAGGCATCGGCCGTCGCCGGGCGAGGGGCCGGGGGCTCGTCGGACCAGACCGAGGGCACACCGAAGTCCGGTCCAGGACCACGCTCGAAGCCGTGCTCTTCGCGCAACAGCCGGCGCACCCGTGCCAGCAGGGGATCCCGCGCGCTGCGGGCCAGGTCCGTGACCCGGATGCGGGTGGGGTCCACCTGCCCCCCGGCGCCGCCCAGGGTGACCAGGGGCAGCCCCTGCCGGCGGCAATGGGCGATGAGCGCCGCCTTGGCCCGCGCCCCGTCGATACAGTCCACCACCTGGTCGAAACCGCCGGCCAGGAGTTGGGCGACGTTGTCCGGATCGATGAAGTCCTCGACCAGCGAAACGCAGCAGCTCGGGTTGATATCGCGCGCCCGCTCGCCGAGCACCGCCACCTTGGCCCGTCCCAGTGTGCTCCCCAGGGCAGGAAGCTGGCGGTTGATGTTGGACTCCGCCAGGTGATCCAGATCGATCAGGGTGAGGGCGCCGATGCCGCTGCGGGCCAGGGCCTCCACCGCCCAGGAGCCCACCCCGCCGACCCCGATCACGCATACGTGGGCGGCGGCAAAGCGTGCCAGGGCCGCGCTGCCGTAGAGCCGGGCGACGCCGCCAAAGCGGCGGCCAAGATCCGCAGCCTCCCCTTGCCTCGGGCCCAGCATCGCCCCCTCGTCCTGCATCGCGTCCCCCTCTCTGGCACCAACCACTGCGCCCATTATGGGGACCTCGGGGCCCCCGAGCCAAAGATCGCTTGGCCCGAGCCCATCGGGCGGTCGGCGAGGGCGATCCCCTCCCCTACCCCGCTCGACCCCGCCGCCGCAAACCGGCTAGGATGTGGGGGTTGGAATCAGGGCCACCGCCCCCACCAGCCCCCTCGCCGGCGACCTCACCACCCTTGGAGAAACCCATGAGCCTCTCCCCGATGCAATACCTCGACAAGGCCATCAACGGACTGCACGACCTGGGTCTGGTGCCTCAGGGCGACAAGCAGGACGCGCCCATCATCGCCCTGCTCAACCAGATCTCCGAGCTAGACGAGGAGCGGGTGGTGGCCATCAGCCGCACCCTCAACGAGGCATCCCTGTTCAACGAGGTGGTGCGCGAGCAGGTGCAGGCCATGGAAGTGGGCCAGCGCTACGAGGAGATCACCGATGCCTTCAACAGCATCCGTGACGATGCCAAGTCCATGGTCGACCAGGTCGAGGACGGCCGCATCGACACCTTCGAGCGTCTGGGCAACGTCTGGATGAAGGTGACCCGCGGAGACATCGCCAGCCGTTTTGCCAAGATCAAGTCCAGCTACCTGGATGTGACCTCCTCCACCCACGACCAGATCCAGCGCGAGCAGAAGATCCTCGGCGCCTACCAGGACTTCCGCGGCGCCCTCAAACAGTCCGAGGTGCTGGCCCTGGAGGTCCTCAAGAAGGCCGAGGAGAAGCTCAACGCGGCTAAGGCGGCGCTGGACACCGCCATGAAGGCGGTAGAGGCCTACCAGGCGGGCGACCCGGCGGAGCGGGCCAAGCTGGAGCTCGGCCGGGATGAGCAGGTGCGGCTCCTGCAGAACGAGGACAAGCGCTACCAGATCTCCAAGGACCTCGCGGACAACCTCACCGTCAGCTACAACACCTCCGAGGTGGTCATGGCGCGGCTGCTGCAGACCACCAACGCCAAGGAGCGGGTCTATGCCCAGGCGGTGAGCTTCTTCACCACCAACGAGGTGGTGCTCACCGCGCTCACGGCCTCCTTCACCGGCATGTTTGGCCTCTACGAGGGTACCCAGACGGTGGAGGCGATGAAGGAGGGGGTGAGCAAGTCCCTCGAGGTCCTCGCGGACATCGGCGGCAAGGTCCAGGAGGCGGCGGTCCGCGCCGGTTATGGGCCGACGGTGCGCGCCGATGCGGTGAAGAAGCTGGTGGACTCGGTGGTCAACTGGCAGACCCGCTCCCATGAGATCATTGAAGAGATGCGCAAGCAGAGCACCCAGAACGCCAACGAGATCCGCGAGGCGGTGGAGGCCGGCAAGCGCAACCTGGCGCGCCTGGCCGAGCAGGGCAAGGGACTCACCCGCAACCTGCCATGAGCGAGCCCGCTGTGAGCACTCCGGCCGCCGCTGCGGCCGGGGCCGCCACCAAGCAGCCCCTCGATGAGGTCATGCTGGCCATGGAGGTGGTCGACACCCTGCGCCGGCGCCAGCGCCTGGTGGATGCGGAGCTCGACACCGAGGGCCGCGAGGCCGACCTCAAGGAGCGCCTTCGCAAGATCTACGCCGCCCAGGGCATCGAGGTACCGGACCACGTCATCGACGAGGGGGTGGCCGCGCTCAAGGAGGAGCGCTTCGTCTACCATCCCCCCGCCCCCGGGCTCAAGACCCGGTTGGCCCGGCTCTACGTGAACCGGGACCGCTGGGGCAAAGGGGTGCTGCTGGGCCTTGGCCTGCTGGTCCTCGCCGGGATCGCCAACTACTTCGTCTTCGTGGCCCCCAAGGCCGCCCTGCCCAAGGGGCTGGAGGGGGTACATGCCGAGGTGGTGGCCCTGGCGCGGGTGGACGAGGCGCGTCAGGCGGCGGATCGTCAGCTCAACGCCGGGCAGGCGGCCCTGCGCGACGGCAACACCAAGGCCGCCAAGGACGCCCTGCGCGCCCTCACCGAGCTCCGCACCCGTCTGCAGCAGGAGTACAGCCTGCGCATCCTCAATCGGCCCGGTGAAAAGAGCGGGGTGTGGCGCGTCCCTGACGTCAACACCAACGCCCGCAACTACTACATCATCGTCGAGGCCATCGACGCCGACGGCCGGGTGCTGACCGTCCCCATCAAGAACGAGGAGACCGGCAAGACCGAGCCGGTGGACAAGTGGGGCCTGCGGGTGGACCAGGCCACCTTCAACGCGGTGGCCCGCGACAAGCAGGACGACGGGATCATCCAGAAGAACCAGTTCGGCCGTAAGCGCCGCGGTGAGCTGACGCCCCAGTACGAGATGGCCACCACCGGCGCCGCCATCACCCAATGGTAGGCAGGACCCCATGATTTCCGGACGACAGACACTGGCCTCCATCGAGGGGGCCCTAGGGGAGACCCGCGACAAGGCCACCGACATCGAGGGCCGAGTCGCCAGTCTGGGCAACAAGCTGGTAGAGCTCCAGCAGGCCCGCGTCAAGGACTACCGCGACCTGGCCCGGCTGCGGGTGGACCTGCTCGCCGATGGAAAGCTGGTGGAGCAGATCGACGCGGTGGAACAGCAGGCCCTGACCCTGATCCGCCGGCGCGAGGCAGCCCGAGGGGCACTCGCCGAGCGCATCCAGGGGGCCGAGGGCGAGCGTCGCACCCTGGAGCAGGAACGCGCCACCCAGGCTGCGGCAGTCGACGCCGCGGCCCAGGCAGTGGACCAGGCGGAGGCCCGCACCCAGGCCCGGCTCGCCGCCGACCCCCCCTACCTAGCCCAGCAACAGCGGGCCCAGGAGGCGGAGCGAACCGCCAAGTCCGCCGAAGAAAAGGCCAGCCGCAGCGCGGAGGAGAAGGAATCCAAGGGCCAGTCCTACCGCGACGATCCCCTGTTCATGTACCTCTGGGAGCGCCAGTTCGGCTTGCCCGAGTACCCGGGCAAGGGGCTCAGCCGCTGGCTCGACGGCAAGGTCGCCCACCTCATCGGATTCGCCGACGCCCGCGCCAACTACGCCCGACTCAACGAGATCCCCGAGCGACTGCGGGAGCACGCGGAGCGCCTCAAGGTCGCCGCGGAGTCGGAGTTCGCGGCGCTCAAGGGGCTGGACATGGCGGGTCGGGAGGCGGACGGCATCCCAGCCCTGGAGCAGCGGGTGGCGGAGGAGCAGTCCCGGCTCGATGCCATCGACCAGCGCCTCGCCGGGACCCAGGCGGACCACCAGGCCCTGCTCGGTGAGCAGGTGGCCTTCGCCTTCGGGGACGACTCCGACAGCCGCAAGGCCATCGACTACCTCGCCGCGGAGCTGCAGCGCGACGACCTCCAGGCCCTGCGCCGGGCGGCCCTCGCCACCCCCCTCCCCGAGGACGACCTCATCGTCAACCGCATGCTCCAGCGGGAGGAGGAGCGCAAGCGGATCGAGGCCGAGATCCGTGACCTCAAGGGTGAGCTGGAACAGCAGCGCCAGCGCCTGGGTGAGCTCGAAGACCTGGGCAACGAATTCCGCCGCCAGCGCTACGACCGCAGCGGCTCCACCTTTGCCGACGAGGCCCTGATCGGGGTCATGCTGGGCAACTTCCTCAGCGGCCTGCTCAACCAGCGCGACCTCTGGCGGGTATTGCAGGAGCAGCAGCGCTACGAGCCGCCCCAGTCAGACCCCACCTTCGGCTCCGGCGGCTTTGGCCGCGGCACCGTCTGGGGCGGCGGCATGGGAGACCTCGGCGACCTTGGGGATCTCTTCGGCCGCCTCGGCCGGGGCGGCGGTTTCGGTCATGGCGGTGGCCACGGCGGTGGTGGTGGCCACGGCGGCGGAGGGGGTGGCGGCGGGGGATTCCGCACCGGCGGGGGCTTCTGACGGAGCTACTCGGCAGGCCGCGCCCGCACCCCTCAGGGGCAATAGGCCCGCAGGACCTCCTGGAAGCGATCCACCGCCAGGGGTTTGCGCAGGATCTCGTTGATCCCCGCGGCCCGGCACTCGGCCTCGGCCTCCTCGGTCACATCGGCGGTGAGGGCCAGGATGGGCAGGTTGGCCAGCCGGGGATCCGGCAGGGCGCGGATGCGTCGCGCGGCCTCGCAGCCGTCCATATTGGGCATCCAGAGGTCGAGCAGCACCAGGTCGAAGGGCCCACGTTCGAGGGCCTCCAGGACCCCAAGCCCGTCCTCCGCCAACTCCACCTGGTGACCCGCCTGCTCGAGAAGGGTCCGCAGGAAGATGCGGCTCAGGGGGTCGTCGTCGGCCACCAGCAGACGCCGAGGACCCCCGGCGCCCGGGCTGACCACCTCGAGCCGCCTGGGCGTTGCTTCGGGAGGGGCGGGCAGCAGCCGCACCCAGAAGATGCTCCCCTGCCCCGGCTGGCTCTCGGCACCCATCTCCCCTCCCATGAGCTCCGCCAGGCGCTTGGAGATGGCAAGGCCCAACCCCGAGCCCCCCTGGCCCCGCGGTCGTCGACTGCCCCACTGGGCAAGGAAGCCCCCGAACAGGGACGATAGCCGCTCGGCGGGAATGCCCAGTCCGCTGTCCTGGACCGAGAACCGCACCCAGTCTCGCCCCTCGCGGCGCTCATCCCACGCCACCACCAAACCCACCCCACCCCGCTCCGTGAACTTCATCGCGTTGCCCAGCAAATTGATGAGGATCTGGCGGATACGGTTGGGATCACCCCGGTAACGGGCCCCCAGGCGGGCGTCGAGACGAGGCTCCAGGCGGAGCCCCATCTGCTCTGCCTGGAGACTGAAGATGGCCAGGGTGTCGCCGATCAGCCGCCCCAGGTCGAATTCCAGCTCCGCCGGCACCAGCCGCCCGGCCTCGATCTGGGAGTAGTCGAGCACGTCAGAGATCAGGGCGAACAGGGCGTCGCCCGCATTACGGACAGCCACGACCTGCTGGCGCAGCTCGGCGGGCAGGTCGGCACGCGCCAGGAGCTGGGCCAGACCGAGCAGGGCGTTGAGGGGGGTGCGGATCTCGTGGCTCATGGTGGCGAGAAACACCCCCTTGGCCCGGTCGGCCTGCTCGGCAGCCTCCCGGGCCTCGCTCAGGCGCTGCACCAGACGGCTTGCACCCACCCAGGCGAGGCTGATCAGCAACAGCACCACCGCGGCGCCCCAGATCAGGGTCGCCCGCACCACCCCCGGAGAGTCGCCATTTTTCGTGAATCCTGAAATGGGTCCGATCCGATTTCAG
>CAZFHV010000105.1:11046-12035 GCA_964519095.1 uncultured Chromatiaceae bacterium | reverse complement strand
GGTCGTCGATTCCCCGAGCAAGAAGAGACCGGCAATGGCCAACAGGACGCCCTGGAGCCACCACATCCCCAGCCACAAGGGGGTCTTGCCCGACTCCAGCCAGCTCGACGCCATGCTGTGGAGATTCAAGAAGCTGATGTAGACCAGGAAGGCGGCGAGCAGCCGTCCATACATACCCTGGCGCGGCAGGGACCGGCTGAGGGGCAAGGCGATCAACGCCAGAGTGATCACGGAGAGGGGATAGGAGAGGCGCTCCTCGAGTTCGGCGCGGGCATCGCGCTGGTCCGCCACGCGCCAGAGCTCGGAGGTGGGCAGCCCCGAACGCTTTCGCGCGGCAGCGGGCTCCTCTCGGGCGATGCGCAGGCTGTAGCGATCGAAATGGGCGATGGAGTAATCGGCCTCCCCCGGGTGGCCATCGTAGCGCCGCCCGTCCTGGAGGCTGATGGTGTGATCACCCGTCTCCGGGTCGAAACGGTAGTCGCCGGAGGCCGCGGTCACCAGGCTCAGGGCGTCGCGCTGGCGGTGCTGGATGAAGAGGTTGTGCATGGAGCGCTGGTCCTCGATGGACTCCACATACACCACCAGATCGCCCTTGCTGTACTCATTGAAGCGCCCCGCCCGCAGTCCGGCCAGCTCCGCCCCCTTCTGCTTCTGCTCCGCCAATACCCGGTTGGCCGCCGCGGAGGCCCAAGGGGTCACCTGCAGGGACAGCCAGCCCGCCAGCAGCGCCAGGGGGAGTGCCGGCAGAAGCACCGCCGGATAGATCCGCCCAGGTCCTATCCCACCCGCCGCCAAGGCGATCATCTCGCTGTCGCGGTGCATACGGATCAGCACCAGTAGCAGCCCGAAATAGAAGGCCAGAGGAAGCAGCCGGGGCAGGTAGCGCAGGGTCTGGAAGCCCACCAGACGCAGGAGGAGGTCGGGGTTCAGCTGCCCCACCGCCACGTTCTCGAACAGACGCAAGAACAGCAGGGTGATCATCACCAGGC
>CAZFHV010000105.1:0-11036 GCA_964519095.1 uncultured Chromatiaceae bacterium | reverse complement strand
CACCAGGCAGAAGGTGACCAGGATAGCGGCGAAGGCCTTCCCCACCTCCCACAGGAGGTAAAGGTCCACCACCCCGATCCGGGGCCCTTCCCACCGGGCCAGGGTCCAGGGGGCACCGCGGCCCACGGGGGCCATCAGGGCGAGGCGCGGCTGAGTAGCGCCATGCGCACCAGCTCGGCCAGGGACTCGGCCCCCATCTTGTCCATCACCCGGGCCCGATGGGCCTCCACCGTCTTGGCGCTCACCCCCAGGGCCGCGGCGATATCCTTGTTGGAGCGGCCGTCGGTCACCATGTCCATCACCTCGTGCTCCCGTGGGGTGAGCTCGGCGAGCCGGGCGGCGATCTGCGCCCGTCGCCCCTGGAGCTGGCGCTGGCGCTCGTCGAAGACCAAGGCGGCGTGCAGGCTGTTGAGCAGGACCTCGTCGTTGAAGGGCTTTTCGATGAAATCCACCGCGCCCCCCTTCATCGCCCACACCGCCATGCCCACGTCCCCGTGGCCAGTGATGATGATGACCGGGATCTTGATCTGCTCCCGGGTCAGGTAGGCCTGGAGCTCCAGCCCGCTCATCCCGGGCATGCGCACGTCGAGCAGCAGACAACCGGCGCGACCTGGGTAATACCCCTCCAGGAACCGATCGGCGGACTCGTAGGCCTCCACCTTCATCCCCACCGACTCGATGAGCCACCGCAGGGAGCTGCGCATGGCCTCGTCGTCGTCGACGATGAACACGACCGGCTCGTTCTTCATGGCATCCCGCTCCCAGTCTGATCGAGCTGGCCCGGCGCCTCCGCGCAGGGTAGCTCCACATGGAAATCGGCGCCCGCCCCGGGCTCGGAGGTGACCCAGATGCGGCCCCCATGATCCTGCACGATGGTAAGGCTGATGGGCAACCCCATCCCCATACCCGAGTCCTTGGTGGTGAAGAAGGGATCGAACAGCTGGTCCATGCGCTCCGGGGGAATGCCCGGTCCCCGGTCCGATACCCGGACCCGTGCCGTCTCCCCGGTACGGCGGCTCTGGATCCTCAGGGCCCGGCTCCCCGGCTCCACCTCCTCCAGGGCATCGAGGGCGTTGCGCACCAGGTTCAGGAGCACCTGCTCGATCTGCACCAGATCCACGTCCACCCACAGGGGTCCGGTGGCGAGCTCGAGCTCGATGCTCACCCCCAGCCGGCTCGATTCGTACTCCACGAAGCCGCACACCTCACGCACCAGGTGGTTGAGATCGACCCGCGAGCGGATGGGTGGCTGCTTGCCCACCAGGCCCCGCAGGCGCCGGATGATCGCACTGGCCCGCTCCGCCTGGCTGGTGATCTGGCGCATGGCCGCCAGCAGCTCCTTCTTCGCCAAAGAGCCGCTATGGAGCCGCCGACTGCAGCCATTGGCGTAGTTGGCGATGGCGGCGAGGGGCTGGTTGAGCTCGTGGGCCATGCCGGTGGCCACCTCACCCAGGGTACTCAGGCGACACACATGCACCAGCTCCGCCTGGTGCTGGCGGGACTCCTGCTCGGCACGGCGCGCCTCGGTGACATCCCGGCCATAGAGGTTCACGTAGTCCAGCTCCCGCACCGGGGCCAGCACCAGGGCGTAGACCTGGCCATCGCAGTCGAGCTGGTATTCAAGGTCCCGATTCTCCTTGAGGGCGCGGTCGATCTGGCCGCGCCAGTACACCGGCAGGGTCTGACCGTGCCGACACCCCCAGTAGGCCATCAGGGGCACACTGGCGGCGTTGGCATAGACGACGGTGCCCTGCCGGTTCACCCGGAGCGTGGGGTTGGGGCTCTCGCTGGCCAGCCGCGCCAGGCTCTTGATCTCCCGCTCCGCCTTGAGGCGCTCGGAGATGTCGTGCAGATAGAGGGTGTAGAGGCGCCGCTCCCCGAACGGGAGGGGGACGAGGGTCGCCTCCACGGGCACCCGGTGGGCGTCGGTGCGCAGGGCGGTGAGCTCGCTGGGGGGAGGGGCACCGCTCGGGGCATTGGGGCTCGCCTCGCGGGCCCCCTGCCACAGGGCCTCGAAGCGGTCCCGGTCCTCGGGGGCGATCAGGAGCTCCGCGACCCGCCGCCCCACCACCTGGGCACGTTCGAAGCCAAACAGCCGCTCCGCGGTATGGTTGCACTCCAGGATGCCCCCTTGCTCGTCGACGGTGATGATGGCGTCGCGGGCCACCTCCAGTACCGCCGTCTTGAGGGCCTCGGACTGGCGCATCTCGCTCGCATGGCGGTGTTGCATCTCGTTGCGGTTCTTGAGCACCATCCGGCCAAACTGCCCCATCCACTCCTCCAGCAGCAGGAGCTGATTGCCGCCGGGATCGAGGCCCGGCTGGGAGATCCCCAGCACCCGCCGCGCGAAACGCGCCATGCGGCTGATCACCAGGTTGAGGCGGGCCGAGACCAGGTAAATCACCAGGGTGAAGACCGCGATGAAGGTGAGCGCCGTGATCACCCGCTGGCGCTCCTCGAACTGACCTACCCGCCGCGCCAGGGTGGCCACCAGGTCCTGGGGCACCAGGGTCGCGAACATCACGTTCCAGTCCGCCCCCTCATACTGGCTCAGGGAGCGGAAGGTGACCTGATACTCGCCCCGCCATTGCTCCACCTCGGTCCCGTCCAGGGGAGGGTCCGCCCCGCTGCTCACCAGGACGCGCAGGTCGTCGGAATCCACCAGGGCAAGAACGGCGTTGCTCAGGGGCAGGCCCGACTGGGAATCGGCCAGGAACTGACCATCCACGGGCACCAGCACCACCAGGTAGCCCATGGGGTAGCCGTTGACGTCCTCCGCCGCATCGCTCACCAAGAGGGTGGGCAGGCCATCGAGGCGGGTGAGCACCGTGCGCACCTCGGTCTCGCTCAGGTACTCTCTGCCGAGGCGCCCCCGGAGGTCCGCCGGCAGGGGCTCGCCGGTGGGCGTATAGACCTCCCGGATACCACCGGCGCGGTCGGTCAGCAGTACCCGGGTGGGTGCGATCAGGGCGTTCCATTCGCTGAGCTCCGGGAGCCAGGCCGGGTGGGGCTCCCGATAGATCAGGGGCGCCGCCTCCTCCCCGGGGACCCAGAACTGGGCCTCGAGAAACTGGGCGAGACGCCGGTGGTTCGCCAGCAGGCGCACCGTGGTAGCGTAGTTCTGCAAGTACTGATCGAAACGGACCAGGTGCTCGCGGGAGCGTTGATCGAGCTGCAGCCGCAGCTCCCGCTGCACGATCTTGTGGACGGAGCGGCTCTGGAGCTGGTCGAGCACCCCCCAGACCAGCAAGCCGGCACACAGCCCGATCCCCATGGCCAGCACCGGCATGGGGATCCGCCGCAGGGCGGCCATGAGGGCCGTTCGCAAGGGTTTCCCGAGCTGAGTCATCGGCGGGCCTGGCCTGATCCTCAAAGAATTATCGGCCGATCCCCCCGGGGGCGCCATGCGCGCCAACCCGCCTCCCGCAGCCGACCCGGCTCTGCGACAATGCCGCCCATGGACTCGATCGCCCGGTCTCCGAAACCAGCCAGGCCGGGACTGCTCCGGCGCCTGGCGGCCATGCTCTACGACGCCCTGGGTCTCTTTGGTGTCTTGGTGGTAGCGAGCGCCCTGGTGGTCCTCCCCGCGGGCCTGGCCTTCGGCTATCAGATCCCGCGGGACAGCCTCGGGTTTCGGCTCTACCTCCTCGCCATCATCCTGGGCTATTTCGCCTGGCCCTGGGTCAAGGGCGGCCAGACCCTCGGGATGCGGGTCTGGCGGCTGCGGGTGATACGGGCGGATGGCACTTGGCTGAGGCTGCGCGACGCCCTGTTGCGGCTCGCAGCCGCCCTACTCTCCTGGGCGGCGCTGGGGCTTGGCTTCCTCTGGGTGTGGGTGGACCGCGAGGGGCTTGCCTGGCACGACCGACTCTCGGGCACCCGCCTGGTGCTAGTCGATGCACCCAAGGGTCGGGCCCTGTCCTGAGCCCTCAGCCCACCCGCCGGAACAGCGCCGCCACCGCCCCGAGCAGGATCAGGGGTGGGGCCAGGGCGGTGAAGAGAGGGCTAACCGCGTAGAGGAGGCTCAGATAATTGAAGGTGCGGTTGAGCAGGAAGAAGCCGATCCCCACCAGCACGCCGAAGAAGATGCGATGCCCGAGGCCGCTGGTGCGGCTGGTCCCGAGCAGCACCGGGATCGTCAGCAGGATCATCGCCACGACAACCAGAGGCATGAAGAGCTTGGCCCAGAGGGCCACCTCGTAGGCACGGGCATCCTGGCCGTTCTCCCGCAGAAAGGTCAGGTAGCGATAGAGTCCGTAGATGGGCAGCACGTGGGGCTCGGCGACGATCACCTCGAGCAGGGCCGGATCCAGGAGCGACCCCCAACTTGCCTCCGCTCGGCGGTTCACCTTCACGCCCGCCTCGCCGATCTCGCTCTGCTGAATGTCCTCCAGCAACCACCGCCCCTCCTGGTAACGGGCCGCCGCCGCATGGCTGGCCAGGCGCAGCTCGTGGCGGTCATTCACTTGGTAGATGGAGATGTCGCGCAGGCTGGCGTCGGGCAGGATCTCCCGGATGTTGACATAGGTATCCCCGTCGCGTGCCCAGAAGCCGTACTTGGTCTTGAGGGTGACCTGCTCGTAGCGCGCCTCGGACCGCATCACCAGGGCCCTTTGCTCCGCCTGGGGCGCCAAGAAATCCCCTACCAGGGCCGCTACCAGGGCCATGAGGAGCCCTGCTTTGAGGGCGGCGGCGACGATGCGCCGGATGGAGACCCCGGCGGCGCGCAAGGCCACCAGCTCCGAGCGGCTCGCGAGCGCCCCCAGACCCACCAGGCTTCCGATCAGCGCGGCGATGGGGAAGAGCTGATAACCGAAGCGGGGCAAGCTGAGCACCACGAACCAGAGGGCATCGGAGAGGCCATACTCCCCCTTGCCCACCTCGCGCATCTCGTCGGTGAGGACATAGAAGCCCACCAGCGGCAGCAGCACCGCCAATGTCAAGAGGGTGCCGCCGATGACGGCGCGGCCGATATAGCGGTCGAGGATCTTCAAAGGGCTCGGTCCCCTGCTGCGCGGCCGCCTTTGGGCGGATCGGAGGGATGCGGTAGACTTCCCGCCTCCAGGCGATAGCGTACACGATGCCCGGACCCGGTCGAAATCCGCCGGCCAGGTGTCTCCTCGCACCCCTTGCCCCGCACCCCAACCGGGAGGCCCGATGGAGTTCCAGGTCAAGACCGGCGATCTCGCCAAGCTGAAGACCCCCTGCTTGATCCTTGGTGTCTTTGCCGAAGCAGCCCTCAGCGGGCCGGCGGGGGCGGTGGACAGGGCCACCGGGGGACGGCTCGCGGCGGCCCTCGCCAAGGGCGACCTGGGGGACGAGGTGGGTCGCACCCTGATGCTCTACGACCTCCCGGGCCTGAAGGCCGAGCGGGTGCTGCTGGTGGGGTGCGGTGACCCCAAGGCCTTCAGCCGCGCCAGCCTACGCAAGGCGGCGGCGGCTGCGATCGCCCTGGCGAATCAGGGACAGGCCGGTGAGGCCCTCTGCGCCCTACCCGCCCTGATCCCCGAGGGCTCCGATCCCTATCGGGCCACCCGCGACACCCTGCTGGCCGCCGCCGAGCAGGCCTATCGATTCGACCAGACCAAGAGCGCCCCCAAGCCCCCCAAGCGTCCCCTGGCCCGCCTGGACCTCTGGGCCCCCGACAAGCAGGCCGCGAAGCTGGCCCGGCGCGCCGCGGCCCATGGATCGGCCATCGCCGATGGCCTGAGCCTGGCGCGCGACCTGGGCAATCTCCCCGGCAACCTCTGTACCCCCACCTACCTGGCCGATCAGGCATTGGCCCTCGCCGAGCGCTTCCCCAGGCTCCAGGTGGATGTCCTGGAACGCGAGGCCATGGAGGCCCTCGGCATGGGGGCCCTGCTCTCCGTGGCCCGCGGCAGCCGCCAGCCGCCCAAGCTGATCCTCATGAGCTACCGGGGCGGGCAACCGGAGGAAAAGCCGGTGGTCCTGGTGGGCAAGGGCCTCACCTTCGACGCGGGGGGGATCTCCATCAAGCCCGCCGCCAATATGGACGAGATGAAGTTCGACATGTGCGGGGGCGCCAGTGTCTTCGGCACCCTGCTGGCCTGCCTGGAGTTGGAGCTGCCCCTGAACCTCATCGGGGTGGTCCCCGCCAGCGAGAACCTCCCCGACGGGGCCGCCAACAAACCCGGCGACGTGGTGACCAGCCTCTCGGGGCAGACCATCGAGGTCCTCAATACCGACGCGGAGGGCCGCCTGATCCTCTGCGACGCCCTCACCTACAGCGAGCGGTTCGACCCGGAGGTCCTCATCGACATCGCCACCCTCACGGGCGCCTGCGCGGTGGCCCTCGGCAGCCACCCCTCCGGTCTCATGGGCAACGACGAGGCCCTGGTGGCCGAGATCCTGGAGGCGGGGGACCGCAGTGGCGACCGGGCCTGGCGACTGCCCCTGTGGGACGACTACCAGACCCAGCTCGACAGCAACTTCGCGGACATGGCCAACGTGGGCGGCAAGGAAGGGGGCGCCATCACCGCCGCCTGCTTCCTCGCCCGCTTCACCAAGAAGCTGCGCTGGGCCCACCTGGACATCGCCGGCACCGCCTGGCGCAGCGGCAAGGAAAAGGGCGCCACCGGCCGGCCGGTGCCCCTGCTGACCGAGCTGCTGCTCAAAAGGGCCGGCCAGCTCGACTAGCCGCCCGTGACCCGAGTCGACTTCTACGTGCTCGCGGAACGCTCCGCCGGGGATCGGGCGCTGCTCTGCTGCCGGCTGGTGGAAAAGGTGCTGACCCAGGGGCTGCGGGTCTACATCCACGCCCCCGAGCGGAGCGAGGCGGAACGGTTGAACCAGCTGCTCTGGACCTTTCGCCAGGAGAGCTTCATCCCCCATGGGCTGGTGGGGGAGACCGAGCCGGCCCTGAGCCGGGTGCTGATCGGCTGGGCGGCGGAGCCCCCAAAGGATGGGATCGAGGTCCTGATCAACCTCGCCCCCCAGGTGCCGCCCTTCTTCAGCCGCTTCGACCGGGTCCTGGAGCCCCTCGACAGCCAGCCCCAGGTGCGGGAGGAGGGCCGCGCCCGCTATCGCTTCTACCGCGATCGGGGCTATCCCCTCCACACCCACGACATCAAGCTCTAGGCGGCCAGACCGTGGCGACCCCCTCAGGCCTCGTACAGGGTTTCGGCATCGCCATCGAGGGCCTACGGCTGGTGCTCCGCCCGGGGCTCAGGGCCCACGTACTGGTACCGGTGCTGGTGAACCTGGTGGTGCTCGGGCTCACGGTCTGGGGCGGGTCGCTCCTGTTCGAGGACCTGCTGGCACGCTTCCTGCCCGCCGAGGGCTGGCTCAGCTACCTCCGCTGGCTGCTCTGGCCCCTGTTCGCCCTGGCGATGGCGCTGGTGGTGATCTTCGGCTTCACCGCGCTGGCCAATCTCATCGCCGCCCCCTTCAACAGCCTGCTCTCGGAGAAGGTGGAGCAGCTCTTCGGCGGCCAGCCGGCCCCTTCCTTGAGCTGGAGCGAGGTGGTACGCGACCTACCCCGCACCCTGGGCTCGGAGCTGCGCAAGCTCGGCTACTTCCTCCTGCGGGCCATCCCGCTGGGGCTGCTGTTCCTCGTCCCCGGCCTGAACCTGGCGGCGCCCTTCCTCTGGGCACTGTTCAGCGCCTGGTTCCTGGCCCTGGAGTACAGCGACTATCCCCTCGGCAACCGGGGGTTGCGGTTTCGCGAGCAGCACCGGCACTTGCGTGCCCATCGGCCGATGGCGCTGGGGTTCGGCGCTGGGGTCACCCTGCTGACCCTGATCCCCCTGGTGAACCTGGCGGCCATGCCGGCCGCGGTGATCGGCGCCACCCTGCTGGCGCTGCGGACCTCCAAGGCCGCAGACGCCCTCACGACCGGCCGAGAAAGCGGCTGATCCGCGCCACACCTTCCTGGAGCCTCGGGAGGTCGGTGGTGTAGGCGAAGCGCAGATAGCGCTCGGGCTGGTGGAAACCGAAGTCCCGCCCCGGCGTCACCGCCACCCCCACCTGCTCCAGGAGGTCCCGCGCCAAGCGGTCGCTGTCCCTGCCCAGCTCATCGCAGGAGCCGTAGAGGTAAAAGGCCCCCTGGGGGCGCACCGGGAACCGAAAGCCCAGTCCCTCCAGGGCCGGGAGCAGGAAATCGCGCCGCGCCTGGAATTGGGTGCGGCGCTCCTCCAGGATGGCCCGGGCCTCCGGGCCAAAGGCCGCCAGGGCGGCCCACTGGGAAAGGGTGGGCGCGGCGAGGTAGAGGTTCTGGGCCAGGCGCTCCAGGGCGTCCAGGTACTCGGGCGGGGCCACCACCCAGCCCAGACGCCAGCCCGTCATGCCGAAGTACTTCGAGAAGCTGTTGATGACGAAGAGGTCCTGGGAACAGGCCAGGGCGCTGGTGGCGGCCACCTCGTAGACCAGGCCCTGATAGATCTCGTCCACCACCAGGACCCCACCCCGCTCCCGGACCACCCGGTGCAGCGCGGCGAGTGCCTCCGGGCCCAGGACGGTGCCGGTGGGGTTGGCGGGAGAGGCCAGCATCACCACCCGGGTCCTCGGCGTCCAGGCCGCCGCCACCTGTTCCGCCGTGAGCTGATAGGCGCTCGCCGGCCCCACCGGGAGCAGCCGGGGCACGCCGCCCAGGAGCTCCACCAGGTGCCGGTTGCAGGGATAGGTGGGGTCGGCCATCAGGACCTGGTCTCCCGGGTCCACCAGCACCGCCAGCACCAGGTGCAGGGCCCCGGAGGCCCCCGGCGTCACCAGGACACTCTCCGGCGCCACCGCGACGCCGAAGCGCTCGCGGTAGTCGTCGGCGATGGCGCGCCGCAGCGCCGGGAGCCCGAGCGCCGGGGTGTAACGGGTCTGCCCCTCCGCCAGGGCCCGCTGACCGGCGGCCAGGACGGGCGCCGCGGTGGGGAAATCGGGCTCGCCGATCTCCAAGTGCACCACGTCCACTCCCTCCGCCTCCAGGACCCTGGCCCGCGCCAGGAGATCCATCACGTAGAAGGGGCGGATGCGCGCCATGCGCCCCGCCAGACGCACCCCCACCGGTTCGCTCATCCCCGATCTCCTCGCGCCCCCAAGACCTCGGCGTGGAGCCGATGTAGCAGGGGCAAATCCACGTAGCCCTTGGGCCCCAGGCTCCCTTGCAGCGCCTGGGCCGGCGCCCCCGGCTCCCCCAGCCGATCCACCACCAGGGGTACCGAGGAGAAATCCTGCCCCCGCGTATAGGCATTGAGCGTCACCACCAGGGTCCCGATGCCCGCCCCGCGGGCCGCGGCGACCCCGTTGTCCGAGTCCTCGATCACCAGGCAGTCCCTGGGCCCGAGCCCCAGCCTCGCCAGGGCCAGCTCGTAGATATCCGGGGCCGGCTTCTTGGCCGGGACCTCGTCCCCCGCCGCAACGGCATCGAACCAACCGCTGAGGTCGCCGCGGCCAGAATAGCGCAGCAGTGTGGTGACGTTCTCCGGGGCGGTGGTAGTGGCGATGGCCAGCCGTACCCCCTGGGCGCGGGCCTCCCCGAGCAGCCGCTCCACCCCCGGCCGCAAGGGGATGGCACCCGACGCCAGGAGATCGAGGAAGATCTGCGTCTTGCGCCGGTGCAGCTCGGCGACAAACCCCGTCCGATCCCCTGGGGGACTGAAGCCCCGAGCATAACGATCCAGGTAGCGTTCGATGCGCTCCTTGCCACCCGTGACCGCCAACAGCTCCCCGTAGAGGGCCTCCGACCAGTGCCAGCCGAGGCCCATCTCCGCGAAAGCCCGGTTGAAGGCCACCCGGTGGCCGTCCCGCTCGGTGTCGGCCAGGGTGCCGTCCACGTCGAAGATGAGTGCCCGAAGCTCGCCGGCCATCCCGCTCACAACCCCCTTACAGCCTGGCGGACCAGGATCCCCAAGGGGCCACTCTAGGCAATTCTGCCCTGGCAGATCCACCCTCTGGGTTGGGTTGCCGGATTCGGATTATAAATGGGGCCCTAAAATGCCCTATACCGCATAGGGAGCAGCGGGATGCTTATAGAACGGGCAGGGCAACCGAATGATCGGATGTAAGTAAACAGCAGGTTACGTAATCTGCCTCGGAAACTCTTCGAGGAGATCGAGGTATGTGCTCAGATTTGTTGTCCCATCTGTTGGCCGTGCGGGACCCCCGTGCGGAGAGAAACAAGCTCTACCCGCTGCAGGAGATCATGCTACTGTGCAGCTGCGCGGTGCTCAGCGGTGCGGAAGGCTGGCAAGCCATTGCGGAGTTCGGCAGGGCGAAGTTGCCCTGGTTCTGGGGTGTTCTGCCGTTCGCCAATGGCATTCCCTCGCCGGACTGTCTGGGCTGGGTGTTTGCGCGCCTGCCGGCGAAGGGGTTTCAGGAGTGTTTTCTGGCCTGGACCCGTTCGGTGGCGCAGCTCAGCGATGGGGAGGAGATCGCCGTCGACGGCAAGAGGTTGTGCGGTTCCCATGATGGCCGCCGGGGACAGGCGGCGTTTCACCTAGCCAGTGCCTGGGCGAGCGCTAACCGCGTGTATTTCGGACAGGTTTCCACACAAGCCGAGTCCAACGAGATCACCGCCATCCCCGAGCTGCTCAAGCTCCTGGAGCTCAAGGGCGGTATCGTCACCATCGATGCAGTGAGCTGTCAGAGCGCCATCGCAGGGCAGATCCTCGCCCAGGGCGGGGACTAGGTGCTAGCAGTCAAGGACAATCAGCCGCAACTGCACGCCGCCGTGGCGGACTACTTCGAGTTCGCCTGGGCGCAGAACTTCGCCGCGGTCGCGGTCAGCACCGACGAGGAGGTCGATGCCGGACACGGGCGCACCGAGGTGCGGCGTGCCTGGCTGGTGAGGGACTTACGCACCCTGCCCGAGTCGCAGCGCTGGCCGGGGCTGCGCGGCATCGCCCTCATTGAGGCCGAGCGCCGCCACGGCGGGCGCATGGCGTGCGAATCTCGCTACTACATCACCAGCCTCGGCGGAGACGCTCGCCAACTCGCCCAGGCCGTGGGCGCCCACCGGGGGATCGAAAACAGCCGGAGAGTCGCCATTTTTCGTGAATCCTGAAATGGGTCCGATCCGATTTCAG
>CAZFHV010000104.1:0-12293 GCA_964519095.1 uncultured Chromatiaceae bacterium | reverse complement strand
GTGTAGATGAGGAACAGGGTGCGGAGCCCGTTGAGCAGCCTCGGGTGTCGCGTCAGCCAGTCCTGGAACAGGAGGACGAAGAACAGGAGCACCAATCCGGCCACCAGGCCAGCGATCTGCGGGGCCCGTTCCCGCCAGTGCACGCGCCAGAGGGGCTCCTGAGTGCGGGCACGCACGGCCTCCTGATGGGCGGCGGTCAAGAGCCCCCGCCCTTGGATCGCCTGGTGCAGGGACCGCACCACGGAGCTGTTGATGACCATGGTGGTGATGGTCGCCCCGCTGATACCCTCGATCACCGGCCGGCCGGGGGCCGGATCTCCACCCACTCGAACCTCATCGGCGATGAACAGGCCCTGGTACTGCCCCGTATAGCGGCCAAGGTCGTCGTCCGACACCCCAACGACCAGGATGGGCTCCTGGTGGGCCAGCACTCGCACGCCCCGGATCTTGCCCGCCACGTCGAAAACCACGAGGGTGGTGATGGGCTTACCTGAATAGGCGGGGATGGGCGCAATCTGGTCCGTCAGCAGGGCATATCCCACCAGGCGGTCCTCTTTCTTGAGGGAGGCGAGGGGCGGGGTTCCTTCAGCCGCAACGATCTGATCCGCGTCCGGAAAGAGCTCCAGGATCGACCCGCGGGCCTCGTCGAGGGTCACGCCGAGGCAGACCCCAGGGAACAAGGCGAGTAGCAGCCAGGCGATGAGGCCCCATCCCAGTCCAACCAGGGCTGCCGCGGGGGAAGCTGACGCTCTAGGGAGATACCCAGCCTGGGTCCGAGGAATGGGCAGACGCCGGGTACCGATTGGCGACCTCTTGGGAAACCGAGGCTAGCGAGGGAACCCGGCTGCAGACTTGACCTGGATCAAGAGGCGCCGACCGCGGCTGAGGAACATCCGCCCCCAATTCGATGCCCACCGCGTGAGACCCCATGCCGGGTTTGGGAGTGGCTATGCGGTCCCTATCTATCGCCCCGCGTTGGAGTCCCTCCGGGCGCAAAAAACCCGTCCTCCTCAGGGGAGGACGGGTCCTGGGTCGGCTTAGGGGGTGACCTACCTCTTGGCCCCTTCCTTCTTGGCCTCTGGCTTGGCCTCCGCCTTGACCGCCGGCTCGGGCTTGGCCTCTCCCTTGGCCGCGTGCTCGGCGCGCAGCCGCTTCTCCTCCTCGAGGATGTTATTGACCGAGGTCTTCAGGGGTGCCCAGCCGTACCAGTGCATGTAATCGTTGCTGGCATGGAAGGCGCCCTGGAAGGTGCGCTGCCGGTACTCGAGCATGATCAGGTAGAGCTCCTGCTCGATGCTGGTCTTGGCATCGTAGTACTGCAGCAGATCCGGGGCGTATTTCCAGTTCTGCGGCACCTTGAGGATGCCGTCCTTGTAGAGCCCCTGGACCGCAGCGATCGCCTTGGCGAACTCATGATCCGCCGCCTTGAGGATCTCGTCGGAGGCCTTCATGTGCAGGTCCACGAAGCCCGCGGCGTGGCACTTGTTGCAGTTGGCCTTCATGGCGGTGCGGATCTGGTTGAACTCCTCCGGACCCCGGGCGGCGCGCCCCTGGACCACGATCTCGACGAAGCGCTCGGTGGGCTGGAGGTTGGCATCGAGGACGCCGGCTGCCTGCAGGATCAGGGCTCGGTCGAGCACCCACTGGGGATCGTCGTCCAGGTCGATGTAGTTGCCGGAGGGGAGGGCGGCCGCCAGCTTGGTCAGGGGTTCCTTGAGGGCGGGGGCCACGTCGATCAGGGCCAGCACGTTCTCCTTGGTGGGGATGCGCAGGCCGAGGAAGCCCCAGGGGGTGACCACCGCGTGGTCGCCTTCCATGATGTGGCAGCTCTGGCAGGTGGGGGCGCGGGCGTCTTCCTCATGTCCCTCGATGCCCCAGATCACCCCATGCTTGGCGGAGGTGTACATCTCGTACTGGGGATGATCGAAGCCCATGTGGCAGTTGGAGCAGGCGCGCGGGTCCTTGGCCTCGGACTTCTTGAAGGTGTGGCGGGTGTGGCAGGCGTCGCACTGGACGTTGCCGTAACGGTACTGGGATGCTTCCTTGCCACCGTCGCTCTTCAGCGCGCCCGCGTTGCCGTCGGCGATGCCGATCAGCCCCTTCTCGCCGATCTTGTGGCACCCGGAGCAGCCGCGGTAGCCCTGCTCGGTGATGGCGCCGGGCTGGCCGTGCCAGGCGATCTGGGACTTCATGCCGAACCAGCTCAGGTGATGTTTGCCCGAGTCATGCTGCTTGAGCTGCTTCTTGTGGCACTCGCCGCAGACCTGGGCGGTGGGCATCTCCGCCTTGGCATAGTCGTCCATGGTGGTGTGCTTGGTGCCGTGGCAGTCGTGGCAGCGCACCTCTTCGGAGGCCTTCTTGGGATTCGCGTGGGGGCTCTGCAGGTGCTGTTTGACGATGCCCGGATTGATGGTGACGTGGCAGCCGGCACACTCCTTGTGGGACTGCTGATCGCTGCCAAGCGTCTTCTTGGCGGCTTCCTCCGCAACGGCCGGACCGGTCAGGCCGAGAAACAACAGAGACGCGGATAGACTGGCAAACCAGGTTCGATAGCGTTTCACTTGTCTTCTCCTCTCCACCTCACACCACTGCCCAACCCGTGAGTCAAACCCACGGCACACGAGAGCGCGAACCGCCGCACTCAGCGGTCCGCGCTCGAAAGCGAACGAAAGGGATCTGTTCCACGGCCCTGCGAGAGACCCGCCCGTCGTCGAACCCTGCGAAGGAGTGCGCCCCAGAACCTGATTTTTCGCGAGCGTCGCCGGTTTGGTGGCCAGGCGCATTGACGGAAATCAAGGATGGGTATTCGTGCCCGGCGCGATCGGCTCTGAGTGTGCGCCCGAAGGGTAAACTACAGGGTCAGACCCCGACCTGTGGCTGCCGGGGCAGGGCGGTGAGCAGGCTGCCCGTCAGGGCCTTTCCTGTCCGCTCCAAAGCCCCATCGCGCGCGCCTGGGACCCCCAAAGGCCACGGGCGGAGGCGATGGCGCGGGCCTTGGCCTCGGCCAGGGCAGCCGACTCGGGGTCGGCTGGGGCGGGATCGGGCAGGGGGATGGCAAAGCCGTCCTCCACCATACGGGCGTTGAGGGACTGGCCAGCGGGGTCGAGGAGCCTGGCGGTGAGGCGAGCGTAGCGGTCCCGGCGGTCGGGATCGAACAGGAGTCGATAGGGGCCGGGGCCGGCCACCAGTGCCCGCAAATGGGTGGTGGCGGCCTCACCGAGGGGGAGCAGGACCTCCCGGGTGAGACCCGTGCGCTCCAGATCTCGCCGGAGCTTAGGGTTGTCCACATCCTCCGGGGCATCGATGCCGACCAGTTGAACCCGTTCAGAAGTACCGCCGATGACCACCAGGAGGGTGTCGCCGTCCTCCAGTCCCACCGACTCCAGGACCAGGCTGGTCTCGGCACCCGGCGCCGGACCCGCGGCCAGACAGCCGATCAAGGGGACCCAGCGGGACCAACTTCCCCGACCCATGGCGAATCCTCCTCAGTGGCTGGTGCCGCTGGAGCGGGTCAGCTTGTTGTGGACGTTGTACTTGCCCGAGGGTTTCTTCATGGGGATGCGCTTGACCTCCTCCAGGCTTTGGGCGTCGTAGACCACCACCGCGCCATCGGGCTCCCAGATGCTCACCAGGGCGTAGCGGCCGTCCTTGGTGAACTCCACGTGGGAGGCGGTCTTGCCGGGCTCGGGCCTGAGGGTCTTCACCAGCTCCAGGGTGCGCTTGTCGATCAGGTGCATCCCGTCCTTTTCCTTCCCCATGGAGGCATCCACCCAGGCGTAGGGGCTCTGCTCGTGACTGCGCATGAAGAAGCCGGGGCCCGAGGTGGGGATCTCCTTGATGAGCTGCCAGGTCTTGGTGTCGATGATCGACACCTTGGAGTCCTTGATGTTCGGGGTGGCCAGGACCAAGGTGTCCTGGTAGGGCCAGGTGATGCCGGAGCTCAGGTGGGGCATGCCGGAGAGGTCGAGGGTATGGATGACGCGGCCCACGTCCAGGTCCACCACCTGGCCCCGGCCGTCGCGGGCGGTGCCGACGATCTTGGTGTAGGTCTGATCCATAAAGAAATCATCGAGATAGCCCTGAAGCTTGATGCGGCGTACCGGGAAGAGCTGCATCTCCGGGGCGTCGCCCGAATCGATGCGGAAGTCGTGGACCCAGGTCCCGAAGCCGGGGGGCGGCGGTACCTCGTAGTTGATCTGCCAGACCTCCGGCAGGTCTTTCAGGGCGGCGATGAAGCTGTGGCGGGGATCGGCGGTGTAGACCGCGCTCACCCTCGAGCTCTTTCCCTTCTCGTCCTTGACCTCGATGACCTTGATGGGTGAGAGATCCCGGGCGTCCAGGGCCACCAGGGTATGGGGCAGGTAGTTGGCCACCATGACGAAGCGCCCATCATCCGAGACCGCCAGGTTGCGGGTGTTGATGCCGGCCCGCACCTCGGCGACGTAGGTCAGGTTGAAGATGTCGAACTTGCTGATCCAGCCGTCCCGGGAGGCGAAATAGACATAGCGCCCGCCCTCCGCGTACTTGGGTCCCCCGTGCAGGGCAAAGCGGGTGGGAAAGCGATGGATGGGCTCGAAGGTGTCGCCATTGAGCAGGGTGGCGTGGTGGTCGCCCAGTTCCACCACGATGAAGAGGTTCTGGATGTCGGCCTCGAACTTGGGCCTGTCGGGCAGGCTGCCGGGTGCCTGATGGACCACGCGGCTGGCGGCGATCTCCTCCATCCCCCAGCGGGGTAGCTCCGGCAGGGGGGTGTAGATGAGGTCCACCAGGCCCTGGATCTCGGCCTCCGTCAGCTTCTCCTTGAAGGGCGGCATCTGGGTGGCGGGGCGGCCGTCCCGAATCGCCTCGAAGGCGTCGCTCTTCTTGAGGCGACCCAGGTTCTCGGGTAGCAATGCCGGCCCCATGGCCCCTAGCCGATCCGCCTTGTGGCACTCGCCGCAATGCTGCTGGTAGAGGGCCGCGGTCTCGTTCGCCGCCTGGCTGGTCCCCCAGGCGGCCAGGATTCCCAGCCCGAGCAGCAATGGCCCCAGGGTCCTGCAGGCCCCCTTGTCCCCGGAAGCGGATCTCTTCACGCTCACCTCGTCGTCAAGTCAGGATGGTTGGGCCGGGCCTCAGGGGCCGGCGGCATCGATGCGATAGACCGCGTGACAGGCCACGCAGTTGCGTGTCAACTCCGCGAGCTGCTGGAGGCTGTGGGTGGGATCCCCCAACTGCTCCGCATCCGCCGCCAAGAGGTCGAACTTGGTGTGGGTGTCGAAGCCCAGGACCTTGAATTCCCCGGGGATCTTGCCGATCAGGCTGGGGGGAACCCCCTGCTGGGCCGCCGCACCCACCGCACGGGCGGCCTCGACCACGCCGCCCATGGAGCCCTGGCTGGTGACCGCCAGGATCTGCTGGCTGGCCTGGAGAAAGGCACGCATCTCCCCGAGCACCAGATCCCGTTCTCCGGGGCTGAGCAGGATGCTGGTCCGCCCATGGCTCCCGGGAACCACCTCACCCCGCCAGAGGAAGCGGTAGCCAAGGAGCCCCGCGACCAGGGCAAAGACGAGGGCGAGGACACAACAGCTCTTGCTCAACCGATCGATTCCTAGAGGAGGGGGAACAGGGGCCGACGAAGCGGGGTAGGGTGGATCGGCTCAGAAATGGGCCGAATCAGCCAGCGGCCATCCGCAGGCTGCCGTCCGCGGGGGAGGGGGCGGCGATCTCGGGGTCGGTGAGGTAGCAGCCGGGGTCCTCCGCCCAGGGATCCCCGGTGAGGCGCCAGGCGCGGGTGCGGCTGTTGCCCCCGCAGATGGCGATGAACTGGCAGGCGGCGCAGCGCCCCTTCACCGGCCGACGCTTCTGCTTGAGGCCCGCGAGCAGGGGATCCGAGAGGTCCTGCCAGATGGCCGAGAAGGGCCGCTCCTTGACATTGCCCAGCGTGTAGTCCCACCACATGGTGTCGGGGTGGACCCGGCCCTCGTTGTCGATGTTGGCGATGTTCACCCCGGAGCTGTTGCCGCCCCAGCGCAGCAGCATGGCGCGTAGCCGCTCCAGATGCTCCGGGAGGTGGCGCCGCGCCCACAGCAGCAGGTAGGCCCCGTCCGCGTCGTTGTTGCCGCTGATGAATTCCCGCTGCCGACCCGCGGCCACGTCCTCCCAGACCAGGGCGAACAACCGATCCATGGCCTCCCGGGTGAGGCGGTGGTGCAGGTCGTCGCCCCGGTTCTTGTAGCCGCGGCCGGCGTAGTTGAGGTGGGAGAGATAGAACTTGGTGAGGCCCTCGTCCGCCATCATCTGCAGGAGTGTCGGCAGGTCCGCGGCATTGTCCTTGGTCAGGGTGAACCGCAGCCCCACCTTGAGGCCGGCGTCGCGGCAGAGGCGGATGCCCCTCAGGGCCTCGTCGAAGGCCCCTCCCCTGCGCCGAAAGCGGTCGTGGTTGGTGCGCATCCCATCCAGGCTGATGCCCACGTAGTCGTAGCCGACCCGGGCGATCTCCGGGAGGTTGTCCTGGGTGATGAGGGTGCCGTTGCTGGAGAGCCCCACGTAGAAGCCGAGGGACTTGGCGTAGCGCGACACCTCGAACAGGTCCGGGCGCAGCAGGGGCTCACCCCCCGAGAGGATCAGCACCGGCACGCCGAAGGCGCGCAGATCCTCCATGGTCTCCCGCACCTGTTGGGTGCTCAGCTCGCCGGGGAAGTCCTTGTCCGCGGCAGTGGCATAGCAGTGGCGACAGGTGAGGTTGCAGCGCCGCACCAGGTTCCAGATCACCACCGGACCCGTGGGCGGGACGGGGGAGGGCGGGGCCGTCGCCTTGTCCCGGGGGGCCTTGAGGGCGTGGAGGTAGCGACTGATGCGAAACATGTTGGGCGATCGGCTCTCGCTTGGGTGAGGACGGAGCTCAGGGGGGTCAGGCCGCCAGGCGCATGCCGGTCTTCTTGAGCACCGCGCTGCTGTAGAGGATCTCGTGGCCGCGACTGTCCCCGGCGAGCAGGCGGGCCATCTCTGCCACCTTGCGCGCCACCTCGGGGCGGTCTCGCCCGTGGACCATGGCGAAGAGATTGTAAGGCCAAGCGGGCGGATGGCGGGGACGGGCGTAGCAGTGGCTGACGAAATCCAGCCCGCCGATGCGAGCACCCACATCCTCGAGGCGCTCGTCGGGCACGTCCCACACGGTCATGCCGTTGCCCCGGAACCCCAGGCGCACATGGTTGGGCACCACCCCGATGCGGCGGACGATGCCGCTCCCGAGCATCGCTAGCAGTCGCTCCCCCAGCACCGCGGGGGTGCAGCCGACCTCCTCGGCGATCCGCGACCAGGGGGCTGGGACCAGCGGCAGGCCGGCCAGGGTGGTGGACACCAGGCGCCGGTCCAGCCAATCGAGGGGGTAGGGCGGTCGGGTTGGGCCATCGGGAATGGAGCGGGTGCGGAGGGCACCTTCGGGGCCGATCTCGAACCAGAGCCCGAGGTAGAACTCCCGTTCCTTCGGGAAGGCGTAGACGGGGAGCCCGGTGGCGACCTCGATGCGGCGGAGGGTCTCCTCGATGGCGGTGGGCGACTCGGTGGCGAGCACGAACCACATGTTGAGCCGGTGGTCGCGGCGGTAGTTGTGGGCCACCTCCGGGAAGGCGTTGACCCGATCCGCCACCCGCTCGAAGCGATCCTCTGGCACCTCGAGGCCGGCCAACACCAGGCCCCCACCGAGGCGCTCCGCGTTGAACAGGGGCCCGAAGCGGGTCAGCCAGCCCTGATCCAACAGCTCGCCGATGGCGGCGATGAGGCGGGCCTCGTCGGTCCCCAGGGTCTGGGCGGCCTCGGCGAAGGGGCGCGGGGAGAGCGGGAACCCGCCCTGGAGCTGGTTGATGACCGCTCGCGCGAGCGGTTCCAGGGGGCGCTGGGCGCTAGCCAACGGAGGACCGCAGCTCGCCACCCTGCCAGAGCGAGGGAGGGGCCGCCTCGGGCTCGCCATAGTGGGCACCCCGCTGCTTGAAGCGCCGCCTGCTGAACAGGACCTCGTGGGGGATCTGCTGCAGGGAGCAGGTCTCGATGAGGTGCCCCAGGTTCTCGGTCACCTCTACCTCACTGTGGCCGTGGATCATACAGAAGAGGTTGTAGGGCCAGCGGGGGGGGCGGCGAGGCCTGCGGTAGCAGAGGGTAACGAAGGGCTGCTGGCCCAGATTGCGACCCACCTCGGTGACCTCCGCGTCGGGGACGTCCCATACCACCATGGCATTGGCACGGTAGCCGAGCTCGTGATGGCGCACCACCACACCCAGGCGGCGGATGTCGCCCACCTGGACCAGCCGGCTGAGGCGGGCGAGCACCTCGGCCTCAGTGAGCCCGATCAGGGCGCCGATCACCGCATAGGGTCGCGGGACCAGGGGCAGGCCGTCCTGGACCGTCCGCACCAGGGCCAGGTCCGCCGCGTTGGGCGTCACGAAGCTCGGTGTGGCGGTCAGGTCCATCGCAACGGGAAGCCCAGATTGATGAAATAGTCCTCGAGCATGGGCAGATCCAGCACCTCGATCCCGGTGCGCTGCTCGATCTCGCGGAGGATGGATCCCAGGCGTTGGCGGTCGGCGGCGGTGATCACGAACCAGAGATTGATCTCGTGGCCACGCTCGTAGTTGTGGTTGACCTCCGGGAAACTACTCACCACCGCGGCCACCGCCTCTAGGCGCTCCGGTGGTACCGCCATGGCCGCGAGGGTGCTGGCCCCGACCCGGTTGGGCCGGAACACCGGTCCCACCCGGGTGATGAGCCCGTCTTGCTGCAGACGCTCGAGGGTGGCGATTACCCGCGCCTCGCTGACGCCGAGCCGCTCCGCCATGACGGCGAAGGGGCGGGGGCTCAGGGGGAAGCCATCCTGGAAGTCATTGAGCAGACGCTTTTCCAGCGCGCTCAAGCCGCGTCCCGCGAGGACTGGCTGGGTTCTGGTGGCGCCGAGGCTCATGGTGGGGGCTAGAAGCCGATGCGGTGGGCGCGGGGGGTGAAGAAGATACCCGAGGGCTTGTCCGCGGGCAGATCCGCCTTCACTGCCAGGGTCGCGGTGTCGTAGACCCGTACCCGATCCTCGTCCCGCACCGAGATCCACACCTCCTCGCCGCGGGGCTCGAACTCCATGTGAAGCACCCCCTTGCCGGGCTCCAGGGTGTGGGCCACCCGCAGGGTCTCGGTATCGATCACCTGCACCTTGTGGTTCTCCGGGAAGGCGAAGTTGACCCACACCTGGTGGCTGCCCGGCTGGGCGATGACGAATACCGGCTGACCGTGGACGTCGATGCGGCCCACCTCCGACCAATCCCGCAGGCTGAGCACCAGCACCTGATTGCGTCCCACCGCCGGGACATAGGCGCGATCGCCCGCCACCGCGAAACCCTCGAAGTGGGGCATCTTGTAGACGGGCAGTTTCTCCTGTCCCTTGCCGTAGTCGGGGAGCACGCGTTTGACGCCCCGATCGGGATTCCAGAGGTCCAACAGCGCCAGACCATCGTCGCCGTACAGTCCGGCGATGTAATAGCGGCCGTCTGGAGTGATCAGTGCGTCGTAAGGTTGTCGTCCGATATCTTTGAATTTCCGAACGGTCGGCGCGCTGGGCTGGCTGAAGTCTGCCACCCAGATCTCGCCTGCGTCCCATAGACTGAACACGAAGCGCTGACCCGGGGCGTCCACCAGGCCCACGACCTTGGAGCTCTTGCCATCGCCGTAGGTTGCCGGCAGGTCGGCGAGGGGGGCGAGGGTGGCCGCGTCGAAGACGCGCACGCCGCCCGGCTCGTAGTTGGCCACCGCCACCAGGCGCCCATCCTGGGAGATGGCGCCGCCGATGCTGTTGCCACCTTGTTGAATGCGGTTGACTAGCTTGCGCTCGAGGAGGTCCACCTGGGTGAGGCCACCGTCGCGCCCAAAGACGTAGGCAAAGCGCTGGTCCCGGGAGAAGACCGCCGAGGCGTGGGACAGGTCCCCCAGACCCTCGATGGTGTCAAGGGCCCGGTTACCGGACGTCTCCACCAGCAGCAGTGAGCCGCGGGCCCGCTCCACCACGATCCCCAGGTCGCCGGTGCCCCGAACCTCGGCCGCGCCGGCAGGGCCGAAGATCGCTGCGAGCCACAACAGGGCCACCCCCCATCGCCTCGCCTTCATGGGCGGATCCCCATCCGCAGTTGCTCCACTAACCAGGTCACCTCAGCCTCGTTCATAAAGGGATGCCAGGGGGGCATCGGAGTTCCCGGACGCCCGTAGAGGATCGTAGCCACAAGAAAGGCGGTTGGCTTTCCCTCAAGCGCCTCAGGACGCAAGGGGGGGCCGAGCCCGCCGCGAAAGGTCAGGCCGTGGCAGGAGCCACAGTCCTGCACCAGCAGGTTCTTGAGCTCCGCTTGCCGTTGGGCATTCGGCTCCGCAGCCAGGGTTGCCGAAACCGCAATCAAGGTCGCCAGGAGCACCCCGCTAACGTTGGCTTGGGCGAAACAGATACTCTTATTGGCAGGTGCCCGCCACCCGCGCCCCAGGCTGATCCCCATCACGTCGGACGTCGCGTACCCTGAACCGATTCCATGCACATAATTATATTGATAAACCTCAAGCGACATTGATCGGAGTCAAGCTAGTTTAGGCTACGGCACGGCACCCGTCACAAAGGGGCGGGAACCTCAGCTAACCCAAGAGGATAGAGATGAATCCGTCACTGCGCTCGATCTACGACCAGTTCGCGGACACCTATGAGGCGCACCGTGGTGCCTTCGACATGTCCGCGGTGATAGAGGGTTTTCTCCGTTTTCTACCAGAATCCCCGGGAGACCTGCTGGATCTCGGCTGCGGCGCCGGGGAGCCCTGGGCGTGCGCCTTCATCGAGCGTGGCTGGCGGGTGACGGGGGTGGATTTCTCGGAGCGGATGCTCGATCTGGCCGCGCGCTATGCCCCCGAGATGCAGCGCGTCAATGCCGACATGCGGGAGGCGGTATTCGCACCGAACAGCTTCGACGCCATCACCGCGATCTACAGCCTGTTCCACGTGCCCTGCGAGGACCACGCGGCACTCTTCAAGCGATTCCACCAGTGGCTCCGTCCCGGAGGGAAGCTCCTGTTCACCTATGCTACCCGCGACTACACCGGGGCGGACGCCTTCGAGGGCACCATCGAGTTCCTTGGTCAGCCCCTGTTCTACAGCCACGATACCCCGGTGGAGATGCGCGCAGCCCTGGCCGAAGCAGGACTCAGAATCCTCGACGAGAGCTACCGCGGCATCGGAGGCGAGACCTTTCTCTGGGTTACGGTCGAACGGGAGCCTTCGTAGCCTTTCCGACCTGCACCGGCCACCCGGTGGTTTGCCGACCCGCAAGCCCGACCCCTGGGGCCTGCGCCTGGGCGCACCCGAGGAGTGTCCGCAGCCGCTCATTCTCCGCGCGGTAGACCCCCACCAGCTCGCGCCAGTAGGGGATCGCCCCGAGCTCCCCGGGGCCGATGCCGCCCCTCGAGAACCCTGGAGGAAACAGCAGCCCCCCGTGGACCTCCCAGCCCGCCCAGCCGGCCCAGGGGACGTACCCGGCGAGGATGGCCAGGAGGCGCAGCGCCGAAGCCGGCGCCTTACCCTGTAGCCGCCAACGCCGATAGGTTCGAGGGGAAACCCCGCACAGGGTGGCCGCTTGTAAGTGGTTGAATCGACAGCGACGCCGAAGCGGTTCCAGGGTGGACACATTGGCCGCGAAGCCCTCGGCCAAGAGATCCGCTTCCGCCCAGTCGCGACAAGGACTTAGGCCCCCCCGGGGGGTGGTGGGTATTGCGCATAATGTAGATTATGTTAAATATTATCGGTACCCCAAAGGCCCGTCCCTCCCGTGCAGGGTTTTCTCGTCAGCAGGTGTCTCCTCCTTCGGTCACCGAGACGTGGGGAACTGGGACTCGTCAGCAAATCTCGGGAAAGCTATAGCACTGTGGCCGCGCGAGGCCAGGAACGCCACCGGCTCAAGCGGTTTTACGCGTTCCCCGTGGGTTATCGGAACGAAACCCCTCGCCCGTGCGCAGGCGACGCATTTCTTCGGCGCCGATGGCGTCGCGAACCAGCACCAATGTGCGAAACCCTATCCGACCGGTACGGAAGTTGAGCACCGCGAAGCCTTGACCGGTGAAGCCGGTGGGTAGCAGCTTGGTCGCGGCAACCTCTTGGCCCCCGACCAACTCCAGCATCCAGTCCCCCGCGGGGCTCTGCTGGGCACCGCGGATCGCCCAGGGGGCGAGTCGGCGAGCGTGGGTGACGAAGCCGTAGCCCAGAGTCCACGCCAGAGCAAGCAGCAGGCCCGCCCTCCCCCACCCGGGCAAGG
>CAZFHV010000103.1:0-12455 GCA_964519095.1 uncultured Chromatiaceae bacterium | reverse complement strand
ACTGCCAGGCCCTTCTCCAGCCCGGCGAGCTGGCCCAAGAGCCGTTCCAGCTTGCCCTGATCGGCGGGGAAGTCGCCGCTTTCGGGCAGCCGCCACTGGCCGTCGCCCTTGCGCAGGGTCACGCCGGCCTTGCCGTCCTCGATACGCAGCCCATCCACCGCCTTGGGGTCGAAGGCCACCAGCCGGTCCCGGGGCTGGAATACCGCGAGCTCCTCATCCGAACGGTGCAGTGCCACCGCCAGCGCCAACTGCCCGATCAGGAGCCCGCTCAGGATGCCGATCCACTTGTTCATGCCGCTGTCCTCCTCGCTCACGCCTGGCCCAGGATGGCCGCGTAGCGCGCGGCGGCACGCCGGTCCAACCCTCGGCGGACCAGCCAAACCATAAGCAGCCCCAGCACCGCCAAACCGTAGTTGAGGGACTCCCATAGCATGCGGGTCTCCTCGTCCAGGGGGTCGAGGGTGCGGGAGAAATGGGTGCGCCCCCGCAGGCCGAGCAGACCCCGGTCCTCCAGGGACCAGTCGATGGCGTTCTCCACCAACTGCACCGGCATGAGGTAGCGGGTGCCGAGCCCCGAGGCGGCCAGGTCCAGGATCTCGTCGGAGAGGAAGCTGTTGGAAGAGAACAGGATGATGCGGGCGGACTCGGGCGAGCGATCGATCACCCGGGTGATGACCGGCGCCTGCTCCTTGGGCCCAGGCTCGGCCCCGGCGTGGGGCCCGTGGCCCTCCCCCTCGTCCTCCTCGTCGGGGTCGTGGGCATGGTCCGCCTCGGGCGCCGCCTGGGCGGTGCCCAGCGGTGAGGGCTTGTCCTTGAAGTAGGACTCGAAGCGCCCCTCCACCACCGCCCCGAGCAACTGCTTGGCTCGGGTCTTGCCCGCGGGAAATCCCAGCTTGCCGTGGGCCCGGAAGTCGGGCTGGAGCTCCAGGCCCTCCGAGGTCCAGGCCAGATCGCTGCTCTCCAGGAGCCGAATCAACTGGCGGCCCTGGTTCTTCTGGGCGTCCAGGCCGATGGGCGAGGCCCAGGTCAGGGTGACCTGGTCAAGGCCGGCCGCGAGGCCGCTCGCCTTCTCCACCCCCTTGCCCCGGACGTCCACGAAGTAGGGGTACTCCGCCAGCTGGGTCTCGCGCACCACGAAGCCCCCCACCCGCCGGTCCACCGGGATGGGGAAGGCCGCGTTCTGGGGGTCCAGCACCAGGGTTTCTGCAAGCGACAGCCCCTGATGGGCTAGCCAGTCCTTGAGGCCGGAGTCCTGCTTGCGCGCCACCAGCGCCCGCTGGGTGTCGATCTCGAAGGGTGCGGTCGCCAGCACCAGGGTGCCGCCGCGCATCAGGAACTGGTCCAGGGCGAATACCTGTCGCTCGTTGAGCCGCTCCGGTGCCGCCACCACCAGGATGTCGGCCTCATCCGGGGCCTGGCCGCTGGTGAGGTCCGTGGAGACGACGTTGTGCTCCTCCGCAAGCAGGTCGCGCAGCCAGGTGAAGCGCTGGCCACCCCCCGGCATCCCCGGCGGAGAGGCGGTTGCCGCCGCCGGCGTGAACAGGGCGACGGTCTTGAGGAAGCCGCGGGAGAAACGCTTGAGACCGGCCTGGAGGCTGCGCTCCAGGTCCGCGCGGTCCAGGTGCTCGGGCAGGGGGACCTGGATCACCCGACCGCCTCCCTCCAGGGTGAGGTAGAACCAGAAGCTGTGGGTGTCGAGCAGGCTCACCGCCATGGGCCGGAGGCCGTAGTCGGCCTCCAGCCGCTTGGCGAGGGTGCCGGCCTCCGCGTCCGGGTCGCGCACCTCCACGCTGAGCTTGCCGTGGGACTCCTTGACCATGCTCTGGAGCAGCCCGTCGAGCTCCTTGCGGAAGGTCCGCAGGGCCTCAGGCAAGCGCTCGTCGGGGGAAATGTAACCTCGGAAAGTTACAGGGTGGGGGATGTTGTCGAACAGGTCCCCCCCACCCTGGTAGGCGTAGAGCACCTTCTTCACCGCCTGGGTGAGGTCGTACTCGGGGTTGCGCAGCTCCACCTCCAGGTCGTTCTCGCCGCGGACCTTCACCTCGAGGAGGTCGCGGAAGTCGAGCACCTGGTGCTGGTCGCCGTAGCGGACCAGGATGTTGAAGTAGGAGTTGACCACCGAGGCCTGGTACTTGCTGGCGAACTGGAAGGGGACCGGCTTGATGCCGTACTTCTCCCCGGCCTCCTGCTCCAGCTCCGGGTGGGTCTGGGGGTCGAGGATCTCCACCCGCACCCGCCCCTTGCCCGCCAGGGCGTACTCCTCCAGCAGGTCCCGCAGGCGTGGCACCAGGGGCGCCAGCAGGGGATGGGTCTTGGCGCTGAAATAGCCCCGCAGCAGCAGGGGCTCTCGCACCTGGGCCAGGTAGGTGCGGGTGGCATCCGAGAGGGAATAGCCCTGACCCTGGGTGAGGTCGGCCCGTACCCCGCCGACCGGCGCCAGCCAGAGGTTCGCCGCCAGGAAGTTGGCCGCCAGGAGCCCCGTCACCCAGAGCCAGCGGCGGTGGTTGGGGTTGACCGGATTGCCCGCCCAGCGCAACCACTCCAGGGTGAGCAGGTTGAGCGCCAGGAACACCCCCGTGAGGCTCAGGTAGTAGTAGAGATCTCGCAGGTCGATGACCCCGCGGGTGATGGATTGGAAGCGCGACCCGGAGCCGAGCAGCTTGAGGACCTCGGAGGTCCGGTAGCCGAAGAGCCCTGTCAGGGCGTTGGAGCCCAGGAGGTAGAAGAAGCCGCACACCAGGGCGGTCAGGATCAGGCTGACGATCTGGCTCTGGGAGCGGGCACTGACGAACAGGCCGATG
Organism: uncultured Chromatiaceae bacterium; assembly: GCA_964519095.1. Taxonomy (GTDB): domain Bacteria; phylum Pseudomonadota; class Gammaproteobacteria; order Chromatiales; family Chromatiaceae; genus JAEHCY01. The sequence goes on along the minus strand of CAZFHV010000103.1, from coordinate 9,654 downwards.
GCCACGTAGGCCGCCGCCAGGAACAGGGTCGCCAGGTAGCCCCCAAGCACCGGCCCCCAGTCCAGGGGGCCGAGCCGGCTCACGGTGATTGGCAACGGCAGGGTCAGCAGCAGCGCCACCCCCACCAGGGCGAGGCAGGCGAGGAACTTGCCCAGCACCAACTGATAACCCTTCACCGGGGCGGTGAGGAGGAACTCCAAGGTCCCGCTGCGGCGCTCCTCCGACCACAGGCGCATGGTGATGGCCGCCACCAGGAAGATGAGCAGCAGGGGCATCCAGTCGAACAGGGGCCGGACGTCGGCGATGTTGCGGGCGAAGAAGGTCTCCACCCAGAAGAAGATGAACAGGGTCACGCCCAGAAAGGCGCCGAGAAAGATGTAGGCGATGGGCGAGGTGAAGAACCCGGCAAGCTCCTTGCGGGCGATTCTCAGGGTGTGGCTCATGGGGAGGGCTCCTTACTGCGCTGAGATCTCACCAAAGATGGTTTCGAGGTCCCGGACCTCCGGCTGCAGGGCATAGAGCTTGAGCCCGGCGGCGGTCACCTGGTTGGCCACCAGGGGCGCGGTGTGGGTGAGGGCGTCCTCGCCCTGGAGCTCCAGCCCATAGCGATACCCCGGACCCTTGCCATCGAGGCCCTCCACCGCCCGCACCCCGGGCAGGCCCCCGAACAGATCCAGGGCCTGCTCGGGTGCCGCGTCCAGCGTCACCAGGAGCCGCCGGCCGGCCCGCAGGGCAGCCATGGTCGAATCGAGGGCCTTCTGACCATTGCGGATGATGATGACCCGGTCGCAGGTCGCCTGGACCTCCTGGAGGATGTGGGTGGAGATCATGAGGGTGGCCTGCTCCGCCAGGGTGCGGATCAGCCCGCGCATCTGCCGCACCTGGGTGGGGTCGAGCCCGTTGGTGGGCTCGTCGAGAATCAGCACCCGCGGCCGGTGCAGGATCGCCTGGGCCACCCCCACGCGCTGGCGATAGCCGCGGGACAGGATTCCGATGGGGTCGGTCGCCTTCGATGCCAGTTCGGTCTTGGCGATGGCCTCGCGGATGCGCTCCGCCCGTTCCGCCTGCGGGACCCCGTGCAAGGCGGCGGCATAGTCCAGGTAGTCGATGACGGGCATCTCGGGGTAGAGCGGGTCGTTCTCCGGCAGATAGCCGATGCGGCTCTGCACCGCCTCCCGCTCCCTGGCCAGATCCAGGCCGTCGATCTCGATGGAGCCAGCGGTGGGCTCCAGGTAACCGGTGAGCATCTTCATGATGGTGGTCTTGCCCGCCCCGTTGTGGCCGAGCAGGCCAACGATCTCCCCGCGGCCGATCTCGAAGGAGACCTCATCCACCGCCCGCAGCTCGCCGTAGCTGCGGCTCAAGGCTTCGACGCGAATCATCAGCGCAATCCCTCCTGGTGACCCTGGGCCCTTGGCCCAAAGTGGCAAAACGCAACCAGTGACCATAGCGGGCGGCGAGAGTTCCCGGCGCCGACCCATAGCGCCGGTGACCCTGGCGGGGCAGCGGGTCCGCGGGAGCAGTGCCGCCGCGCGATCGACGGCCGGATCGGGGCGCACGCGCCACTCCGAAGCCACCCGGCCCTACAATGCCCCCATGGAGCTCTTCGACACCCACTGCCACCTGGACGTCCCCGAGTTCGACGCCGACCGCGACGCCGTGCTCGCCCGGGCCCGCGACGCCGGGGTGGTGGGCATCCTCGTCCCCGCCATCCATGCAGCGGGTTGGGAAGGCCTGCTCGGGCTCTGCGCCAGGGAGCCGGACCTCTACCCGGCGTTGGGCCTGCACCCGATGTACCTCGACCGGCACCAGGAGCCCCATCTCTCCGAGCTGGAGCGCCGTCTCGGCAACCCCCGGGTGGTCGCGGTGGGGGAGATCGGGCTCGACCACTACGTCGGCGATCTCGATCCCGCCGGCCAGCAGCGGCTGTTCGAGGCCCAGCTGGCCATCGCCCGCAACGCCGCCCTGCCGGTGCTGCTCCACGTGCGCAAGGCCCATGACGCGGTACTCGGCAGCCTCCAGCGCATCCGCGTCGCCGGAGGCATCGTCCATGCCTTCAACGGCAGCCTGGAGCAGGCCCGGCGCTACCTGGATCTCGGGTTCCTGCTCGGCTTCGGCGGCATGCTCACCTACGAGCGCTCCACCCGGCTGCGAGCCCTGGCCCGCGAGCTGCCCCTCGATGCCCTGGTCCTGGAGACCGACGCCCCCGACATGAGCGTGGCCGCCCACCGCGGCGAGCGCAACAGCCCCGAGTACTTGCCCCACTGCCTGGCCGCCCTGGCCGAGGTGCGGCGGATGGACCCGGTCCGGGTCGCCCAGGCCACCACCGCTTCGGCCCGCCGGCTGCTGGGCCTGGTCAGCGCCGAGAGCCCAGACCCAGTAAGGAGCGTTTAGGCAAGGGACAAAGGGCCCTCGCCGCCCGGGCCCGAGGAGCTGTCCGGTGAGACCGCCTCCCCTTCCCCCCACCGGGGCAGGAGCCGGTGTGGGATCCCCAGGTGATCGAGGATGCGCGCCACCAGGAAGTCCACCAGCTCCTCCACCCGCTGGGGCCGGAAATAGAAGCCGGGATTGGCGGGCAGGATCAGGGCGCCGGCGCGAGCCAGCCGCAGCATGTTCTCCAGGTGGATCACCGAGAGGGGCGTCTCCCGCACCACCAGGATCAGGGGCCGTTGCTCCTTGAGCACCACGTCGGCGGCCCGGTCGATGAGGTCGTTGCAGACCCCCGAGGCGATGCTGGCCAGGGTGCCGGTGGTGCAGGGACAGACCACCATGGCATCCGGCGGGTTGGTGCCACTGGCCACCGGGGCGGTCCATTGCTGGCGCCCAAAGACGCGGAGCTGCCCCGGCGCGCAGCCGTAGCGGGCACTGAGGCTGGCCTGCGCCTCCGCCGGTCGTTGGGGGAGCTCCAGGTCCGCCTCCAGCTTGAGCACGACTTGCCCGGCCTGGGAGACCAGGAGGTAGACCTCCTTCCCCGCCCCGAGCAGGCACTCGAGCAGCCGCAGCCCGTACTGGGCCCCGGAGGCGCCGGTGATGGCCAGGGCGATGCGCTGGGCCTCGGTCCGCCTCATGGCGCGGCCCCCACCGGGGCCGAGGGGCGCCCCTGGGCCAGTCGGTCCAACAGCCGCTGGTGGATGTTCTCGAAGCCGCCATTGCTCATCACCAGCACCTGATCGCCGGGTCGCGCGGCCTGGGCCACCTCCTCGACGATCGTCCCGACCGCGGCACGTACCCGGCCCCGCTCGCCCAGGGGGGCCAGCACGCGGCTGACATCCCAACCCAGATCCGGCGGGGCATAGAGGAACACCAGGTCCGCCAGGGCCAGGGACTGGGCTAGCGTGTCGCGGTGCACCCCGAGCCGCATGGTGTTGGAGCGGGGCTCCAGCAACGCGATGATGCGCCGGTCGCCCACCTGGGCGCGCAGCCCCTCCAGGGTGGTGGCGATGGCGGTGGGGTGATGGGCAAAGTCGTCGAGCACCCTCACCCCGCCCACCTCGCCACGGAGCTCCATGCGCCGCTTCACCCCCTCGAAGGTGCAGAGGGCCTCGGTGGCGACGGCGGGTGGCACGCCCGCATGACGGGCAGCCCCGATGGCGGCCAGGGCATTGGTGAGGTTGTGGGTCCCGGTGAGGCCCCAGCGGACCTTCCCCACGACCCGTCCCTGCCAGGTGACCGCGAAGCTCGACCCCTCGGGGCTCTCCTCCTCCAGACCCCAGCCCGCCCCGTCGCCGGCACCGAAGGTCTCCCGCGGGGTCCAGCAGCCGCGATCCAGCACGGCCTGGAGCGCCGCGTCGTCCTTGGGGTGCAGAATCAGGCCGCTTCCCGGAACGGTTCGCACCAGATGATGGAATTGCCGCTGGATCATCCCGAGATCCTCGAAGATATCCGCATGATCGAACTCCAGGTTGTTCAGCACCAGGGTGCGGGGCCGGTAGTGGACGAACTTGGAGCGCTTGTCGAAGAAGGCGGTGTCGTACTCATCCGCCTCCACCACGAAGAAGGGCGCCTCTCCCAGCCGCGCCGAGGTGCCGAAGTTCTGGGGCACCCCACCGATGAGGAAACCGGGCTTGAGTCCGGCCTGCTCGAGGATCCAGGCGAGCATGGCCGAGGTGGTGGTCTTGCCGTGGGTCCCCGCCACGGCCAGCACCCAGCGGCTGCCCAGCAGGTGCTCGGCCAGCCACTGGGGACCGGAGGTGTAGCCCAGCCCACGATCCAGGAGGTACTCCACCGCCGGGTTGCCCCGGGACAGGGCGTTGCCCACCACCACCAGGTCGGGCGGGGGGTCGAGCTGGGCGGGGTCGTAGCCCGTCTGGATCTGGATGCCCGCGGCCTCCAGCTGGGTGCTCATGGGGGGATAGACCTGCTGATCGGAGCCCGTTACCCGGTGACCCAGGGCACGGGCCAGCTGGGCCAGGCCCCCCATGAAGGTCCCGCAGATACCCAGGATGTGGATGTGCATCTCAGCCCACCGGAAAGACCGCGTTCACCACGGCATAGGAGAAGAGGTTGAAGACCGCCGCGATCAAGACCCCCTGGGCCAGCCGCAGCTCGAAGGTATGGCGCAGGATATGGCCCGCCACCAGCAGACCCCAGCCGACCATCACCAACAGCAGCCAGGCCCCCGCCACCGTCAGCGGACTGTCCTCCGGGCCGGTGGCGAGCCGAAGGAGCGGTATGCTCACCAGGCCGATCAGCGCCGAGCTACCCAGGAGCGCCGTGGCCGCCTGCAGGAACCGTCCCCCCCGACCCAGCAGCGACAGGGCGGCATAGAGGGCGAGCAGGGTCAGGCCCAGGTCCATCAGGCCCTGCCCGAGGACGCTTTCCGTTTCCGCTGTCACGCTCAGGATGAGGAGCAGGGTAACCCCCAACTGGGCAACCAGGGCCAGACCGAGCATCAGGCCCGAGGCCGGCAGGTCCTGGGGGGCGGCACGGAGGAGGCAGAGGTCGATGAAATAGGCGAGGAGTCGGTTCAAGGAGAGGGGTCCCAGGGAGCGGCGCGGGCATCATAACCGCTCGGGCCCGGAGCGGACACCGCTGGCCCCAACGGGATCAGGTGGCACGTACCCGCGAGGTAAAAGCGACCAGCACCAGGATCAGGGAGCCGATCACCACCGGCCAGTTCCCCCAGCGCACGAAGGGGGTCGCCCCGCTCAGGCGCTGGATGGAGCCTCGCACCAGCCCGCGCCGCTCCAGCCCCAGGGACTCGCGCACCGCCCCGTCGGGGCCGATGATGGCCGAGATGCCGGTGTTGGTGGCGCGCAGCAGGTAGCGCCCCGTCTCCAGGGCCCGCAGCCGGGCGATCTCCAAGTGCTGGTAGGGAGCGAGGGAGTCCCCGAACCAGCCGTCGTTGCTCAGGTTGACCAGGTAGGCGGCCTCGGGCAGGGCTTGGATCACCTCCTCGGGGAATGCGTCCTCGTAGCAGACCGAGGCCCCCACCCCATCGCCGCCCACGCGAAGCAGGGGCCGCGGGGCGCTGCCCCGGCTGAAGTCCGACATGGGCACCTCGAAGAGCTCCACCAGGGGACCCAGCCAGTCCTTGAAGGGCATGAACTCCCCGAAGGGCACCAGGTGGCGCTTGTAGTAGAGGTCCTCCACCGTCCCCAGGCTAAGGATGGCGTTGTAGTAGCGACCGGTGTGCCGTTCCAGCACCGGCACACCGGTGATCAGCTCGGCACCCTCCTTGGCGGCCTTCTCCGCCAGGGGGCGGAGCAGCTCCGCCTCCACCCGGTGCCGGAAGTCCGGGATGGCGGTCTCCGGCCAGAGGATCAGGTCGCTGTCCCAGGCCTGCTGGGTGAGCTCGAGATAGGTGCGCAGGGTGGAGAGACGGGTGTCCGGGTCCCACTTGACCGACTGGGGGATGTTGCCCTGGATGAGACTCACGGACAGGGGCTCCCCCTGGGGCGCCACCCAGGCGTGGGTGCGGAGCCCCTGGCCCCCGGACCAGATCAGCACCAGGACCCCGAGCGGCAGGATCCGCCGCCAGCCCTCCAGGCGATAGCCCAGCACCAGGAGCCCAGCGGAGCAGGCCACCAGCCAGGAGACGCCGTAGACGCCCAAGATCGGGGAGAAGCCCGCGAGGGGGGACTCGATCTGGGAGTAGCCCATCGCCAGCCAGGGGAATCCGGTGAACAGCCAGCCGCGCAACCACTCCACCAGCACCCAGAGGGAGGGGAAGACCAGGGCGAGCCGCGCCCAGGGGCTAGGGGCGCGCAGGCGCGACGCCAGCCAACCCACCAGGCCCATATAGAGAGCCATGGCCGCCACGAACAGGATGGTCAGCAGCCAGGCCAGCGGGGCGTCGAGGTTGCCGAACTGGTTGAGGCTGATGCGGATCCAGGCAATGCCGAAGCCGAGCAGGCCCAGGCCGAAATCCCACCCCGCCAGGAAGGCGCGGCGGGGCGGCAGGCGGTCGGTCAGCTCCGCCAGCAGGGCCAGGGACAGGACGGGCAGGACGAAGTAGGAGAAGGGTGCAAAACCGAGCACCGCCAGGGCCCCCGCCCCGACGGCGATGAACAGGGTGGCGAGTCTCAGCGCCGGCCGCGGCCGCTCCGAGTCGGCCGGGGTCTCGGCGATTGCCGGTTGCGCGTCCAGCCTCATCCCTCCCCTGCCCCAGAGGGCTCGGCATAGGGGTCAGGGAACCCCAGCCCGGCGAGGATCTGCCGCTCCCGATCCTCCATCGCCACCGCCTCCGCCTCGTCCTGATGGTCCATCCCCAGCAGGTGCAGCACCCCGTGGACCACCAGATGGGCCCAGTGGGCCCGCACCCGCTTGCCCTGGGCGCGGGCCTCGCGGCGCACCAGCGGGGCGCAGATCACCAGGTCCCCCAGGTGGCGGCTCCGCAGGCCCGCCGGCGCCTCCCAGGGGAAGGAGAGCACGTTGGTGGGCCCGGTCCCCTGGCGGTAGCGGCGGTTGAGCTCCGCGCCCTCCGCCTTGTCGACGATACGGATCACCAGGCTGCGCCGCCCCCTCTTTGCCCCCAGGGCCGCCTCTGCCCAGCGACGCAGCGCCCGCCGCCGGGGCCGCTTCTGGATCCCCGCGGGGTTCTGCAGCTCGAGCTTCACCCGGCTCATTCGGAGGGCCGGCCCTCGTAGGCGTCGTAGGCGTTGACGATGCGCTGCACCAAGGCGTGGCGCACCACGTCGCGGGCGGTGAAGAAGGTGAAGCTCAACCCCTCCACGGCCCCGAGGATCTCCACCGCCTGGCGCAGCCCCGAGGCCTGACCCCGGGGCAGGTCCACCTGGGTGACGTCGCCGGTGATCACCGCGGTGGAGCCGAAGCCGATGCGGGTGAGGAACATCTTCATCTGCTCGGCTGTGGTGTTCTGGGCCTCGTCGAGGATGATGAAGGCGTCGTTGAGGGTGCGGCCCCGCATGTAGGCCAGGGGGGCCACCTCGATGACGTTGCGCTCGATGAGCTTGTTGACCCGCTCGAAGCCCAGCATCTCGTAGAGGGCGTCGTAGAGGGGCCGCAGGTAGGGGTCGATCTTCTGGGCTAGATCGCCGGGCAGGAAACCCAGCCGCTCCCCCGCCTCCACCGCCGGGCGCACCAGCAGGAGGCGGCGCACCGTCTCCCGCTCCAGGGCGTCCACCGCGCAGGCCACGGCGAGGAAGGTCTTGCCGGTCCCCGCGGGACCCACCCCGAAGTTGATGTCGTGGGTGAAGACCCGGCGGACGTACTCCTCCTGGTTCGGGCCCCGGGGCCGGATGGGGCCACGGCGGGTCTTGATGATGATCTCGGAGGCCTCGGCGGCCCCACCCGCGAGGAGGGCCTCGATCCCCGACTCCTGGAGCGAGAGATGGACCCGCTCGGGGGTGAGGACCTCGGTCTCGGTGTCCCGGTACAGGTCCTTGAGCAGCTCCGCGGCGGCCTCCACCGCCCGCCGCTCGCCGATCACCCGGAACTGGTGCCCCCGGTTGTTGAGCTCCACCCCCAGACGCCGCTCGATCTGACGCAGGTGCCCGTCGAGCTGACCGCAGAGGTTGGCGAGGCGGCTATTGTCGGCGGGAGACAGCTCCAGCTCGACCGAGACGGGGGGAAGAGTCAAGGGATCGGTGGGGCTGACTCAGGCGCTGCGGGCCAGGGGTGCCACCCGCTCGCCGCGCAGGGAGTTGGGCAGGGCCTCGGTGATACGCAGCTCCACCAGCTCGCCGATCAGCGAAGGGTCGCCCCGGAAGTTGACCACCCGGTTGTTCTCGGTGCGACCCGCGAGCTGGCTGGGGTCCTTGCGGGAGGGTCCCTCCACCAGCACCCGCTCCAAGCCCCCCACCATGCGGCGGCTGATGGCCTGCTCCTGCTGGGTCAGGCGGTGCTGGAGGAGCGCCAGCCGGGCCTGCTTGACCTCGCGCGGGGTGTCGTCGGGCAGATCGGCGGCGGGGGTGCCGGGCCGGGGGCTATAGATGAAGCTGAAGGAGCGGTCGAAGCCGATCTCCTCCACCAGGGCCAGGGTGGCGGCGAAGTCCGCCTCGGTCTCCCCGGGGAAGCCCACGATGAAATCCGAGGAGAGGCTGATCCCCGGCCGCGCCCGCCGCAGGCGGCGGATCTTGGCGCGATACTCGAGGGCCGTGTGACCCCGCTTCATCATGGCCAGCACCCGGTCCGAGCCGCTCTGCACCGGCAGGTGGACGTGGCTGACCAGCTCCGGCACCTCCGCGAAGGTCTCGATGAGGGCATCGGAGAAGGCCACCGGGTGGGAGGTGGTGAAGCGGATGCGCTCGATGCCCTCGATGGCGGCCACATAGCGGATGAGGAGCGCCAGGTCCCCTACCCCGCCGTCATGCGTGGTGCCGCGATAGGCGTTGACGTTCTGCCCCAGGAGGTTCACCTCCCGCACCCCCTGCCCCGCCAGCGAGACCACCTCGGCGATCACATCGTCGAAGGGGCGGCTCACCTCCTCCCCGCGGGTGTAGGGCACCACGCAGTAGCTGCAGTACTTGGAGCAGCCCTCCATGATGGAGACGAAGGCGGTGGGCCCCTCGGCGCGGGGCTCCGGCAGGCGGTCGAACTTCTCGATCTCGGGGAAGGACACGTCCACCACCGCCCGGTGGGTGCGGCGGGCCTCGTTGAGCATCTCCGGCAGCCGTTGCAGGGTCTGGGGACCGAACACCAGGTCCACGAAGGGCGCCCGCTGGCGCAGCCCCTCCCCCTCCTGGCTGGCCACGCAACCCCCCACCCCGATCACCAGCCCCGGCCGGCGCAGCTTCCAGGGCCGCCAGCGACCGAGCTGGGAAAAGACCTTCTCCTGGGCCTTCTCGCGGATGGAACAGGTGTTGAGCAACAGCACATCCGCCTCTTCGGGGCGGTCGGTGAGCTCCAGGCCATGGGACTCCCGCAGCACGTCGGCCATCTTGGCCGAGTCGTACTCGTTCATCTGACAGCCAAAGGTCTGAATGAACAGCTTTCCCGACATGGCGCAACAGAATATTGAAATCGCCCCTGGCACGCCACCGGCGGCTGCCACGAACGGCACCTGACACGTCGGCAGCTCGATCCGGGCCACGACGGCAGTCCGCCCACTCATTTCACCGCCGTAAGTCCCCGACCCAGCTCCACCGGAAACCGCTTCCTGACCTTCTACGCCCGGAAGCCCTTGTTGGGCGCTTACGCCATCCCATTACACACATTTCATGCTCTATGAACTTCCCTGGTGAATTTGATCCC